>DVHK01000086.1 GCA_018712135.1 Candidatus Coproplasma avicola | reverse complement strand
AGCGACAGCGAGTGGAGAAATCTATCAGTAAAGCAAGAAATAAAGTGAGATTTCTCCATGCGTGCGGATACGCCGCACTTAGTCGGAATGACGCATTTATTTAAGTTAAACACCATAAATCAATTGAGCCGCAGCTTTCGTTGCGGCTCAATTGATTTATTAAATACTTTATTATATCCCAATTAAAATTTATATTTTTGACGCTGGGCGGCGGCTTTAAGCCGCCGCCCCCGCGCATAAACTTTGCAATTACAGGTAAGACAGAGCTACGCTGAGACAGATTAATAATGCAAGGAAACAGACGTTATAGACAGTGAACTGCAAAAGGTATTTAAGTCGCCACCCGGGATAATCGCGCGCGACGAATTTATATGAGATGAGGCTCGCCATAGAGGCGATGAGAGTTCCCAGCCCGCCGATGTTGCAGCCGACTATGAGCGCGCCCCACTCCGAAGAGAAACCCGAAAGCAGCAGGGCTGCGGGCACGTTGCTCATGACCTGGCTGGCGAGCACTGCGACGAGCTCTTCATGCCCGTGTATAACCGATGACAAAAAGTCGCGGAACGCGGGGATATTGCCTATATTGCCGATGAATATGAACAGCGCGACGAACGTGCCGAGCAGCGAATAGTCGACGGCGCACAGCGTTTTTCTGTCGACTATCAAAAGAAAGACGAGCACTGCGGCGGCTATTATGAGGGTGGGAATGACGTTGAACAGCCCAAGAAGGCAGACGGCAAAGAACGCCGCGGGCCAGCCGAGCGAAAAGGCGCTGCCGAGGGATGAGTTTACCTCCACCCCCTGCACGGGCGCCGATTTGAAGAAGAACAGCGCGGCGAGCAGTCCCGCACCCGACAGCGCGACATAGGGCAGCATTATTAAAACGAGCTGCCCGAAAGACATGCCCGAGCTATTGAAAAGGTAAAGATTTTGCGGGTTGCCTATGGGCGTGAGCATGCTGCCGAGGTTGGCGGCGAGCGTTTGCAGAACGACCGTGGGAATGACCAGCCTTTCGAGCCCCGCCGACTTCAACACGATGAGGGCGAAGGGCACGAAAGTTATGAGCGACACGTCGTTGGTGACGACCATGCTGAAAAAGAAGGGCGCGAACACGAGCACCGCCATTATTTTGCGCGAGCTGTCCGCCCTCTTTAAAAGCTTGTTGGCGAGGAAAGAAAAAAGCCCCGCGCGCTGAAAGCCCTTCATGACAGCCATGAGCGCAAACAGCAGGGCTATTGTGTCCCAGTCGATATAATCGAGGTACTGCGCCGATGGCGGCACGATAAACGCCGAAACGACGGCGAGCAATATTGCGATGCACAGCACCGCCTCTTTTTTTGCAAAGCGCGCTACCGCGCCCAGAACTTTTTTCATATGCGGGCATATTATAGCACCGCGGGGCGCGGCGCGCAACTCAATTTATGCCGCCGAACGCATTTTTACGCCCTCTTTTTTGTCTGCCACACCATGAGTTCGTGCATGGCAATCATTATGGCGAGAAAGACGGCGATATATACGGGCATATATACCGTTGAAGTCGCTTGCGCAATTGCGCCGAACAGCGGCGAAGCCAGCCCGCCGAGGTAGGCGAACGCCATCTGCATACCTATTATAGCCTGCGATTTTTCGGCGCCGAAGAGCGCGGGCGTAGAATGAATTATGCCGGGATACACGGGCGCGCAGCCCAGCCCCGTGACTATGAACCCGATTATGGTCAGCACGTCAGAAAATGGCAGGGCGACGAGCGCTACGCCGACGGCGATAAGCACATATCCTGCGCGGATGAGCGCTCTGTCCGAAAATTTGAATGTGAGAAAACCGTTGAGCCCGCGCCCGACGGTTATACCGATAAAGAACAGACTGCCGAACATGGCTGCCATCTCCTCGGTCATGCCGTTATGGACTATCATGTAGCTGCTCGCCCACAGCATCGTCGTCTGTTCGAGTGCGCAGTAGCAGAAAAAGCACAAAAAGCAGGCGACGGCGCCCCTGATTTTTACGATATCGACAAGTTTTACAGTTGCGGCCCTGGGTTTTTTATCGCCCTCTGCGCGCGGCTCGCTATATATGTTCAGCTTTTCAGCCTTTTTCCACAGCGGCAGGCTTATGAATATCGCTGCCGACAGAACCATCTGAATTATTGAAACTATGAGATATCCTCTGCTCCAACCGCCCGCGCCCGATATGGCGTAGCTCATTATGTAGGGACTTATCGATGCCCCCACGCCCCACATACAGTGCAGCCAGCTCATGTGGCGGCTCTTCAAATGCAGGGCGACGTAGTTATTCAAAGCGGCATCGACGCCGCCCGCACCCAAACCGTATGGCACGGCAAACAGCGCAAGCATCCAGAACTGCGTGGCAAACGAATATAAAAGCAGCGCGACCGCCGTCATGGCGACCGAAACCGCCGTGACGAGCCCCGTACCGAACTTTTTTGTCAGCCTGTCGCTGAGCAGGCTTGAAACTATCGTGCCGGCGCCGATTATTACCGAAAGTATGCTGGCGTAACCCACGGGCGAGCCGAACTGCGCGCTTATTACGGGCCATGCCGAGCCGAGCAACGAGTCTGGCAGACCGAGGCTTACGAAACTTAAATATATTATGGCGACGAGCAGACCGAACATCAAGCACCTCTCTTTTAATGCGGCGCTTTTGCTGCGCCCGTTTGATATTATACAGCATACGCCGCGGAGCGCGCAAGCAATGCGCGCTCCGCGGCGGCAAAATATTTATTATTCCCTTTGGCAAAATGAACGCGCCTTTTTAAATGCCGCGCACACCCCTCCCGCTTTTTTAAAAAAACGCAGAAAATCAGTTGACAAATGCAAAACGGACGAATATAATATTATTGAACATTTGAAGAAGTATTCAATTGTAAGGAGAACGGCATGGCAGATACAAACGGCAAAAACTCAATACTTTCTATACTGCCCGACGACGATACGCTTTATGACCTGGCGGGGCTTTTTAAAATGTTCGGCGACCCGACGAGGGTCAAAATTTTGAGTTGTTTGCAGATTCGCGACATGTACGTGGGCGAACTTGCAGAGACGCTAAACATGAGCGATTCTGCCGTCAGCCACCAGCTGAGAGTTCTGCGCTCTTCAAAGCTTGTAAAGGGAACAAAAGAGGGCAAGGAAGTTAAATATTCCTTAGACGACGACCACGTGACCAAAATACTTGAATACGGGCTCACGCACGTAAACGAGGGCAAATAACCGCGCCATATGCGCAGGGCAATCCCCCCTCCACCCCTAAAAAATCAGGGCATTGCCCTGTTTTTTAAAGAATATTATTTGAATATTTACTCAATAATACAATTAATCAATTCTGCAAATAACCCGCACCAATGCATTACAAACAGCAAGGCTGCGCGCGGGATAAATAAAAATAATTTTTAAGGAGATTATATTATTATGAAAAAGGCATTTAAACTTGAAGACCTGGACTGCGCAAACTGCGCCGCCAAAATGGAGCGCGCGATCGCGAAGATCGACGGCGTACAGTCGGTAAACGTAAGCTTTATCGCACAGAAAATGACGATAGAAGCCGACGAAGAAAAATTTGACGGCATTATGGAGCAGGTTGTAAAGACGTGCAGAAAGGTTGAACCCGACTGCAAAATTATACGCTGACGTCATAAATATTCGCCGCCGCGAATACGGCGGCTCTATATCGGGAGAAAAATCATGAAAAATTTGAGTTTATCGCGCAAGGACAGAAAAAACCTTATACGCATTGTTGTCGCGCTGGCGCTCTTTCTTGCAATTTTGATAACGGATAAAATAATAGTCTTAGACGGCGTGTTCGCAGGTTCCGCCGCGTGGGTGTTCCCCTTCTGTTTATACCTTGTTGTATACCTTATAATAGGGTACGATATTTTATGGAGGGCGGTGCGCAATATTTCCCACGGGCAGGTATTTGACGAAAACTTTTTGATGTGCGTGGCGACGCTGGGAGCGTTTGCCCTGGCAATATACAGGGGTGTAACCGGACAGGAGATTGAAGGCTTTGACGAGGCGTGCGCCGTGCTCCTCTTCTACCAGGTGGGCGAATGGTTCCAAAGCTACGCCACGGGTAAGTCGAGGAAATCTATTTCCGCACTGATGGATATACGCCCCGACTACGCAAACCTTGTACGCGCCGACGGTACAACGGAGAAAGTTGACCCTTCCGAAGTAAAAATCGGCGACACAATACTTATTAACCCAGGCGAAAAGGTTCCCCTTGACGGCGTGATAGTACGGGGGCAATCGACTTTGGACACAAAAGCGCTGACGGGCGAAAGCCTGCCCCGCGACGTTGATGCGGGCGGCGAGGTTATAAGCGGCTGCGTAAACCTGACATCCCAGCTCGAAGTAAAGGTTAGAAAGCAATTTTACGATTCTACCGTTTCAAAGATACTCGAACTTGTGGAAAACGCCTCATCGCAGAAATCCAAGGCGGAAAACTTTATTACCAAATTCGCCAAATACTACACGCCCATTGTGTGCGCCGCGGCGCTGTTGCTTGCGGTTATCCCCGGCATAGTCACGGGGCAATGGTCGACGTGGGTTTACAGGGCGCTGAGCTTCCTCGTAGTTTCCTGCCCCTGCGCGCTGGTCATTTCCATACCCCTATCCTTCTTTGCGGGCATCGGCGCGGCGTCGAGATACGGCATATTAATTAAGGGCTCTAACTACCTTGAAAAATTCAGCAAGGCGAACACCTTTGTGTTCGACAAGACGGGCACGCTGACACGAGGCAACTTTGCCGTGGCAAGCATTGTCCCCGAAGACAAAGCGGAAGAAATTCTGCGCCTCGCCGCCATTGCGGAGAAGGACTCAAACCACCCCATTGCGCGCTCGATCGTCGCGCGCTGCGGCAAGCAGACCGAGGGCGGTTACACACTTACCAACGTTGCGGGCGAGGGCATAATAGCCGAAAAGGGCGGCGACAAAATTTTGTGCGGCAACGAAAAGCTTATGGCGGCAAACGGCATTGAGTATTCCACACCCGAAGGCGTGGGCACCGTGGTATATGTGGCAAAGAACGGCACATATATGGGCGCCATTCTCATCGCCGACGAGATAAAGCCAGAGACAAAGCAGGTGATAGGCGAGCTCAATAATATGGGCTGCAAGACAATTATGCTGACGGGCGACAACGAGAAAATTGCCGCGAGCGTGGCAAAAGAGATAGGCGTGACGGGCTATAAGGCTTCCCTTCTTCCCCAGAACAAGGTTGAAGAGGTTGAAAAACTGCTCGCCCAAAAGAATAAAAACGACGCGCTGTGCTTTGTTGGCGACGGCATAAACGACGCGCCCGTTCTAATGCGTTCGGACATAGGCATTGCAATGGGCGGCGCGGGCAGCGACGCGGCGATTGAAGCGAGCGACATAGTGCTCATGAAAGACGACCTTAAAGGCATTCCGCTTGCAAAGCGCATTGCAAAAAAGACTATGGCGATAGTTATGGAGAACATAATCTTTTCGATAGCCGTAAAAGTTGCCATACTCATCCTCTCGGCATTCGGCATAGCCAATATGTGGATAGCGGTGTTCGGCGACGTGGGCGTTGCGGTGCTCGCCATACTCAACGCCATGAGGGTCAATTCAAAATATTCGGACAGATAATTGCGCCTTTTATAAACGCACAAAAACACG
>DVHK01000085.1 GCA_018712135.1 Candidatus Coproplasma avicola | reverse complement strand
TGTCATTTCGACTAAGCCGCCGCCCGTTTCGGGCGGCGGCGCATGGAGAAATCTATTTTTCAATCCTCCCCTTGCTTAGGGGAGGAATTAAAGGAGGGGTAGACCATTCCTTTGCCTAAAATGTACGCGCCGTAGTCCGTGAAGCCCCCTTCCAAATGCGTTACTTGATCTAACGCCCCTTTCCCAAAGCTATGCGCAAAGTACAGCAACAAAAACCCCCGCAGCAATTGCATTGCGGCGGGGTCAGCTGTAAATTACGTTAAAAATTAAAGTGCGGTCTTAAAATTAAAAGTTGCGCCGTATGTCAAGCACGTCTGGTTTTTTGCCCGTAGACGACGGCATGAGTATCTGCATCAGCTTTATCAGCCCGTTGGATATGGGGAAAGCCGCTTCAACCGTCACGGCGAGTATTAAAAGCTTTGTCGAATCCCAATGCAGCGTCGACCATTTAACCGTGTCGCTTACTTTATACAGCATGTCGCCCAAAAACGGAACACTCAGCGCCATGGCTGTCAGTCCCACCATCAGATCAAACAACAAAAACCTGTAAACGTTGAGCGGCTGGCACACGCGCAGAAGCATTACGAGCCCCGCAAAGGTCATCGCCATCATGCACATGGGTACCATATATTCCTGATATCCCGGCACGTTCACGCACACTATATACATAGCCATAACGCTGCATATCATTAGTATTGCGCCCGGAATACTTCGGCTCATCACGTGGGTTATAAACTTGCCCTGCACGCGCTCCTTGTTGGGTTGCAGCGAAAGCGCGGTGGAGGGTATGCCTATTATGCACAGTTCCAAAAGCAGCATGTTGCTCGGCATGAACAGGTAGGGCTGTTGCAATATCGCCATGCATATAACGGCGAGTATGGCCGTGAACAGCGTCTTCATCAGGTACAGCGACGACGAGTTTTTAATGTTGTTGATAACCCTTCTGCCCTCGCCCACGACCTTCGGCATGGAGGCAAAGTTATTGTCCATGAGCACGAGGTGGCTTACGTTTCGCGCAGCTTCGCTGCCAGAGGCTACCGAAATCGCGCAGTCGGCTTCTTTAAGCGCGAGAATGTCGTTTACGCCGTCGCCCGTCATGGCAACAGTGTTGCCCGCGCTCTTTATCGAGCGTATGAGTATGGCTTTCTGCTCGGGCGTAACCCTGCCGAACACGGTATAGGTGTTTGCCACGCTCTCAACTTCCTTGTCGTTCAGTCCTTCGAGCGATATATATTTCTCTGCATTTTCAATGCCCGCGCGGCGCGCAACTTCCGAAACTGTCACGGGGTTGTCGCCTGAAATTACTTTGACGGCAACGTCGTTTTCGCGGAACCATCTTATCGTATCCACGGCGTCCTCGCGGATGTTGTCGGCGATCGAAATTATGGCTACGGGTTTCAAGTTGGCGGGCAGTTTGTCGCCCACGATGGGTGTGGGGGAGTGCGCAAGCACTATGACGCGCAAGCCCATCTGCGCATACTGTTTTACTATTCTGTCAACCTTCGCGGGCAGCGGTTTAAGCACGAATTCGGGCGCGCCCATAACGAACGTTCCCACGTCCTCGAACGTGACGGCGGAAAGCTTAATTTTGGAAGAAAAGGGAATTTTAGCCGTCGGCGAAAGCGCGTCGCTGTGTCCGAAGTGGTTGTAAAGCGCCATCGAAGTTTGGTTGTTGTCGTTGAGGGTCGCCAGCATAGACCCCATAATATCCCCCAGCGAATACTCTCCGACGGTGTTTAAAATTACGCAGTCGTTTACGCGCATGCGCCCGTCGGTTATGGTTCCCGTCTTGTCGAGGCACAAAACGTTTACTCTCGCCAGCATTTCCAGCGAATACATGTCCTGCACCTGCGTTTTGTTGTTCGCCAGCCTTAAAACGCCTATGGCGAGCGCCACTGTTATGAGCAGCATCATGCCCGAAGGTATCATGCCGATTACCACCGTGCAGGTGCGCTGTATGGCGTAGTTGACTTTTGCAGGGAATATGTAGTCAAATACGCCGCTCATCTGGGATTCCGAAATGTCGGCATTGTACGTCGTGAAGAACATGCCTATGGCGATGGGCACTATAAGGCAGGCGACCGCCTTTATTATCATCTTGGTCGAGTTCATCAGCTCGGAATTGGGTTTGCGGTATTTTTTCGCCTTTGCCGTCAGCTTTTCAAGGTAGGTTTCCTTGCCCACCTTTTCAACGCGGAACTTTCCGTTGCCGGAAGAGATAAAGCTGCCTGCGTACAGCATGTCGCCGACTTGTTTTTTTATCGCAACCGATTCGCCCGTAAGCAAGCTTTCGTTTACTTCAACGCTGCCTTCTGCCAGGATACAGTCGGCGGGTACCTGGTTTCCCAGCTCTAAAATGAGTACGTCGTCGAGCACTATCTCCGATGACGGAATTTCAATAACTTCGCCGTCGCGCACAACTTTTGAGGTCGACACGGCGAGCAGTGAAAGCTTATCTATCGAACGCTTTGCAAGTATCTCCTGAATTATTGCGAGTATTATGTTCGCCGACGTTATTACAATTACAAGGTAATTGGTAAATCCCGTCGTTCCCGCAAGGAGAAGAGCAATGAACGCGCACAGGCAAAGCAGGTTAAAGAATGTGCATATGTTGCCTATGAATATGCTCGCGTAAGATTTTGTGTATTTTTTGTTTGTGTCGTTAAAGGCAAACTGCCTGAACCTGTTTTCTACCTGCCTCTGCGTCAGCCCCTTGTCGAGGTCGGGACAGTATCTTTCAAGTTTTCCGCTGCTCACCGCCTTGTTGGGGTGGCGCTTGAAATATTTGATTATCTTCTGTTTATCGAAATCGGGCGAGGGTTTCGCCTCCTGTCCGCTCTCCTCGCAGGGCGTTTTGTTTTCCGCCGCCGCATCGGAGGTGTCCGCCACGGCTTCCGCGGCGGCAATCTCGTCGAACATCTCAGGCTGCACAGTTCCCGATTTGTTTTTTATTCTCACCGAAATGGTTTCGCCGCCCTCGCTTTTGCCTTGCGCGCCGCCCTGCTGCGCGCCGTCGGGCTTGGAGTTTTCGTCCTGCGGCTCCCTGCGGTTAAAGTAAATTTTACTCATCGTTTATCCTTAATAATTAAAGTATGCATATTGAAATAAAAATACTCATCATAAGTATACCATATGCGCGCTCTTTTTTCAATTAAATAAAGGCAATTTCATTTGCATTAACTCGCATTTTGGCGTATAATATTTTCGACCAAAAAAACAAAGGGTATAATTTATGATAGACATCAACTTAATTCGCACCGATCCCGACAAAGTCAGGGAGAATATAAAAAAGAAATTCCAGGACAATAAGCTTCCCCTCGTAGACGAGGTAATCGAACTCGACGCCCGCCGCCGCGCGCTCCAACAGGAGGGCGACGCCCGCCGCGCGCAGCGCAACGCCCTTGCAAAGCGCATAGGCACGCTCATGCGCGAGGGCAAAAAGGAGGAAGGGGAGGCGGCAAAGGCAGAATCCAAAGCCAACAACGACCGCATCGACGAAATCGAAAAGCAGACCGCCGAAGTCGAGGCGCGCATCAAAAAGGACATGATGGCAATTCCCAACATCATTGCCGACGATGTGCCTATCGGCAAAGACGACAGCTGCAACGTTCAGTGGAATACCTATCTCACCCCCGAAGAAAAGCCCTTCGAGGTACCCTATCATCTCGACATTCTCGAAAACCTCGGCTGCATAGACCTCGACTCCGCGCGCCGCACGAGCGGCAACGGTTTTTACTACCTTTTGGGCGACGTCGCGCGCCTTCATTCCGCCGTACTCGCCTACGCGCGCGATTTCATGATAAATAAAGGCTTCACCTACTGCATACCGCCCTTCATGATTCGTTCGGACGTCGTTTCGGGCGTAATGAGCTTTGAAGAGATGGACGGCATGATGTATAAAATCGAGGGTGAAGATCTCTACCTCATCGGCACGAGCGAACACTCTATGATAGGCAGGTTCATGAACACCACCTTGAAGGAGAGCGACCTTCCTCTGACCCTCACGTCATATTCGCCCTGTTTCCGCAAGGAAAAGGGCGCCCACGGCATAGAGGAAAGGGGCATTTACCGCATACATCAGTTTGAAAAGCAGGAGATGATAGTCATCTGCAAGCCCGAGGAGAGCGACAGCTGGTACGAAAAGATGTGGAACTACACAGTAGAGCTGTTCGTCTCCATGGGCATACCCTGCCGCACCCTCGTATGCTGCTCGGGCGACCTCGCCGACCTCAAATACAGAAGCTTAGACGTAGAGGCGTGGTCTCCCCGCCGCAAGGGCTATTTTGAAGTGGGCAGCTGCTCTAACTTAACCGACGCCCAGGCGCGCCGCCTCGGCATAAAGTATAAGGACGAAAAGACGGGCAAAAACGTGTTTGCGCACACCCTGAACAACACGGTGGTCGCGCCCCCCAGAATGCTCATCGCCTTCCTCGAAAATCATTTGCAGGCAGACGGCTCGGTATTCATTCCCGAAGTTCTCCGTCCCTACATGGGCGGCAAGGAACGCATCGTGCCCAAAGCCAAATAAATTTTAAAGCAAATTTTCGCCCGCGTATCGCCGTCATAAAACGGTGATACGCGGGCATATCTTACTTTCCTTACGCAACATAAAGCGCGAAATTGTCGCAAATTTGCAAAACCATGGCTGTCTGATTTGTAATTTTGGCTTTTTAAATTAAACCGATAATGCGTGCGCGGCTCCCTGTCCGTATTTTTTCCTTACCGTTTGAAATATAATGCTGAACTGTTTAAGGAATTTCTTACATATATTTATTAAATTGTGTTTGTTGCAATTTAAAAAGGCGGAGGGCGCCCGTTCAATGCGCAAATATTTCAATGCGCAAATATTTTTCTGAACTTATTTTTATATGAATGGAGCGGCTTGTTTAAACGTTCCGCCATGAAAGTTAATTTTTAAAATATGAAAAGTCTGAAAATCGCGCTCGCCCAGCTTTCTCCCTGCGGCGGGTCGGATAAAAACCTTGAAAGGGCGGTTCAGGCATGCCGCGCAGCGGCAGATATGGGCGCGCACATAATCGTCTTTCCGGAAATGTTCAGCTGCGGCTACGGCGTGCTTAACCTTGAAAGGCATGAATGGGCAAAATACGCACAGTCGGTCGACGGGGTTTACGTCCGCACCCTTTCGCAAACCGCCCGCTCCCTCAATCTCGCCGCGGCGGTAACTCTGCTTGAAGAGCGGGAGGGCGCGTTCTGCAATACCGTCGTGCTCATAGATTGCAACGGCAACCGCGCGCTCAGATATGCAAAGGTGCACACGTGCGACTTTGCGGCAGAAAAGTATCTTTCGCGCGGCGAAGGTTTCGGTGTGTGCAACCTTAAAACAGCGGCTGGCGAAGTTAAAACGGGCGCCATGATATGCTACGACAGGGAATTCCCCGAAAGCGCGCGCCTGCTCATGTTGCAGGGCGCCGAACTCATTCTCGTCCCAAACGCCTGCCCGATGGAAGTCAACCGTTTAAGCCTGCTCCGCGCCCGCGCGTTTGAAAACATGGTGTGCATTGCCACGTGCAACTATCCCGACGGCGTGCCCGATTGCAACGGCCGCTCGTCCGTGTTCGACGGAATGGCGTGGAAGGAGAATGGCGACATGAATATCCTTCTCGCCGACGGCGGCGAGGGAATATTTCTCGCCTGTGCTGATATGGACGCTCTGCGCGAATACAGGCTATCCGAGTGCTGCGGCGATGCGTACCGCCGCCCCGCGTTGTATAAAAAAATTTCGCAGGAGAGCGTTTTGCCTGTTTTCGTCCGTCCCGACGCCCGCAGGTAGCGCGCGGCACAAATGTAGTTATATATTTTCGGTATATATTTTAAAGTATATATAAAAGCATTAGAATTGCCGTCATGCGGACGTGACAAAAGTCTATAAAAATTGCCAAATGTCGGCAAAGGGTTCAGCGGCGCGCGGAAATAAATTCCGCGCGCCGCTGAATCTTTTTAAAAATCCTATGTCAGGTTTTTGTGCCGCAGGTTGTTTATATAATAAATACGGTTATAAAGATTTTAACACAGTCGGCTTTAAGACCCTGCGGTATGGTCTGTCGAAGGCGGTTTGCCGGTATTGCAGCGATCTGACCGCAAACACGCCTTGAAGTTTCAATGCATCTGAAAGCTGTCGGAAAAATGTAAGTTACAAACATATGGATTGACAATTTATGTAAAATTTTAACCTGCCTGAGCGCGTGCGCAACATGCCTCCGCCCGCGTAAATGACAATATTAAACTATATTATAAGCCAAAGTTAATGTAAAGATAATGAAAATCAATGTCGACGGATTAAAAATCATTTGACTAAACGGTGTAATGATAGTATAATCATTAAATGAATAACGATAGCATAAATTTTTGCTTTATGCAATTATGCAGCCAAAGTTATGCGGCTTTATGATTTTTTATGCTAAATTTATTCAATTCGCCGCACTAATTCATCGGCAAATAAAATACGGAGTTTAACTTATGAACGGCGATTTTAAGAAATTCAAAAACAAAATCTGGGCACATGCCATAATCGAAAGCGCCGTGGCGGGATTGGCTGCGGGGCTTATCCTCGTCGGCGCGTTGTTGCTCGCTTTCACGCTCAGCGGCATTTCGCTCAACGTCGGCATATATATCGGCGCGGGCATCGGCGCTTTTGCGATAGCGGGGGGCGTAACGTTTTTTATACTTCGCCCCACAGAAAAAAAGATTGCGCGCAGGGTAGACGGCGCCCTCGGCATGAACGAAAAAGTGCAGACCATGGTTGCGTTCAGCTCGTCCCAAGAGCCCATGGTCGTCATTCAGCGCAGCGACACTTCCGCGCGCCTTTCGGCTGCGGGTACAAAAAATATAAAGTTCAAACGCTTGTGGCAATGCTCGGTCGCAGCTATTGTTGCTGTGGGGCTGTTTTCATCAGCTATTGTTGTGTCAGCAATGGATGTAGAAATGACACAGCCAATGGGTGATGATGTTGTTAAAAGTCTTAATTATTTGATAAGGTATGTTAACTCTTCATCTATGGCGGATGGACCCAAGCAGGTCACGTTAAACAAACTCAACGGCATTTTAGGCACCATATACGACGACGAAAGCCAGACAACGATCGAACTTCCCCGCAGAGAAATCGTATCGCTCGTAACCCGGAGCATGGTCGACATCGACGCGGCAACCGACGCAATAATAACTGCCGAGCCGATAGGTCTCGCGCTCAATTCGGGTGCTGACGCCGATTCTCTCACCGAACTCGGCATACATATCGCTTCGCTCACGGTTTCCACCACGCGCACGTCTCTTCAAATTTTCGCAAATGCTTACACGGCTGAGGCGACCGCCGAAATGACTTATACCGACCTTTCGCTCGAACTGGCGGCATATTCAACGCAGATAGTTGCCTCGCTCGCACAGTCGGGCGTCTCCGTCGACGACAGGTTGTATTCGGCGATATTCAATCTTTCAAACGGTTTGCTCTCGGCTTCGACTGCAAACGGCGGAGAGGGCGCCTCGGAAGATGACGACAAAGCCGCTCTTCTTGCGGCGGCAAACAGCGCCATTACCGAAAATATTTCCGGCATAACCGTGCAGATTACTTATCAGTACGAAAACAGGGACATCTGCATGTATGTAATCGATGCGTTGCAGGAAACTTTTGAAATTTCCGACGATGAAATGCCCGACCTCGGCGAGATTATCGAAGACGTCGTCCCCGGCGACGGCAACGATGACAACGACGACGGAGAAGAGGATCCTTCCGGCGGCGGCGCGGGCAGGGGCGACGACCTCGTCGCAAGCGATTCCGAAATTTACGATTACAGAACGGAATCTTATGTCAAATACGGCGAACTGCTCGACGAATATAACAGCATCATTCTTTCGTACATATCCGACGGCGAACGCATTCCTTCGGGATATATCGAGATGATAAATGCCTACCTCGACGCTCTCACCAAGGTAAACTCCGACAGCGAGGGACAAAATTAAAAACTTTTGGCGCGCTGATTTTGCGTAAGCCGCAGTATATAAGCAAATATAAAAAAGGAAAATAAAGGAAAACATCATGGAAGATTTGGAAAAGGTTAAAAAATTCAGCCAGGCTATTTCCGACATCAAGCAGGAAATCCGCAAGGACGTCGTAGGTCAGGAAGAGATTGTAGACAGCGTTATAACCGCCATAATCGCGGGCGGCAACGTCCTTTTGGAAGGCGTTCCCGGCGTCGGCAAAACCAGGCTCGTGCGTTCGTTCTCCAAAGCGCTCTCGCTGCCCTTCTCGCGTATCCAGTTCACGCCCGACCTCATGCCTTCGGACGTAACAGGTACAAACGTCATCGAAAAGGATGCAAACGGCAAAATGAACACGGTTTTCCGCCGCGGTCCTATTTTCGCCAACCTCATCCTCGCCGACGAAATCAACCGCGCAACGCCCAAAACCCAGTCGGCGATGCTCGAAGTCATGCAGGAGCACAACGTCACAGTCGGCGATACCACGTATCCTATGTCCGAGCCTTTCTTCGTCCTCGCCACCGAAAACCCCATCGAGCAGGACGGTACATACCCCCTGCCCGAAGCGCAGATGGACCGCTTCATGTTCAAGCTCATAATGAAGTTCCCCTCGGTCGAGGAACTCGCCGACATAGTCAACATGACCCAGATAACCATGGCTGAAAACGCTACCGCCGTCGTGGACGGGGCAACCATTCTCGAAATGAGGGAGCTTTCAAAGCACGTTCCCGTAATAGAAGAAGTGCTCTCCTACGCCATGAACCTCGTTTCCAATACCCATCCGGAGCTGGATTCCTCGCCGGAAGTTGCGCACAAGTACATCAGATACGGCGCATCCCCCCGCGCGGCGCAGAACCTCATCACCTGCGCAAAAGTGCGCGCGCTCATGAACGGCAATTACAACGTGTCTTACGAGGACATCGACGCCCTCGCATACCCCGTTCTGCGCCACAGAATAAAGATCAATTTCAACGCCGTCAACGACCACCTCGGCATAGACGACGTAATAGCTCTCCTTATCAAGCAGACCAAAAAGAATAAATAACAATGGCTAAGTTCGTCATCAACGAGGAGTTTCTGCAACAGGTCGAAACCTTGCAGATACTCATCAAAAACAATATAGCGGGTCTGTTCGGCGGCAACCACCGCACGAGGAACTTCGGTTCGTCGTGCGAATTTGCCGACTACCGCGACTATATCGCCGGCGACGACATCACGAAAATCGACTGGAACGCTTTCGCGCGGTTTGAAAAGCTGTATTTGAAGCTCTTCCTCGACGAAAGGCAGATGCACACCCGCATCTATATCGACGCCAGCCGTTCGATGGATTACGGCAAGGGGCGCAAGGCGGAGCAGGCTTTAAGGATAGCCGCGCTCATCGCCTATGTCTCCGTGTGCGATATGGATAAGGTTTCCGTCTATGCAATCCACGGCGGAACGGTGGAGGAGGTGTTCGTCGGCGTTCACGGCAAGGACATGTACCTCGAACAGATCGGAAAATTAAACGACATAGTTTTC
>DVHK01000084.1 GCA_018712135.1 Candidatus Coproplasma avicola | reverse complement strand
CGCTTATTCTTTCAGAATTTGTTTTATGCGCTCGATGTCCTTTACGGCAGCGTCGAACCTTTGGGGCGACAGGTCGATGTCAGGGCGGTAAGGTTTTCTTTGCCACTGCCCGCAGGTGTCGTTTGGTTTGGTAATCGCCTGCGCATATGTGCAGTAAAGCAATTTATATTTGCTGTACAAATAAAATTTTCGGTAAACCCTCGCGCACATGCGGCAGTTACTGCACGTCTTCCCGCTCATTTTCAGCCTCCAAAATTTTGCGTATTTCGGATATTTCGGTCAGCAAATCGTTGAGGCATAGTTCAAGCATATATTTGCGCCTCTTTTTAATTTGCGGTTTGCGCACAAAGCACTCGCAGCTTTCGTGAATATACACTATTTTGTCGGACTTGCAACACCTGCCATATTTGGTCTGGTTGAATTTCGTCGTACCCTTGGTGTAAAATCTTTGAAGTTCCCTGCATGCATAACATTTATCGCTTTCGCCTTGCATAATAAACACCTCTTTTTGTTTTTATTATAATATATCTATTAGATATAAGTCAAGCTAAATATATCTATCGGATATTATAATCAATAAAAAAAGCGGTGAAATAATGATTACATTAGAACAAATTCAAAATAGATTGGCGGAAGCGATATTGCAGAGCGGACTAAAACAAGGCGAACTCGCCGAAAAAATAGGCGTCAAACAATCGCAGATTTCTTGTTATGTACATGGGAAAAAGTTGCCTGCGCTCGATACGCTTGCAAACCTTTGCAAGGTGCTCGACGTAGATACAAATTATATTTTGTGTCAGGACATTAAGTAAGATTTTGAACCTTTCTTTAATAATTTACAACCTTCGCCCTAACAGATGCCGAGGCGAAGGTTGTATTTAAACATAAAAAAGTACTGCGCGCGGGCGCATAAAAGCGCCCGCGCGCGGTTTAAAGAAAGGGGGAAAATTACTTTCTGTCTTCCAGTTTAACGTATTCGCGCCTGTCCTGCACGCATTGGTAGGCGGGGCGGATAATTTTGTTGCCGTTTACAAGCTCTTCGATTCTGTGCGCCGACCAGCCCGAAATTCTGGCTATCGCAAACAGGGGGGTATAAAGCGCGTCGGGTATGTTGAGCATGGAGTATACAAATCCCGAATAGAAGTCGACGTTGGGGTTTATGGGCTTATCCGTGTTGCGCTGTTCCTGAATGAGTTCGGAGGCGACTTTCGCCACCGTGTTGTACAGCTCAAATTCGTCCTCGCGCCCCTTTTCGGCGGCGAGTTTGCCCGCGTAAAGCTTCAAAACCTCGGCGCGGGGGTCAGAAATGGTGTAAACGGCGTGCCCCATACCGTATACAAGCCCGCTCCTGTCGAAGGCTTTTTTGCTTAAAATCTTGTTCACATAGCTGCGTATCGTGCTCTCCTTCCAGTCGGATACGTTTTCTTTGATGTTGGCAAACATCTGCTTTACCTTGATGTTGGCGCCGCCGTGCTTGGGGCCCTTCAACGAGCCGAGCGAGGCGACGGTGGAGGAGTACGTATCCGTGCCGGACGAAGTTACCACGTGGGTCGTAAAGGTCGAGTTGTTGCCGCCGCCGTGGTCTGCGTGGAGGGTAAGGCAGATGTCTAGCACTTTCGCCTCCAAATCGGTAAACTTGCTGTCCTTGCGCAGTATATGTAACAGATTCTGCGCCATGGAATATTCTGTCAGCGGCTTGTGGATTATAAGGGAGGCGTCGCTTACATCGTAATACTTGTACGCGCGGAAGGAGTACGCCGCCAGCATGGGGAACTGCGCTATGAGTTGCAGACTCTGGCGGAGAACGTTTGAAACCATTATGTTGTCGGGGTCGGGGTCGTAGCTGTAAAGGGACAGCACGCACCGCGCGAGCATGTTCATTATGTCGCTCGAAGGGTTCTTCATTATGACGTCGCGCACGAAGTTGCGGGGCAGAACCATGAATTCGGCGAGCATTTCCGAAAAAGATTTAAGTTGACTTTTCGTGGGAAGGGAGCCGAAGAGAAGAAGATAAGTCGTCTCTTCAAAGCCGAAGCGTTTTTCCCTCACGCAGTTGGCAACAAGGTCTTTTATGTTATAGCCGCGGTAATAAAGCATACCGGGAATGGGCGTTTTAACGCCGTCTATCGTGTCCCAGCTGGTAACTTCCGAAATTTCGGTCAGCCCGCACAAAACGCCGCTGCCGTTTTTGTCTCTCAATCCCCTTTTAACGTCGTATCTGTCATATAGTTCGGGGGCAATCCTGTCGGCCTGCTCAATCTTTGCAAGCTCCGATATCTTGTGTGAGTACTTTACGATTAAGTTAGCTGCATTAAAATCCAAATCAAATCACTTCCATTTATTTTTCTGAATTCGGGCGTCTGCCCGATTATCTGTATGTATTTAGGAAAATTATACCATAGTTCGGGCATTTTGTCAAATGAATTATTTGTGCATAAAATTCGCCCGCGGGGCGCAACAGGTGAATATTTAAAACTTGCCGCGCATAAAAATAAATTTATTTATTTTTATGCGCGGCAAAAAGTTGTACGGCTCGGGTTTTGTCGGGCTTTTAAATGTTTATATATATTGTGTAAACAAAATTTGCAAATATCAAACGGGAGAAAATTTTATGCAACATAAAATTCAGGTCGTCTCCGAAGGCGACGGAACAATGGTCGTCGCGCTCGGCGGCGAGGTGGACGCGTCGTCTTACGAAGAGTTCGACGCCGTAATTTTCAGCCACTACAACAGGCATAAGTGCGACGTCGTATTCGACTGCGCCGAACTCGATTTTATCGACAGCACCATTCTCGGCGGCATTGTAAAGGTATATAAAACGCTCGCCGCCGACGGACACAAACTCGTCGTTAAAAATCTTAAACCGCGCATAAGAAAATTGTTTGAAATTTGCGCGCTCGATAAACTTGTGGGGCTTGAATGATGAAAGATTTCATGATAAGTTTTTCGCTCGATGACAGCAAATATTTTACGGCTGTGCGCCTCGCCGTGGGCGGCGTGTGCGCAGCTGCCGACCTCGACATCGACGCGACCGAAGATTTTAAAGTCAGCGTGACCGAAAGCTGCCTTATATTGAAAAACTGCGGCTTCGGCGGCGCGCAGATTATTCTGCACACGTCCGACGGGGTCGTCGCCGAAGTTTGCGGCGAGGACGCGGGTCAGCTCTGCGAGGGCGAAAACGAATTTTCGCTCGCGCTCATTTCGGCGCTCGTTTCGTCATGCGAAATCGAAAAGAGCGGCGACGCCATTAAAAAAGTAGTTTTAAAGGTATGATTTCCAACGAAAAGGCAAACGAGCTGTTCCGCGAATACCGCCGCACGGGCGATAAAAAAATACGCAACGAGCTCGTAGAAAATTATATGTACGTCGCCGAAATTCTCGCAAAAAAATTTGCGGGCAGGGGCGTTGAGTACGACGACCTTTTGCAGGTCGCTTCCGAAGCGCTCATTTCGGGCGTAGAGAAGTTTGACCCTGACCTCGGCAACCAGTTCACAACGTACATAACTCCCACCATAACGGGCATAATACGCAATTATTTCCGCGATTATTCCCGTTCGGTCCGTCTGCCGCGAAAAATTTATGCCCTCTCGGCGAGGGTAAAGTCGGCAATAAACGATTACTATAAGGAGCACGGCTCAAAACCTACGGTAAAACAGCTCTCCGAAATGCTCGGCGAAAGCGAAGAGTATATCATCGAGGCTATGGAAAGCAAGTCGCCCGTGTCGCTCGACGCGCCCGTCAAGGGCAGCGACGGCGACGTGCCTTTATACGAGGTAATAGCCGACGACGCCTCGTCCTTTGAAAGGTTCGAGGATGCCGACGCGCTCCGCACCGAAATCAAAAAGCTCGACCCCACAGAACAGAAGGTCATATCTTTAAGGTTCATGCAGGGCAAGTCCCAGGCGGAAACGGGCAAAATCCTCGGCGTAAGTCAGATGTTCGTGTCGCGCGCCGAGCGCAAAATCATTGGCAAATTAAAGGAAGCGCTCCTAAAATGATGAGCTTTATCGTCGACAACTTAAACGACATGCATGCCGCTCTGCAAAAATTCGTCGAGTATCTGCGCGGCAGCGGGCTCGATGAGGACGACGTGTTTTTCAGCCGCCTCGTCGGGTGCGAGCTCATCACCAACGTCATCCGCCATTGCGGCGAAGAGGCGCGCTTTATGGGCGGCGTAGACGGCGACAACGTAGTAATCTGCGTTTCGTCGGACGGGGCAAAGCCGTTTAAACTGTGTACCGACTTGCCCGACCTGCTCGCCGAAAGCGGCAGGGGGCTTTATATCGTCAACGCCGTGTGCGACGGCGACATTGTATTCAGCGGTGAAGGCGTCACGGCAAAGGTTAAAATTCGCGGCGCCCGCGTGAACGGCTGACGTTTTGCAGGTTTTCTTCCGTTGTCAACGGCTGACGCTCAGTGGGAGTGCCTGAAAAGGTGTTTAATTTAAATAAACCTGAAAGGTGTTTAATTTAAATAAATACGTCATTTCGACTAAGTGAGAAAAGTGTACGCATGGAGAAATCTACTGTCACCCCGCCTGTCATTTCGACTAAGCCGCCGCGGCTTTCAGTCGCGGCGGCGCATGGAGAAATCTCACCTTTATTGCTTTACTGATAGATTTCTCCTCGTCGGGAAAAACTGCGCTTTATGCAAGCCATGTAACCATAGCTTGCAACTTTGCTCCGTTGTCCCTCCTCTTCGCGCAAAAACCACGGTTTTGCGCGAGTGTTAAGGACGTCATTATTTTTCGCGGCACCTTCGGTCGAAATGACAGATAATAAATAGCACACTTTTTGGGAACACCTCGTTCAGTATATTTTACTGTCATTGTTAAAGGCAGTTCATCATTTTTTTGTCATTTCTCCATGCAACCGATATCGTCGGGCGCATGGTGAAATTTATTATAGCGGGATTTCCCCGTTGTTGCGCATGGTACATAAAAGCGGCAGGAAAGCCTGAAGACGGGCTTTCCTGCCGCTTTATGTGATAACTATGGCAATAAAAACAGTTTTTCCAAGGCGCAACTATTGGGCGCGCCTACGGTGTGTCAAAGTTTTTAAACGCTCGCATGACATAGAGGTACTATACTAAAACGCAACAAAAAATTAAACGCCGCGGCGAAATTCTTCGCCGCGGCGCATTGCGTTTGATGCTTGATTACTTGTTGTTGAGGTGCTTGTAAATCTTGCGGAGCAGTCCGCTCGAAAGCAGAGCACGGAACTTGCCGAGATTGATGAATATTGCGGGGAAGAAGTCGTCGTTGCTTCCGCCGATTTCATATTCGGGCATCTTTGCGGGCAGGTTGCCCTTGCTCTTATCGATGAATACCTTGC
This sequence comes from Candidatus Coproplasma avicola, assembly GCA_018712135.1. GTDB lineage: Bacteria > Bacillota > Clostridia > Christensenellales > Borkfalkiaceae > Coproplasma > Coproplasma avicola. Next base: position 1,962 of record DVHK01000084.1, on the reverse strand, counting down.
AGAACTCAATCTTTTCTTCGGTGGTAAGCGTCTCGATAAATTCATCGGTGGGCCCGTTGTAAATAACCTGGCGAGGAGTATAAACGATGGGCGCCGAAGCATCTTCCGGAGCAGCCTGTTCTTCAGGGGCAGCCGCAGGGGTCGCAGCAGCATCTTCTATTGAAAGCTGCTGTTCTTCGGCGGCAGGTATTGCGGGTACATCGAATACGCTGTTGTCGATGGGGCCGAGGTCGCCGTATGAAGGAGCGGTGTATGCGGGAGCAGGGTTTTCATCGATGAGGTCAATCTGCTCTTCGCTGCCTGCCGTGAGCGAGTCGCCGTCAAGGGTGGTGCTCTTAGCCTGCTGTTCATTAGCCCTTCTCTTCTGGGCGGGTACGCGGGCGAGCCTTACTATCGTAATGATGATCATCACGAGGAGCACTACCATGAGCAGGTAGAGGCATATACCCACGTTCATATCCTGATCTGCAAGCGCGCATGCAAGAAGAACGACGGCAATTATAAGCGCAAGCAGGTATCTGATGAGGCTGACAATCTTGCCGCCCTTGTGAGAAAGAAGAATACCTTTCTTGTCGTTCTTATTGCCCGCAAGCAGAGCGATGAAATCTATTATGCCGTTAAGAAGGAGTATGCCGAACAAAGCAATTATGCATACGTTTGCAATGTTCATTGTTATGGAGTTGCTTGCAGACCATATCGCTATTGCTTCGCTCCCTGCATACGAGGAGGATACGAGGGTCTGGAAGATATTGAAGCCGGTGTGGCTCGTGTTGTCTACAACGATGAGCGCGCCGCCCGCGTTGATGGTGTTGAGCATTGTCTCCCACCAGCCCGAGCCTATGCCCAGTCTGTTGCATGCGGCAACTACTACCCATTCAACCGAAAGCATGGCGACGAGGAATGCGAGTACGGAGAGCAGGAACATGACAACCTGCAGGAAGCCGTACGATTTTTTAGCGACCATGCACTGGATGAATATAATCAGAAGCACTGCGCCGAAGACGCAGACGAGGTTGAGATAACCGTTGAAAGTCAAAGTGAGGTCGTGTTCCCATGTGGCGAAAAGGAAGAGGATGGCAAGTGCGGCAATCGCGGCGCCTTCGATTATATACGCACATGTCAGGCTTGTCTTTTTCTCTTTTTTGCCGATGCATACAGGAATTATAAAGATAATTGCAAGCACGGTGACCAAAAGATATATCATCAGCATGAGTGCGAGTATCTGAATGTCTACCGTCTTGACTATCCTCGAAACAAACTCTGCAAACTCGGGAAGATCGTGTGAACCCACGTAAGAGCCGGGTATGAGGTTGCCTCCGAGATAGGGGTTAAAGAAGGCATTGATGATGGCGGGAACATACCAGAACATCATCATGTCCATTGTGTCCATGCCCTGACCGTACCCGAAAATGGGTATGAACCAGCCCGCAATCAGCGCGAGCGTTGCGATTACATAGGTTACAACTACGGCGGGTTTGATTGACTTCTTGGTTTTTACAGTTGTCATAATAATTCTCCGTAACAGTTTTTTAAAGTTTTAAGCCCTTCCGCGACGCGCGCGGGCGAGCATGCGCCACTGAATTTAAGAAGATGAATAAATTTCAAATACTTCTACTTCATTTATTTTAATACAAATTTCGCTATATGTCAAGGTCAATCCGAAAATTTTGTTGATATTACACACATTTTTTTGTAAAATTTTTGCACACTGCGTTTTCTTGGACGTTTTGCCGCCGGTTTGTCCGCCGCGCAGTGTTTTTCGCGCGGCGGGCGACCGACCCGCGCCGCAATTTGCCGCCACGCAGCCGTTCATTATTTTTTCACTTTGCCTTAACGCAAATATTATTGAAAAATTCTTTTTGATAATGTATAATGGTCGTATAGCTACAGAGTGCCTGAAATGTTTAACTTTAAATAATTACGTCATTTCGACTAAGTGAGCAAAGCGAACGCATGGAGAAA
>DVHK01000083.1 GCA_018712135.1 Candidatus Coproplasma avicola | reverse complement strand
GCCGCGGCGTTTGCCGCGGCGGCGCGCTGTAATAAAGCTTATTTCCTTTTGAAATACCAGAACTTATTTTTCCTCGGGAAACTGCGGGGCGAGGGCGCTTTGAAAGGCGTAATCTTTGCCGCCGAGGGAAAAGGCGAGGCGGAACGAACAGAGCAGCTGCCGCTTTACGCCGTAGCGCGCGTTGAGGGCTTCGTCACCGTACTTTTCGTCGCCGAGGACGGGGCAGCCGATGTGCGCCATATGGGCGCGGATCTGGTGGGTTTTGCCCGTGTGCAGGGTAACTTTTACGCGGGCGAGACAGCCTTTGACCTCCTCAACCTCGTACTGCGTGCGTATGGGAACATAGCCCTTTTTGGGTACGTCGGAGATGTCGACAAGACTGTTCTTTTCGTCCTTGAAGAGATAGGCGGTCATGTCGGCGGCGGGGCGGGCGAAGTTGTTTTTGCAGATGCATATATACTGCTTTTGCACCTCCCTGCCCTTGAACAGCGCCTTCAAAGCCTGCGCGGCGTCCTCATCCCTAGCAAAGAGCAGCACGCCGCAGGTGTTCCTATCCAGCCTGTGAACGGGAATCAGCCCCAACTCGCAGGCGAGCGCCTCGGTGGAAACGCCGCTCAATTTATCGGCTACAAATATGCGTTGGTCGGCATATATGGCGCGGTGACTGGGCTTTTTCTCCATTTTTGGCGTAGTGTAATAGGTTACCTCGTCGCCCGCTTTTAAGGGCACATTTTTTTTGACCTTTACGCCGTTTACGCGCACGTCGCCCGCCCTTAAAAGCACGGAAAGGTAAAAACTGCCCTGCAGATAAGTGGCGTCGGTGAAGTCGCGCAATGTGCATGAAGTTGTGGCGGTAAATTTTTTCATACTATCAGATTGATTACAAAATACGTTGCATATGCCAGCGCAAACGCGCCCGCGAGCTGTGCGACGTTGTATAAAAGGGTGCGCTTCCAGCCTATTTCCCTGCACGACGAGGCGTAAGCCGAAATACAGGCGGGACAGGCGAGCACGAACGCGCAGCACGCTGCGGCGGCGGGCAGCGGCAGGGCTACCTGACCCATGAGCATAGCTATCGACGCGGCGATGTTCTCCTTGGCGGCAAACCCCGTTATAAAGGCGTAGGCGAGCCGCCAGTCGCTCACGCCCATGGGCGCGAAGAGCGGCAATACGCCGCGGCATATGTGCGAGAGAATGCTCTGCGAGGGGTCGCAGAGCGCAAGCGAAAAACTTACGTGCGACAGCACCCAGCTGACCATGCAGAAGACGGCGACGGTAGTCGTCACCTTTATTATAAACGATATCAGCTGAAAAGACAACTTGTTTTTTACCGCCCGCGCCGAAGGCAGGGTTATGGGCGTGATTTCGGTCACCAATCCTTCCCCTCCGCCCTTTGCGACGAGCGAAAGGACAAGCGCGATGGCTATGCCGCCGAAGTAGAGCGCGCAGACAGCGGGGAACGGGTCGGCAAAGACGGGCGAAAGAAAGGTTAAAAACACGGGCAGTTTTGCGCCGCACGGTATGTAAGGCAGCACGGCTATGGTGCGCCGCCGCGCGCCCCCGCCCGAAAAGCCGCGGGTCGTGGATATCGCCGCGGCGGTGCAGCCCAGTCCCGAAATGAGCGAAAAAGCCGCCCTGCCCGAGAGGTGCAGTTTTTCGAACAGTCCGTCCGTGACAAAACATAGCGCGCTCATGGCGCCGCTTTCGTCGAGCAGTATGAGCGCGAGATAGAGTATTGCGAGCTGGGGCGCAAAGGCGAGCACGCCGCCCACGCCGCCAAGCACTCCGTCGCAGAAAAAGGACGAGATAGCGCTGTTTGACATATTAGCCGACAGGAAACCCGCGAATTTATCGCAGACTAGCCACTCCACCGCGCCCTTTAAAAGCGCGCCAGGCATGGTGGGGTAGAAGGTCAAAAAGAATGCCGCCACCATTGTCGCGACGAAGATGAGCGGCGCAAAAATTTTGCTGTAAAAGGGCTTTTCGTGCGGGCGCAGAGTAAAATTTCCCCCGTAATATGCCTCGGCGAACGTACTTTCGCCGACCGTAGGCGGGCGCAGAAGTCCGCCCCCTGCAATTAGCTTTTTAAGCTGTTTGGGCGGGCAGTCATACACGGGCACGCCGAGGATTTTTTCGAGGTTTGAGGCGTCTACAAATCCCCCGCGCGCCGACAGGGCGCGCGTTTTGGTCAGGTACACTACGGTATTTTTGTTGAGCGATATCAGCTTTCTTGTCAGCCGCAGGGAGTTTTGCAGGGTTAAACTGTCGACGACGTTTATTATGACGTCGGCGGCGCGTATGCTGTTCTGCGCCTCGCCCTCCTCCATCGTGTAGGCGTCGAAGGAGTACAGCCCGGGGCTGTCGGTAAAGGCAAACCCGCCGACGTTTTTTGTGTGCGAAATGGTGGTTACGCCGTGGAAGTTGCCCGTCTTTAAGCGGCTTTTTGTGAGGTAGTTGAAAAGCGTAGTTTTGCCCGCGTTTGGGTTGCCCGCGAGGACGATATTCAAGGGTTGCGCGCTGCGGCTGCCCGCGCGGGCGGAGGATAAAATGCTCATTGCGGCGACACCTCGATAAGCTGCGCCACCGCGCGGCGCAGGGCGACGCGTGAATAGCCTACACCCACGAGTATGCTTGAATTAAACAGGCTGAACGCCAGCGCCGTGACTATTTGCCCGCACTGTATGCCCACCGAGCCAAGGCGCGCGGCGACCGCGCCGCGCGCCGATATTTTAGTTATTTTTCCGCTCTCTCCCTTTTTCAAATCAAAAACGCTCATAGTATAAACTATGAGCGCCGCTTTGCCATTATGCCGCCAAAGATTTGCGTTAATTTTAATACAAGCACCCCCGCGATCCGCTGAATGCAGCGAGCGAAATATTTTTACCCCTGCGGGGACTGCCGAAGGCAGTCCCCGCAGGGGTATTTAAAATTGCGCTTATATTGCGCTCGATGGGGCATATGTGCGGGGCAATTATATTTTGGTTACGGTTAAAGTTACCTTTTCGCCGTTTATAGACTGCTCCTTTTTGAAGCCTTCGCCCTCGCCCTCGCCTTCCTCTATCGACTGGGCGAGCACGTCCGCAGCGAATGCGCCCTTTTTAAGCACGCCCGCAGCCCTGCCCGAGGCGGTGTAATAGACCTTTATGCGGTCGGTCACCTCGAAGCCGGCCTCCTTTCGCATGTTCTGGATTTTGGAGACGAGTTCGCGCTCGATACCCTCGTCGATGAGCTCGTCTGTGAGTGCCGTGTCGAGGGCGACGGTTATGCCCTTATCCGCAGCGGCGACGTAGCCCTTTGCCGACTGCGTGAATATCTGCAAATCGTCCTGCGTGAGGGTGACGTCCAGATCGGGAACGTTGTAAACGCCGCCGTCCTTTACCGCCTCGACGACCTCCTGCGCGTTGCACGAGGCGAGGAAAGCGGAAATCTGACCGAGTTTTTTGCCGTACTTGGGACCGAGCGTTTTGAGCTGGGGTTTGAGCATGTAGCTTATATACTTTGTTGCATCGTCGGCGACGGTCAGCTTTTTGACGTTTAGCTCGTCGAGGACAATTTTCTCCTCGTCGGGGGTGAGCGAGAAGTCGCGCACGGTGACGACGACCATTTCGGCGAGCGGCTGGCGGTTCTTTAAATTGCCCGCGTTGCGCGCCGCGCGACCCAGAACCACTATGTCGAGAACGCCGTCCATCCCGCGCTCCAAAGTGTCGTCTATCATACTTTCGTCGGCGACGGGGAAGGAACAGAGGTGAACGGACTTAGGCGCGTCCTTGAAGAAGTTAGGCACGAGGTTTTGATACATCATCTCGGCGATGAAGGGCGTGTAGGGAGCGGTGAGCTTTGAAAGCGTTACAAGCACGTGATAGAGCGTGGTATAGGCGGCGATTTTATCATCCGTCATCTCGCTGCCCCAGTAACGCTCGCGCCCGCGGCGGACATACCAGTTTGAAAGCACGTCGGCAAAGTCCTGCAAGGCGCGCGCCGATTCGGTAATTTCGTATTTTGCCAGATCCCCGTCCACAAGCTTGATGAGCGAATTGAGCTTGGAGAGAATCCACTTGTCCATAATCGTCAGCTTGCAGTCCTTCAAGCTGTACTTGGAGGGGTCGTATTTATCTATTTCGGCGTAGAGCGTGAAGAAAGCATAAGTGTTCCACAGCGTGCCGATGTACTTGCGCTGAACTTCGGAGACTGCCTCCTCGTAGAAGCGCGAAGGCAGCCAGGGCGCGGAGGACGTGTAGAAGTACCAGCGGACGGCGTCGGCGCCCTGCTTGTCGAGAACCGACCACGGGTCGACGACGTTGCCCTTGTGCTTGGACATCTTTATGCCATTTTTATCGTTGACGTGCCCTAAAACTATGCAGTTTTTAAAGGGCGCTTTGCCGAACAGAATAGTATTTATTACGAGCAGAGTATAGAACCAGCCGCGCGTCTGGTCGACGGCCTCGGAGATGAAGTCGGCGGGGAAGGTTTCGTCGAACAGGTTTTTATTTTCGAAGGGATAGTGATACTGCGCGAAGGGCATGGAGCCCGAGTCGAACCAGCAGTCGATAACTTCGGGCGTGCGCTTCATGGCGCCGCCGCACTTGGGACATTTGCAGGTTAAATTGTCGAGGTAAGGACGGTGCAGTTCAATATCTTTATCGTAAGGAATTCCACACTTTTCTTTAAGTTCGGCTTTTGAACCCATGACCTCTATCTGACCACAGTCGGGGCAGACCCACACGGGCAGGGGCGTTCCCCAGTATCTGTCGCGCGAAAGTCCCCAGTCGATGACGTTTTCGAGGAAGTTG
>DVHK01000082.1 GCA_018712135.1 Candidatus Coproplasma avicola | reverse complement strand
CATGGAGAAATGACAGGGTGTGAGAAAAGCGGCGCAGGGAGAAATGACATAGTAAAGAGACGCAAACCTTACTTAGTTTTTACCATGATATAATTTGTCAGTTCAACGCCCTTACGCACGACGGTATTTGGCGAAAGGGCGACATAGCCGCGCCTTTCAAAAAAGGGTCTTGCCGTGACCGAGGCATGCACTTCTATGCGGGAGAAGGGCTGTTCCAAAATGTTACACAGCGCCGTTGCGATGCCGCGGCGCTGACAATCGGCGGCGACATAAAGCCTGTCGAGATATCCGTCAGAAGAAATGTCGCCAAAGCCGACGATACGCCCGCCCTCCTCCGCCACGTATGCGGCATTTGCCATGAGTGAAGTGTTCCATTCACCGATATCCTTTAAGCCGTCCGCCCAGGCGGACAGCTGTTCGGGGGTGTAGTCGGCGGCATTTACCTTATGGACAGTATCGCAAAAGAGCGCATATGTAGACGACGCGGCGGCGGGAGTATATTTTCTTATGATCATTTTTACCTCATAAGCGCGTTAAACCGCGCGCCGCACGGCGCGCGGTTATTTTGTGGTGCGCGCCCGATAAGGCACGCACCACAAAATGATGGGCTGAAATTATTCGATAGCCTTCAAGCTTTCGTTCATGTCGACGCGCACGATCTTGCGGCGCAGAAGGAGCGTAACAACCCACGTGAACAGCGCGACGACCGCGGGGGCGATCAGCCACATAAACCAACTTACGCCGCCCAAGGTGCCCAGACCTATCATGTTGAACACCACAGCGATGAGCACCGCCGCAAGAGGATAGCCAAACATTATGCCGATTAAAGTATCGATATAAATTTCTCGGTAGATGTAGCCCGAAACTTCGCCGTCCTGATAGCCTAAAACCATGAGCGTTGCGAGCTCGCGGTTGCGCTCGGAGATGTTGATGTTTGTCAGCGTGTAAATGACGGTGGCGGTGAGCAGCCCCGCGAACACGACGATTATGACCGATATGGCTATTATCGACGGGGAGCTGAGCGAGCCGAACAGGCAAAGATCGAGAAGCGCAAGTCCCGCCATTACGAGCGCCATGGATATCGCCACGGCGACGACCGTCATCAAAAACCTGCTCTTGTAGCGCAGGACGTTCCTGACCGTCGACTTATACTTGAACGGCAGAATATTCCAGAATTTAGGGAAGCGCTCGAATATAACCTTTTTGCCCGCCTTGGGGGGCTTGGGTCTGAGGAGACTTGCCGGCATTTCGCTGGTCATTCTTATGCCCGAGAATATCGTTGCAAACATTATCGTCGCGGCGATGATCGCAAAGACAATGACGAAGAAGGTCACCGAGAAGTAGAGCGACATTGCAGGCATTACGTACGAGTAATTGAATACGTAATATATCAGCTGCGACAGACCTTCGCCGACGAAGTATGCGCCGAAGCCGCCTATGCCCGCGGCGATAGCCGCAAAGAGAGCATATTTGAATATGATTTTAAAAGATGAATAGCCGAGGGTGCGCATACAAGCTATTTGACCGCGCTCCTCTTCCACCAGCCTCGATATATTGGAGTAAACGACGAGCGCCGTGACGAACAGGAAGGCGACGACGAGCACCCAGCCGAGAGCTTCGACTTTTTGCGAATAGCTGTAAAGCGAGTACAGCGAAAAGTTATCGTAAAGCGTGATTATCTGAACGGTCGGTTCGGCGGAATCAGACGGTTCTTCGGGATCGGAGGGCTGCGACTCGGAGAGCACGGATATTCCGTCCCCGCCGCTCGTTTCCCCGTTTTCGCCGGGGTTTTCGGCATCGCCGCCCGAAGTATCGCCTTCGCCCGCGTCCTCTTCCAGCCTCGTGACAGACCATTGCTCGATTTTTTGGGTCATTTCGTCGACATACGACTCATAGCCGCCGCTGTAAGCGCCGAAAATGTCGCGGTCGCCGACGGCGACATAAATATCGCCCCTGCCCAAACCGTACGTTTTGAGAATGGAAGGGATTATATCTGACGACAGGTATAAAACGTTGTCTACCGTGGTCAGCTCGCCCAAACCCGAACCCGTTTCGGGAAGTTCGATATCTTCGCCGTTGACGTAGCTCGGTTCGCCATCGACGGCGATCAGAAGGGGACTTTGCAGCCTGCCCGTCACAGTTATGTTTACATCATCAACGACGAGCGAAAGCAGGGCTTTGATCTGGTCGGATAGTCCCTCCCCCGAATCCTGGATGGAGAGCTGGTCTAAAATGTCGATAAAATCGAGCGTAATCTCCGTGCCGACGGGAACGCCCCATATCGTATTGTTAGCCTGCTGGGCGTATGCGGGGTGTTCGGCGCTGTCCTGCGACTGTTCGAGGATATCCGGCACGTTTATGGTAAATTGAGGGAAATTGTCTAAAAAATACAGGCGGGTGAGCGACGTCTGACCGTTTATTTCAAGGTTGACGTCCACCGACATGCCTGTGGCTATTGTGGGGACTATGGCTTCTTCGCCGTCGTCTTCGGGAACTATCGTTAAAAGTTCTGTCAGCTCCTGTATGTCATCATCGGAAAAGCCCTCGCCCGAGGTATCCTTTATTATAAAGTCGCTTATATTTGCGCTCCTGTAATATTCGTCGAGCGAATGATCGATTTTATCGGTGGCGGAACCCACGCCGGAGGAGAATCCGACGGCGAGAAGGACGATGAAAATTATTGAAATAAACCTAGTTACATGCTTTGAAAACATGCGCCCGAGGGTCTTTAAATAGGTTTTCATAAAGGTTCAGCCCTCCCTTACCATTCGATCTCTTCAACGGGCTTGGGGTTGGGGTTGAGTTCAATCTTTTCGATTTCGCCGCTGCGGATATGAATTATTTTGTCCGCCATGTCTTTGAGGGCAGAGTTATGAGTTACGACTATTACAAGCCTTTTGCGCTGTCTGGACACGTCGTAAAGAAGCTTTAAAATTTTTTTACCGGTCTCGTAATCGAGGGCGCCCGTAGGCTCGTCGCACAGCAGCAGTTTGGGATTTTTAGCTATGGCGCGCGCAATCGAAACACGCTGCTGTTCGCCGCCCGAAAGCTGCGCGGGGAAATTTTGCAATCTTTCGCCAAGCCCCACTTCGGTGAGCACTTCTTCGGGCTTTAAATGGTCTTTGCAGATCTCAACGGCTATTTCAACGTTTTCAAGCGCGGTGAGGTTGGGCATCAGGTTATAAAACTGAAATATAAAACCTACGTCGTTGCGGCGATAATTCGTCAGCCCGCGGCGGTCGAGTTTGTTTATCTCCTTGCCGTCGAGCACTATGCTGCCGCCCGTAGCCGAATCCATGCCGCCGAGCAGGTTCAAAAGCGTGGTTTTGCCCGCGCCCGAACTGCCGAGAACGACGACAAACTCGCCGTCGTTGAGCTCAAACGATACATGTTTGAGCGCGTTTACCGTGATTGTACCCGTCTTATAGTCTTTGCTGACGTCCGAAAGCGTTAGATAACTCATATTCTGTACCTGCCTGTTTTATATCTCTCTATATATTTATAAACTCATTATAAACTTTTTAAATGAACAATGCGTTGTTTTAATGTGAAAATACTGTAAAATTACCAAATTTATGCACTCAGGCGTACCGTTCAAAGGAAAAACAAATACCTTCCGATTACATTTTACCACAAAGTGTCGCTTAATTCAATAGAAAAAACAAAAAATATTAAATTTGCCAAACTATATCCGAAACAACAGCGAACAATTAAAATGTATACAGAGCAAAGATATGAATAGCGGCG
>DVHK01000081.1 GCA_018712135.1 Candidatus Coproplasma avicola | reverse complement strand
ATCTGTTCATAAAATTATGCTGACTACTTAGCCATCACCCGAATGCACGGATATGATTTCAGACCCGCTCCACTGCCTTTTTGCAGCCCTGAATGCCTTTTTTATGGCGCGCCTCTTCTTCGCATCAACGTGCGCGCTGATGTCGTTCTCCCATTTGGATACGGCTTGAGGCGTTACGGAGCATTTTTCGGCCAACTCCTCCTGCATAAGCCCCGCCTTTTTGCGGTAATACGCAATTCTTTGACCAAATGTGTTCATATAAAATAACCTCCTTTCGCGTCTGATTAAATTATACACCGCTTTTGCCCGAAAGCAACATACAAATGGTTGAAACGACACAACCGCAGGTTGTTTTTTGTACAACCTGCGGTTGAATTAACTGATTATCAGTCCAAAATATTTATTTAAAGTACTTTACACCGCTTTCAAAAATCTTCATGTCGTAATTGCCGTGCACGTTTTTGTAAAGATTTTTGCCTATTCTTTCGGCATGACCCATTTTGCCGAATATCCTGCCGTCGGGAGAGGTTATGCCCTCGATAGCCCACATGCTGCCGTTGGGGTTGTAGGGGCTGACCATAGTGGGCTTGCCCGAAAGGTCGACGTACTGCGTTGCAATCTGTCCGTTTGCGAGCATCTTTTCGAGCTCTTCTGCGGGGGCGACAATTTTACCCTCGCCGTGCGACACGGGCACCGAATAGACCTCGCCCACCTTGCAGGCAGATAACCATGGACTGAGATTGGAAGCCACCCTGATGTCTACGATAGTAGAGACATGGCGGGAAATATTGTTGTAAGTCAGCGTGGGCGAACCCTCGGTCAAAGGGCGAACCTCACCGTAAGGCACGAGCCCGAGTTTTATGAGCGCCTGGAAACCGTTGCATATGCCGAGAATCAACCCGTCGCGGTTGTTTAACAGCTCCATAATGCTTTCGGCAACTGCGGGATTGCGGAAGGTCGTCGCAATAAACTTACCCGACCCGTCGGGCTCGTCGCCCCCCGAGAAGCCGCCGGGGAACGCGATGATGTTAGCGCCGTTTATGGCTTTTATTATCGCCTGCACGCTCGCTTCGATGTCGGCGGGCGTGCGATTTTTGATGACGAGAATTTCAGGCTCGGCCCCCGCGAGGCGGAACACGCGCGCCGTATCGAGCTCACAGTTGGTACCAGGGAATGCAGGAATGAATACGCGGGGTCTGGCGAGCTTGGTTGCAATATTTGTATATTTTGCTCCGTCCGTGTAATCGCAATCGGGAATGCGCCCGGAAGCTGCCGCAGTTGCAGGGAACACTCCGTCGAGAGTTGAGGTGTAGTTTTTAAGTACCTCCTCTTCCGAAGCCTTTTTATCGTTGCAGATAAAAACTTTGTCGCCCGTCGTTTCGCCTAAAAGCGTAAGATAAATTTCGTGCAGTTCGTAAGGATCTTTGCAGGCGACAATTATATCACCATAACTTTCTGTAAACGCATTACTTTCCTTACAATCAAAATTGAATCCGAAGCCGTTGCCGAAACAGCTCTTTGCCACAGCTGCGGCGGGTCCGCCCTTTTCGACCACGGTAGCCATGGTTATGTTGCCGCTCAAAATATTGCGGTGCACTTCGCTGTATAATTTTTTAAGGTATTCAAAGTCGGGAATGTGGCTTTCGTCCTTTTTCATGGGCAAAAGATAGAGTTTTGTCCCCGCTTCGTCGATGACGTTGGTTATGAGCTGAGACGCCTTTGCGGGAGCAAGCGCGAATGATATGAGCGTGGGAGGAACGTCAATATGCTCGAAAGTTCCGCTCATCGAGTCCTTGCCGCCTATCGCGCCCAACCCGAGTTTTATCTGCGCGTAAAGTGCGCCGAGCAGCGCCGAGAGGGGAACACCCCAGCGCTTTTTATCTTCGCGCAGGCGCATAAAGAATTCCTGTAAAGTAAGGCGGATGTCCTTATAATCGGCGCCCGCCGCCACAACTTTGGCGACCGAAGCGACGATTGAATAAATTGCACCCGTGAACGGGGACGACGACATGAGTTCGGGACAATAGCCGTATGCCGAAACGGTGCAGTCATCGGTTTCGCCCCCCACAACCTTTGCCGCCATTGCAGTGACCGGTGTGAGCTGATATTTTCCGCCGAAAGGCATATATACCGAGCGCGCGCCGATTGTAGAGTCAAACATTTCGGCGAGCCCTTTTTTTGAGCAGACGTTCAAAGACGAAAGCGTTTTATTCATTTCGTCAGCAAAGTCGCGCACGTTGACCCTGTCGAAGAAGTGTGTTGCGTTGTCTTCGATGAGGGCATCCGTCACCTGCTTTACGCCGTTGGTATCGAGAAAGTCGCGCGAGATGTCGACGATAGCCTTGCCGCGGTGATACATCTTCATTCGTCTGTCGTCCGTGACCTTTGCAACGGGTGTAGCGGCGAGGTTTTCTTCTGCGGCGAGCGCGACAAATTTGTCGACGTCGGAAGCGTTGACTACGACCGCCATTCTCTCCTGCGATTCGGAGATGGCGAGTTCGGTGCCGGAGAGCCCCTCGTATTTTTTAGGAACTTTATCGAGTTCGATTACGAGTCCGTCGGCAAGTTCACCGATAGCTACGGACACACCGCCCGCGCCGAAGTCGTTGCACTTCTTTATGAGGCAGGTCGCCTCTTTATTGAGGAAAAGCCTTTGAAGCTTGCGCTCGGTGAGGGCGTTGCCCTTCTGCACTTCAGCGCCGCATGTCTGGACAGACTTTTCGTCGTGCGCCTTGGACGACCCCGTGGCGCCGCCGCAGCCGTCGCGCCCGGTTTCGCCTCCAAGAAGAATGACAACGTCGCCCGCAGCGGGTTTTTCGCGGTAAATCATGTCGGAAGTGGCGCCGCCGACGACGAAACCCGTCTCTAACCTCTTTGCCTTATAGCCGGGGTGATAAACTTCGTCTACCTGACCGGTTGCAAGACCTATCTGGTTGCCGTATGACGAGAAGCCAGCCGCCGCGGTGGTGGTTATCACCCTTTGCGGAAGCTTGCCGTGCATAGTGTTTTCTATGGGCTCGTTGGGGTCTGCCGCGCCCGTCACGCGCATAGCCTGCAACACGTACGTTCTGCCCGAAAGCGGGTCGCGTATCGCGCCGCCGAGGCAGGTTGCAGCGCCGCCGAAAGGTTCGATTTCGGTGGGGTGGTTGTGCGTTTCGTTTTTGAACATGACGGTATACTTTTCAGGCTTGCCGTCAAGGGTTACATCTATATTTATGGAGCAGGCGTTTATCTCGTCCGATTCGTCGAGATTGTCTAAAAGTCCCTCCTTTTTGAGCTTTTTGACAGCGATTGTGGCTATGTCCATGAGGCAGGGATATTTGTCAGTCCTGCCTTCGTAAAGTTCATTGAACAAATCGCGGTAGAGCGCGAGCGCCTCGTTTATGCGGGGATTGTCCGAATGAACCTCGATATTGTCAATGCGCGTGGCAAAAGTGGTATGACGGCAATGGTCAGACCAGTAAGTGTCGATGACCTTGATTTCGGTTTCGGTGGGGTCGCGCCTCTCCTTTATGAAGTAATCTCGCACAAATGCGAGGTCGGCAACCGACATGGCAAATCCCATCTTTGCGTGATATGCCGCAATCTCTTCGTCGGACATTTTTATGAAACCCTTGACGATCTTTACGTCCTCCGCCTCTACCGTTACATGGGCGAGAGAGGTCGGCTTTTCAAGCGAAACTTCCTCGCTTTCGACGGGGTTAATGAGGTGCTTTTTGATGCGCGCGAGGCTTTCGTCATCGACGCCCTTTATAGCATAGATGTTTGCGCACTTGATGAGGGGGCGCTCCTTCTGCGTCAGCAGCTGAACGCACTGGGCGGCGCTGTCGGCGCGTTGGTCGTACTGACCCGTGAGGTAAGATATCGCAAAGACCTTATAATCTTCGCCGAAACTGACGTTTTCAAGGTAGACGTCGTCTACGGGAGGTTCAGAAAAAACCGTGGGAACAGCCTTGCCGAATTCTTCCTCCGTCATGCCTTCCACGTCATAACGGATGAGTTTACGCACATCTTCAACGTCAATTTTGAGCAGGTTTTTGATGTCCTCTTTTACATGTTTTGCCTGTAAGTTATCCTTTTTTTCTACGAAAATTCTGTAAATCATTTATATGACCCTGTAATTTTTATCAAATCAACCCTGACGGTATTTTATACCTATGTCCTTGCGGCAGTACATACCGTTCCAGCTAATGTTGTCAACTGCTGCGTAAGCCTTGGTGCGGGCTTCTTCTATATCCCTGCCCTTGGCTACGACGCCCAAAACCCTGCCGCCGTTGGTAACAAGCTTGCCGTCCTTTACGGCAGTTCCCGCGTGGATTATCGTACAGTCGCCCACATTGCCTATGGTTATTTCCTCGCCCTTGCGGTATGAAACGGGATAGCCGCCGCTGGCGAGGACAACGCATACACATGCACCCGTATCCCACTCGATTTTAATATCAGACAGTCTTTCGTCGGTCACCGCCTCGAAAATTTCCATGAGGTCGGTTTTGAGCATGGGAAGCACGACCTGCGTTTCTGGGTCGCCGAAGCGAGAATTGTACTCTACGACCTTCATGCCGTCGGGCGTGCGCATAAGCCCGAAGTACAGGCAGCCCTTAAAAGTTCTGCCCTCTGCGTTCATAGCATTCATGGTAGGAATCATGATCTTTTGCATGACCTCGTTTTCAAGCTCGTCCGACCAGAACGGGCAGGGCGAAAAAGTACCCATGCCGCCCGTGTTTAGTCCCTTGTCGCCGTCGCCTATGCGCTTGTGGTCGCACGAGGTTATCATGGGAACAATCGTCTTACCGTCGGTAAACGCGAGGACGGACACCTCTTCGCCGGGGTCGTATTTAAGACCGCGCATGCACTCTTCTATCACAATTTTTTCGCCCGCTTTGCCGAAAGCTTTGTCGAGCATTATCTCCTTCAAGCCTTCTTCCGCCTCTTTAAGCGTTTTGCAGATGAGCACCCCCTTGCCGAGAGCGAGGCCGTCGGCTTTGAGCACGATGGGCGCACCCTGCGCGCGAATGTATTTGAGCGCATCGCCGTAGTTGTCGAATGTGACGCTCTTTGCCGTGGGGATATTGTATTTTTTCATAAGTTCCTTGGCGAAAGCCTTGCTCGCTTCGATAACCGCGGCGTTTTTACGCGGCCCGAAACAGCGTTTGCCGACGCTTTCGAGCGCATCAACTATACCTATCGCGAGGGGATCGTCTGGCGTAACGACATAGTAATCTATTTCGGGATGGGCAATGGCGAAAGCTTTTACCGCCTCGGCATCCATATAATCGACGTCAACGTTGCAGGCAATTTGCGCCGTGCCTGCATTGCCTTTCATGCAATATAATTTATCTATTTTTGGACTCTTTTTAAGGGCTAAAAGAATGGCGTGTTCCCTGCCCCCGTTGCCTATTACGAGTACGTTCATTTATCACCTTGTATAATGTGCAAAATTCGATTAGTTAAGCTATATATGTAGAGCAATCAGTGTTTGAAGTGCCTGTCGCCGACAAATACCATTGCAATGCCTGCGGCGTTGCAGGCGTCGACCGAAGCCTTGTCCTGAATGGAGCCGCCCGGCTGGATTATTGCCGTTATGCCCGCTTTTACGCACTCTTCAACGCAATCGGGGAAGGGGAAGAACGCATCGGACGCCATGACAGAACCCTTTGCCTCTTCTCCCGCATGGGCGATAGCCTGCTGGGCTGCCCAGATGCGGTTTGTCTGCCCCATGCCTATACCCGTGGTTCTGCCCTTTTTGCCTATTACTATGGCATTGGACTTGGTGTGTTTTACCACCCTCCACGCGAACATCAAAGCTTCGATTTCGTCCTGCGTGGGAGCACGGTCGGTGACTACGCCCGTGCCGTAAACCGTCCTCGTCTTGCCCGAAGAGAGTACCTTTTCTTCGACATCAGCCTTTGTTGAAAACAGCCCCATGTCCTCGCCGCGGATGAGAGTATTGTCGTACTGCTGGACGAGCAGACCGCCGTATACCTTTTTCATATCGTAAGCGTCGGCGGCGCGGGGTGCCGAGATGTTTTCGATTTGGAGAAGGCGGATATTCTTCTTGCCTTCGAGTATCTTCAATGCCTCCTCGGAATAGGAAGGAGCCATTACTATTTCGATAAAAATTTTATTGATTTCAGCGGCGGTATCGGCGTCTACCTTGCCATTGATTGCGAGTATTCCGCCGAATACGGATACGGGGTCGGACTGGTACGCGCGCATGTATGCTTCGTGTATGGTTTCACCGGTGCCCACGCCGCAGGGGTTTGCGTGCTTGCACGCGACGACCGCGGGCGTTGAACCGAACTCCTTCAAAAGTTCCAAAGCGCCGTTGGCGTCATTGATGTTGTTGTATGAGAGTTCCTTGCCCCAAATCTGTTTTGCCGACGACAGCGAACCGGGACGGATGAACTCCTCGTTGTAGAATATAGCCTGCTGCTGGGGGTTTTCGCCGTAGCGCAAGTCCTGAGCCTTTTCATAGGCAAAGGTTACGCTGTCGGGGAAGGTTATACCGAGCTGGCTTGCGAGATAGTTGGAAATGAGACTGTCGTACACGGCGGTATGCGCAAATACTTTATATTGCAGATACCTTTTTGTTTCGAGCGTGACGCCGCCCGCTTTGAGTTCGGAGAGGACTTTTTCGTAGTCCTTGGGATCGACGATTACGGCGACGTCCTGATAATTTTTTGCCGCCGCCCTTATCATGGTGGGGCCGCCGATGTCGATATTTTCGATGCACTCGGCAAAGTCTGCGCCCTTTGCGAGCGTCGCCTTGAAGGGGTAAAGGTTTACGCACACTATATCTATCGTGTTTATGCCCAGCTCTTCAAGCTGTTTCATGTGCTCGGGATTGGAGCGCATGGCGAGAAGCCCCGCGTGAACGTTGGGGTGGAGCGTTTTTACTCTGCCGTCGAGGCACTCGGGAAAGCCCGTGATTTCGGATATGCCGATAACTTTGAGCCCGGCTTCCTTTAAAACCTTGGCGGTGCCGCCCGTAGAGATAATTTCAAAACCGCACTCAACCAAGCCTTTGCAAAAATCTACCACGCCAGCCTTGTCAGAAACGCTGACGAGCGCCCTCTTCTTCATTTCCATACTATAATCTCCTATATAAATTTTAAAATTTGCGTTATTCAACTATATCCCGTGTTTGCTATCTGTCCTGCGCGGCTTCCGTATCGGGAGTAGCGACGCGGCGTTCTTTGCGCAATATAACCGCGTTGCAGATTATCACGACAATTATTGCAGCAAATATAGCAAGCACCTGCACCATTGACGACATAAATACAGAATACATTGCGAATGCTGATGCCCGATTACTTGATAATATGAGTGCAGGAATTGATGTGTATGTATTATATTCATTCCATGAATTCTGATAAAATGTATTCCAGACATTGGCGCCCGCTATTAAAAAAGCAATAGCGACAAACACAACTGCAAAAACAATGCAGGATGAAACTATTTTAACCAAACTTTTTTTGCCAAACACGGCAAAGAACGAACAGACACTGCCTGCAATGGCAACAATGGCGGTGATTAGCAGAAACCTACCGAGAGGCAACTGAAATGTGTAAAAAATCTCAGACGGATAATATGTATAATTGTATATACCATCGCCATCGATACTATCATAGTCAGTGAATGTTGTGTTGCAAAGCGTTTCGATTGCACCGTATACAAGCGCAACGGCGCTTACAAATGCAGCAAATACGGCGATGCCGTAAATAACGCTTAAAAAACTTTTTTTATTCATCATATTTCCCTCCACTGATAAAAATCAGTTTTTGATTGTAACCTTTCTGCAGTCTTTTATTATGTTGCCCAGGCAGAGTTGTTTTACGCAATAAGGCAGAAGCTCGTGCTCAACCTCCAAAATGCGCGCTTGCAAGCTTTCGGCGGTGTCGCCGTCCTCAACTTCAACCGCACGCTGGGCGATTATCGCGCCGCCGTCAGGCACCTCATTGACAAAATGAACGGTGCAGCCCGAAATTTTTGCGCCGTAATCGAGCACAGCCTGATGAACTTTCAAACCGTAATAGCCGCTGCCGCAGAATGCAGGAATGAGCGACGGGTGAATGTTTATTATTCTGTCCTCAAATGTCTTTATAAAGCTTTGGGGAATGATTTTTAGCCATCCGGCGAGAACTATATAATCTACGCCCAGCATATTGAGGTGGAAGGTAAGCCTTTTATACAGCTCTTCCAGGTCGGGATAATCCTTTTTTGCATAAACGCCGTAAGGAATTCCATGCTTTTTTGCACGCTCAACGGCGCCTACCCCCTCCTTTGAGACTATGAGACAGGCGATTTCGCAAAAATGCTCCCTTTCATTCGCGTCGATTACCGACTGAAAATCCGTTCCGCCGCCGCTGGCGAACACTGCTATTCGTTTCAAACCAGTTTTACCCCGCTGCCCTTACAAGTTTTGCCGATGACGACGCATTCCTCGCCGGTAGATTCAAGCTGGGCTATCGTCGCCTCCACGTCTTTTTTAGCCACGCAGACTACCATGCCAATACCCATATTGAAGGTATTATATGCCTGCTCTTTTGTAATACCCGCCTTTTTCTGCATGATTTTAAATACAGCGGGAACTTCGTAGGACTTGGTATCTATTCTGCAACCTATTCCCTCGGGAAAGATGCGGGGAATGTTTTCTATAAAGCCGCCGCCCGTGATGTGTGCGATGCCCTTGACGTTAACTTTTTCGATGAGAGCGAGAATGGAATTGACGTAAATTTTGGTGGGAGTTAAAAGCACGTCGATGGGGCGCGCGCCCAACTCCTCGTTATATTGCTCGAGCTCTTCGCGGTTTTCGCCCCAAAGCTTTCTAACGAGCGAATATCCGTTGGAATGTATGCCGCTCGACTTGATGCCGATGAGCACGTCACCCGACTTGATTTTTTTGCCGTTGATTACCTTCTTTTTATCGACAATGCCGACAGCAAAGCCCGCAATATCATATTCGCCGTCGGGATAAAAGCTCGGCATTTCGGCAGTTTCGCCGCCGATCAAAGCTGCGCCGCTCTGACGGCAACCTTCGGCAACGCCCGAAACAACTGTTGCGACGACTTCGGGCGAAAGTTTGCCCGTGGCGAAATAATCGAGGAAAAAGAGAGGCTTTGCGCCCTGGCAGACTATATCGTTGACGCACATTGCAACGGCGTCTATGCCTATGGTGTCGTGCTTGTCGGCTATGAATGCGTATTTAAGCTTTGTGCCCACGCCGTCGGTGCCTGCTACGAGGACGGGTTCTTTATAACCCTTGGAGAGCTGAAAGAATCCGCCAAACGAGCCGATGTCGCCGAGAACGCCCTGCGTATAAGTCGACTGAACGTGTTCGCGCATGAGCCTTACGGCCTCGTAACCTCTCTCTACGTCGACGCCGCTGTCTTTATATGATATTGCCATTTGTATATTCTCCTGAAAATTATTCTAATTTGAGTTTGTCCGCTTCGTAACCTTCGAGCGGATAAGGATATTGACCGTTGAAACAGCCGAGGCAGAACCCGACATTTGCAGACGAACACGTCTGGACGAGCTGGTCTACCGAAAGATATCTTACGCTGTCGGCGCCCAGACTCTGACAGATTTGATCCTCGTTTTTATATGCGCCTATGAGCTGGCTGTAAGTCTGAATGTCAATGCCGAGGTGGCAGGGATGCTTGATTATGGGCGAACAGATGCGGATATGCACTTCCTTTGCACCCGCATTGCGCAGCATCTTTATTATCTTACGCATAGTAGTGCCGCGCACTATCGAATCGTCGATGATAATAAGACGCTTGCCGTCGATATTTGCGCGCAATGCATTCATTTTAACGCTGAGGCTGTTTTCCCTCTGCCGCTGGTCAGGTTGGATAAACGTTCTGCCCACGTACCTGTTTTTTGCTAACGCTTCCACAAAGGGAATCCCGCTCTCCTCGGCGTAGCCGCGCGCCGCGACGTTGGCGGAGTCAGGCACGCCCGAAACGAGGTCTGCCTCCACGGGATAATATTTTGCAAGCAATCTGCCCGCTTCTTTGCGCGCTTCATATACACTGCACCCGTCCATTATAGAATCGTGACGGGCAAAATAAACATATTCAAATATGCACATGCGGCTCTTTTCGGGCAGATTTTCCATCATATGCGAATGTATGCCCTGCGAATCGATGACGACGATTTCACCGGGTTTTACGTCGCGGAGAAAATTTGCCCCGACCGCGTCGAGCGCGCACGTTTCGCTTGCGACGACGTAATCGTCAACTATAGTGCCTATGCACAGCGGACGTATTCCGTATGGGTCGCGCACGGCTATGAGTTTGTCGGCAGTCATGATGACAAGGGCATACGAACCTTTGAAACGGGGACAAGCCCTCATGACTCCTTTTAAAATATCGCCGTCCGACATGCTGTTTATAGCTACTGCCATGACCTCGGAGTCGATAGTCGTCTGAAAGACTGCGTTTTCGGCAATCATTTCATCGCGGAGCTGTTTGGTGTTGGTCAGGTTGCCGTTGTGGGCGAGCGCCATTTTACCGCATTTTCCGGTAAAAACAACGGGCTGAGCATTGAGAAGCTGACTTGCACCCGTAGTTGAATAGCGAACATGACCTATGGCTATGTCGCCCTCGGGCAACTTTTCAAGATTGCCGCCCGAAAACACTTCGGGAACCAATCCCATTCCCTTGTAATATGTTATCTTATCCGCGTAAGCTACGGCTATGCCAGCGCTCTCCTGCCCGCGGTGTTGAAGGGCATAAAGCCCGTAATAAACTGTGTATGCGACATCGCGGTTTTCCTGTGAATAAACGCCGAAAACGCCACATTCTTCATGGATTTCATCCTGAATTTCGTCCATATAATTCTGAAAATAACCTCCTGCCGCACAGATTACATCATGCACGGCAAAGTTAATCTATTATTCTTTGCCTGTCCAGCAATATGTGCAGAGCTTACAGGGTTCGATTCCGATAGCTTCTATAAGACCTTCGAGCGACTGAAATTCGAGCGATTCAAACTGAAATTTATCGCATATAGCCTTGCGCATAGCCTTGCCGCGCTGCGTGTGCGAGTCGCTGTATTCTTCGAGATGGTTTATCGCTTCGTCGCCTTCGAGTTCCGCCATGGTGCGGCGCGTAATAAGATCCATATCCCCGGACGAACGCGAAAAATTAAGATACTTACAACCATACATTATAGGAGGGCACGCCGAACGCATGTGCACCGCCTTGGCGCCGTGGGAATAAAGGAAATCTACCGTCTCTTTGAGCTGCGTGCCGCGGACGATTGAATCGTCCACGAGGAGCAACCTTTTGCCCTCAATGAGCTCGTGAACGGGTATAAGTTTCATTTTAGCGACTTTGTTGCGCTCGGACTGATTTACAGGCATAAACGAGCGCGACCACGTAGGCGTATATTTGATGTAAGGGCGGGCAAAGGGAACTTTGCACGCATTTGCATAGCCGATTGCATGGGGTGTCCCCGAATCGGGCACTCCGCCGACATAATCTATGCAGTGCACATCGTGAGTCTTTGCATCTTCGCGCGCAAAAATTTCACCGTTTTTGCACCTCATCATCTCCACATTGACGCCCTCGTATGATGACGTGGGATATCCGTAGTACGACCAGAGAAATGCGCATATGCGCATTTTTTCGCCCGCAGGGGCGAGCTGGGTTATGCCGTCTGGCGAAATTTCGACGATTTCGCCGGGGCCAAGTTCGCGCAAATCCGAATATCCGAGTTTGCGGTATGCAAAACTTTCAAACGAAACGCAGTAGCCTTCGTCACTTTTTCCTATTTGTACAGGCAGTCTGCCCACTTTATCGCGCGCGGCAATGAGCGTTCCCTTATCGGTGAGAAGCAATATAGACGCCGTTCCGTCTATTGTATCCTGCGCGTAGCGTATTCCCTCGGCATAAGAATCTTTCGTATTGATGAGTGCGGCGATAAGTTCGTTAGAGTTAACTCTACTGCCCGTCATCGCGTCGAAATATCCCCCGCGCGAGAGAATTTTTTTCATTATCTCGTCGGAGTTATTTATGATGCCTATTGTGCATATAGCGTATTTGCCGAGCTTAGACACCATGAGAAGGGGCTGGGGATCGGTATCCGAAATACAGCCTATCGCGGCGTTCCCGCGCATTTCAGAGAGAGTACGCTCAAACTTGGTGCGGAAGGGCGCATTTTCAATGTTGTGAATTTCGCGCTGCAACCCTATTTCCGCATCATATGCCGCCATACCCCCGCGCTTGGTGCCGAGGTGCGAATGATAGTCTGTACCGAGGAAGACGTCGAATACGGCGCTCGTGCGTTTAACCGAGCCGAAAAAACCGCCCATCGATGATTACTCCCCTTCGGTGAGACGCTTGAAAATTTCATTGTAAGCGTCCTCTACGCCGCCGAGGTCGCGGCGGAACCTGTCCTTATCGAGGCTGGTGTGGTGAGTAGTATCCCAGGTGCCTGCCTCCCAGAAGCGGCATGTATCGGGAGAAATTTCGTCTGCAAGGACAATCTGACCCTTGTATCTGCCGAATTCAAGCTTAAAGTCAATGAGGTCGATATTGAGGTGCTTGAAGAATTCCTTCATTATATCGTTGACTTTGAAAGCCATGGCTTTGATCGTTTCGATCTCTTCTTTTGTGGCAAGCCCCAAAGCAAGCGCATGGTAGCTGTTGATAAGGGGGTCGCCGAGATCGTCGTTCTTGTAAGAGAACTCGATCGTGGGAGCAATGAAAGGCGTACCCTCGGGAACGCCGTATTTCTTGGAAAAGCTGCCTGCGGCTACGTTTCTGATGATTACTTCGAGCGGAACGATTTCAACCTTTTTGACGATAGTGTTTCTGTCGTCTATTTCTTCGACGAAATGGGTGGGAACACCCTTCTTTTCGAGCATCTTCATCATCATGTTGGTCATCTTGTTATTGATGACGCCCTTGCCGACGATAGTACCCTTTTTAAGTCCGTTGAAAGCCGTTGCATCGTCCTTATAGGACACGATGACGTAATCGGGATTTTCGGTGGCATAGACCTTTTTTGCCTTACCTTCGTAGAGCTGTTCTTTCTTTTCCATATGAGTGAAATTCTCCTTAAAAAATTTAATTTATAAATTTAAGTGCGGCCATTTCAGCTGCCGCGGCGCAAAAGCAATACCCGCAGGTGCACTGCGGGTATAAGGGTATTATAAGTCCTTTATTTCCTGTTGAAGGGCGCAATCATCCGCGTTGATTTTCTGGCGCATTTTGAGCTTATACTGCGCGAGCGCGGCGGCAATTTCAGGGTATTTTATGCCGAGGATCTGGGCAGCCAGAAGTCCGGCGTTTTCGCCGCCGTTGACCCCGACGCAAGCCACGGGTATGCCGGAGGGCATCTGTACTATTGAAAGCAAGCTGTCGAGCCCGCCCATCATATCTGTTTTGACGGGCAGACCTATGACCGGCAGAGTTGTATAAGCTGCAATGACCCCGCCGAGGTGCGCCGCCTTGCCTGCGGCGCAGATTATGACCTCTATCCCATTATCCTTTGCGGACGAAGCAAACTCGTGCGCCTCATCGGGCGTTCTGTGCGCGGAAATGACGCGCACTTCGCATTCGACACCCATATTTTTAAGAGCGACGACCGCGGGCTTTACAACGGGAAAATCTGACTTGGAACCCATCAACAATGCTACCTTAGGCATAACTTTCTCCTGTATTTTAATTTATTTTTGCGGCATACTTTTTATATGCTGCTGATGTATATCGTATTCACGGTGTATATAATCGCCATAAACTTTTACTCGGTAATGCTACTGATATCGCAGAAAAACGAATACCTGATCGATGAGAGCAAACTCAACTCGGGGGACGGCAAACTCATACTCTCCGCCCTGCTCGGCGGGGCGCTTGGCATTTACGTGACCATGTTTATAACGCGTTTCAAGCTGAAAAACATGCTGTTCATGATCCTCATGCCCGTAATAGGCGCATTAAACGTATGGTTTATCGTTCTGGCGTACCGTTCGGGATTTACCTTTATAGTGCTGTGACACTACATTTTAGCCCGTATAAAAATTATAGCACAACATAGCTATAAAATAAAAATGTTTGAGGCAAGTTTTTTACAAATTTACACACAAAATTTTTACATTTTTGCCGCGCAAAAGGTTGACATTTTTAAACTGCTAAGAAAACACATTGCCGCCGCGCCCGCAAAAGCGGGCGCGGCGGCGCTTATTTTACGCTAAATTTATTTTAGCTTACATTCAGGACGTAAGAACGCCTATAAGTTTTTGCCTGAGCGGGCTGTCGGCACCGAAAGACAGGTTGCGCTCATTGATGTTGTCAAAAACAATCTTTCCGTCCGACAGAACTATTATCCTGTCGGCAAGATACAACGCTTCATCAATATCGTGCGTTACAAACACTGCCGTTCTGCCGTCATTGGCGCGCACTTCGCCGAATACCTTCATCATGCTTATTTTAAGCTTTAAATCGAGGGACGAAAAGGGTTCGTCCATAAGAACGACGTCGCTTTTGTAAAGAAATGCGCGCGCAACCGACACCCTCTGCGCCTGTCCGCCCGAAAGGGCTATGGGGTAACTCGACTCTTTTTGGGTAAGCCCCGTTTTTTCGAGCATATCCCTTATCGCACCGTCGTCGCGACAGACAAGCCGCAGATTTCCGTACACCGTGAGATTGGGGACGAGACGGGGCTCCTGAAAGATGTATGAACACTTTACGGACGCAACTTCGCCGCTGAATGCAGTCAGCCCGGCTATTACGTTCAACAGCGTAGTTTTGCCCGCGCCGCTGCCGCCCAAAATACATGTTACCGCGCCTTCGGCAATTTCAAGGTTAAAATTTTCAAACACGGGAGTGCTGCCGTAGCTCTTTGTAAGATTTTTAATCAGCATTCGCCCCCTCCTTTATTGCCCAGCGCCCGACGAGCATTTTAAGCCCGAGGGAAAGCATCTCCATAATCAGCCCTATAAGTACGCATACAAGCGTGAGTGCGGCAAAGCGGGGAATGAGGAAATAGAGGTTTGCCTGCTGCATCATACCGCCGAGGCTGTGCAGGGTATAAGAGAGCACTTCCGCCGACACCATGACCTTGATGCCGAGCGAAAGGCCCGCGCCGACCTGCGATATAACTTCGGGCGCGACGGCGGGCAGAATTATCTTTGTCAGTTTGTCGCGCCGAGAAATGCGGTAGACCTCTGCCATTTCGAGGAGATTTTTATCTATCCCCTCTATCGCCGCCATAAACTGCGAATACACCATGGGAAAGAGCACGAGAGCGGTGACTATTGCGGGCGCAACCTGAGGAGTCGACCAGATCAGCAGCATTAAAGTTACTGCCATCGTGGGCAGCGTGCGCACAACCGAAATTAAACATGAACACATAACTTTAAACTGCCTGCACACGGCGGAGACGGCGGCAAAGACCGCAGCCGCGGCGAACGATACGGCAAAAGATATAACCGTGCGCAAAAGGGTGTTGCCGAGGGCGAGGTAGAACGAACTTTCGGCAAAGAGCGCAAAAAATGCGGCAAACGTCTGACCTATTCCGGGGAGAATGTATTGATTTTTTATGCCGACATAAGCCAGCTGCCACGCGGCAAACAATATTGCTGCGGCTACCGCCGCCCAAACGACGTTTGTTTTGAGTATTTTTTTAAACGCTTTCACATCAACCTATTGTATCGTAAGGAATTCCGTACTTACTCAAAATTATTTTTAACGTCAGCCCCGGAACATTGGCGAGCTGTATCACCCCCACTGTTTTACCTGTGAGAAGTTCAGCGATGTTGTCCTTTATAATTTGTTCGTCGTCCCTGGACAGAATATAGAGGTTACCGTTTGTGACCGTGCCGAGCATAGTATATGTTTCGCCGCTGCCTACAAGCTTACTCGCCGCGTTGAGCGGAAGAATACATATGTCTGCGGCAGGAGCTTCGCCAGTCACATAGCCCTGAATGGCGTTGGCGGCGACAATATTATAAGTTACGCTCGTCTGGCTGAACTGATTTTCCTCTGACATGAGCTTTGCGAGGGCGAGCGCGGGCGCGCCGTCGGGTGCGTAGACCGAAATTTCTTGGCTTGCGCCCGATATCGTCCAATCTTCGTCGTTAAAGAATCTGTCGGAAACGGTGCCAACCGAAGAAGAATCGACGGCAGACATTTCGGCAAGGAAATTTGTCACCCTGTCCTTATCCTCGTGCGCGTAAACAAAGTGAATGCCGCAGTTTGAAATTACCTGCGAAGTGAGATTGTTTGCGTTGAACGTGGGCGTAGCACCCTCGGGCAGGTGGCTCGCCAAGGCGTCTATAACCGTCTGCGCAGAGGCAGTTTCAAGCCACGCCTCGTTGGCGATTACCTCATCAATAAAACTTTGCACAAAGGTTGCATTGTCCGAAATGAGTTCGTTTTTTGCGACAATTACTGCCTGCGGATAACCGTTTTCGGAACCGTAAAGTTCCTGCAAATCACCGACAAAGTTGAGTCCCGTCGCATTTGCACGCGTGGTTGCAGCAGGTTCAGCAGCAACAAAGTAGTCGCACGTGTCCAGCGTTCCGACGGCAGTCGCCTCCACCGCCATCAGACGCGTATCTTCGGCGACGCCCTCGTTACCGCAAGCGGGAAGTCCGAAAGGTATTGCCGCTGTGAGAGCTGCGGCAGTTATAACAGTTGCCAATTTTTTCATATATTTTCTCCTTTTCGGCGTCAGGCAGCCCTTCCGCCTCAAAAATAATTATTTAAAGTTTATATACAAATATTTACAGGGTACGACTATACAAGCGCGGCGCAATATTTTTACATTTTGCTCATTAAAGTTTTCGCGTGCACGCCATCCAACATACCTATTTTGCCCGTAATGGTATTTATTATTTCGTTAGGAGCGTCGACGATGACGCATATTACCGAAACGCCGCGCTCTTTGTATGGAACGCCCATTCTCCCTACGACAAAATTGCCGAACTTGGAAAGGATACTGTTTATCTTCGTGCTCTGCGCACGGTCTTCGATTATAAGCGACACTACCGCAAGGCGATTTTCTGACATAAAAAACTCCCTTTTGTCTGAAAGGGAGAGCGCTGCCGCCGCGCGCGATATAAGCCGCTTGCGAAATGAAATTTATGCTCATTCCCTTTATTCTCAGGCGAACCTTTAAACTCAGGCAGAAATAATTTATCATAGTGCGCAGATAAAGGCAAGTATTTGGAATAATTTTATAAAATTTATTCAAACTTTTAATATGAAAAGCAAAGTTATTTCCCTTATAATACTTTCGTCGGCAATAGCCGCTGCAACATTTTCAGCATGCGGCGACGGACAGACCGGCGGACAAAACCTTAACGACCAACAGCCCGACACACGCATATTACAACAGGACGGCGAACGAAAAGAAGAATGTCCCGACGGTCGTTGCCCGGATATTACGCTGCCCGACGAGAAAATCCCCGACGGTAAAATACCCCTTCCTCCGCCCATGGACGGGCGCAAACCCAAGAGAATTTTCGGCGACAGAGACGGACGCGGCGAACGCCGTCCGCCCGACGACGGGCAGAGAGGCGCAGAGCATCCCGAAATCTGAATAAAACGTAAAAACCGCGCGACGCGCGGTTTTTATTATGCAATAAGATGTGCAATTAAATACAGCAGTCCGAGGTGGGCGGGGTAAAAAATGTAGAAGAAATATTTAAGTTTCAACTTGCCCCTATCCCCGCTGTACAGTGCGAGCGGAATTACCGACAGAAGCGAATACCACTGTATTGCAGACGAAAACACACAAAGCAAGACGAGCCACACAAAAAAGCAGAAAAGCTTTATGTAATGATTGTCTAAAACTGCGAGGTCGCCGACAGCGATACCGCGGAAATCAAACACCGACGCCGCAACGGGCAGCATGCATCCGAAAAAACCGTATTCTATGCGAAAAGATATTCCGTTTATCTCGGTTATGCTGTTGAGGATATAGGTAAGGAAAACCATACCGATGAATGCAAATGCGCAAAGGCATATATCGTATGCCTTTGCGCCGGAGAATGCCGCGCGCTTAAAATTTTGAAGGGCAAATATATTGAGCGAAGACAGCGTAAACGTTACGAATATGCACATATTGAGCGTGCCTTGCGCAACAAAATATGAAATCTGGCATATCAGCGCAACGATCGACAGAAGAATTATATGATTGAACCTGTTCTTCGTATAGCGGCAACCTTCTGCAAGCATGAAAGCAAACAGCGGAAAAGAAATTCTGCCTATGCACCTCAGCCACATCGCCTGCGGGTAAAATATCATTCCGACATGGTCGACGACCATAAGCGCTGCCGCAAGAATTTTTATAGCATTGCCGCTTAAAAATCTTACCTTCATTTTGCCTTGTTATAGTTAATCAGACAGCCCGAAAGAATAATCTTTTTTTCTTCCGCAGTAAGAGCGCCGAGAGTCAAGTAAATATTTTTTACCTTCCCGCCCGAAATGAGTTTTGCGGGAATAGTCGGCTCGTCCTGCATGACGTAATCGGCAATATTTTCGATAAAGATATAGTCGCCGACCTTAAAATCGAATGACTTGGAAATTAGCGGCAACATACCCCAGTTTATAAGGTTGGAACGGTACCTTTTTGTCGCATATTCGAGCGCGATATTGGCAACGCCTCCCAGAACGCGCTGGCATGATGCCGCCTGCTCGCGCGCCGAACCGTCGCCGGGCTTGCGGGCCACCACGCAGCTGCCATACATAGTATCATCAGGTAAGGAAATTCCAACCTCGTTCAAAACATGTTCCGGCAAAATGCCGTTTGCACGTCTCTCATCTTCGGCAGCCTTGACCTCTTTCGCCCTGCCGACGTATGCAGGATCTTTGCGCGAAAGTGCAAATTGAGCAAGGCGCAGAGGATTTGAGCGGTACGATGAAGTTTCGCCGGAAGGGATCAATTCGTCGGTGGTAGTCACGGGATCGTTTATTACGGAAACCGCCTTGATGAGCACGTTTTTCGCCATAGCTATCTGTTCGGGCCAGTCGGCGATATTATTGCCGTAAACGAGTTCGGCATCGGCGTCGGGTCTGAGCGCGCCACGGTATACTCGGTGGTCATAAATCGCCTTATCGAAGTAATATTTTTTGATTTTTTTGGTATACTGAGCCTCGGTTGCGGGCGTCAAAACTCCGCCGTTGGCGGCA
This sequence comes from Candidatus Coproplasma avicola, assembly GCA_018712135.1. GTDB lineage: Bacteria > Bacillota > Clostridia > Christensenellales > Borkfalkiaceae > Coproplasma > Coproplasma avicola. Next base: position 11,213 of record DVHK01000081.1, on the reverse strand, counting down.
GTAGCCGCAATAGAGCGCGCGTCCATAAGCGCGACCGCCGCGAGCTGCTGTTCGCCGAGCTTGGAGCCCTCCCTGTTTTCAAAATTGCGCGTAGTGTGGCGGATAGAAAATCCGTTATCGGCGGGCGTATCGCCCGCGCCGAAGCATGGACCACAGAAGGCTGTTTTTATTATGGCGCCGCTATCCATGAGGGTCGATACATAGCCGTTATCGAGAAGACACTTGAACACGGGCTGGCTCTGCGGGTACACGTTTAAAGAAAATTCGTCGAAACCGCAGCTCTTGCCGCGCAGAATTTCTGCCGCCTCGGCAACGTTTTCATACGTTCCGCCCGCACACCCTGCGATAATGCCCTGGCTGACATGAATACCGTCTGGTAAAATTTTATCGAGCAATCTGAAAGGTTTTGTACCGCCCTTTAACCTGTTTCCTGCCTCCTCTACCTCACCCAGAATATCGCGGGCGTTGTCGATAACCTCGCGTATAGTATAAGCGTTCGAAGGATGGAAGGGCAGAGCTATCATAGGCTCGACGCGCGAAAGGTCGATAACCACGGCACCGTCGTAGTATGCGGGATTTGAAGGGTGAAGAGGTTTATACGCCTCCTCCCTGCCATGAATTTTAAGATACTCGCGGGTGGCGTCGTCAGTCTCCCAGATAGACGAAAGGCACGCCGTTTCGGTCGTCATTACATCTATTCCAAGGCGATAATCCATTGAAAGATTTGCAATGCCGGGACCGATAAATTCGAGTACGCAGTTCTTTACAAAGCCCTTTTTGAAAGTTGCGCCGACGAGCGCGATAGCAACATCGTGCGGCCCCACACCCTTTTTGAGTCTGCCCTTTAAATAAACGGCGATAACCTTGGGACGCGCAACGTCGTAAGTCTGCCCGAGGAGCTGTTTGACGAGTTCGGGCCCGCCTTCACCTACCGCCATGGTGCCCAAAGCGCCGTAGCGCGTGTGACTGTCGGAGCCGAGAATCATCTTGCCGCAACCGGCCTCCATCTCGCGCATGTACTGATGAATAACGGCAAGGTGGGGCGGGACAAAGTTGCCGCCGAATTTTTTTGCCGCGGAAAGCCCGAAGAGATGATCATCTTCATTTATGGTGCCGCCGACGGCGCATAACGAATTGTGGCAGTTTGTCAGCGTGTACGACACAGGAAATTTAGTAAGCCCCGAAGCCTTAGCCGTTTGGATAATGCCGACATAAGTTATGTCGTGCGAGGCGAGCGCATCGAACCTGATTTTAAGGTTTTCGTCGTCGCCAGAATTATGCGCAGACAGTATGTTATATGCGAGCGTACCCTTTACTGCCGCTCTCTTCTGCTCCTCACGCATAAAAGCGACGCTCTCCTTTACGATTTTGCCGTCGATATAATATACGCCGCCTTTTATCAGCTTTATCATGTAGACTTACTCCTCCCGTAATTTTTATGAATGATTTTATTTTACTATATTACAGGATTTTTTTCAACCTTTGCGAGCAGGTAAAATAAAATTATCCGTTCTTTGAGTTGCCTTTTTTTTATGCAGAAGGTATAATAAAGTTATGAAAAAGTTCAAATACTCTTTTCCGCGGCTGACGCTCATTCTGATAATAGTCGGTATGGCAGTATGCCTTGCGGGATTTATTTTAAATTTATACGTATGCATAACAGACGGCGTATCTTACGCCGTCAACCCCGCCATTCCCCTCGTGCTGTATATACTCATGTTTGCCGTCACGATCGGCGCGGGAGGACTGCTGGTCAGTATTCTTGTTTCGTCATATTATTCGGTCGACGGCAAGCACATAAAAACGGCATTCGGCTTTATAAGAAGCAGCTATAACGTTAAAGACGTCGACGTGATAGTTCTTGACAGGGAGACGGACAAGTTGCTCGTTTATATGAAAGACGAAAGCAGCATAGTTATCGTTATTAAGAGCAATTTATATACCGACTTCGTTCAGGCGGTGTTAGAAGTAAACCCTGCGGTGGAATACGCCATTCAGTCGGTCGAAAACACCCCCGACGACAAGGACAAGAAAAAATAATAATTATACAAACGCTGCGGCGGGCGCACAATATTGTACGCCCGCCGCTGTATTATTGAAGCTATATTTAATTTTCAGCTTTCTTTTTATGTATCATCTTTTTTATGGAGGTACGGTGTTCCTCGCCGCCCATTAGCTTGTAAAGATTTACGCGGTGGGCGAGCCATGTTATGACGTTGTATGCAAACAATATAATAAACGCCGCTATGACATATCCGTTTTGAAGCATATTCTGATAGCGCAAAAAGAAAATTATGCCCTGCCAAATCGTGAAGCCCGAAACGCCTATCAGCGAACCCATGGAACCCCACTCGAAAACGTATATGTAAATGACAACGCCGACGAGCAAAGCGAACGCAATGGGAAAATACCACCCCACTTCGCAAGTGACTCCGCAGGTGAACACGCCGAGAGTTGTGGCGATACCCTTGCCGCCCCTGAACCTCATGGTCATGGGGAAGACATGACCTATCACGGCGCACAAACCGAACAGGTAGCGTGATAAATCGCTTACCGCAAATGCGGTGTTTTCAAAGTACATTCCCGCAAAGATGAGGTGCCCACACATTACGGGGATTATGCCCTTCAGCGCATCGCACAGAAAGTTTATGAGACCTATCTTCCAGCCGAACGTGCGCGACATGTTCATGGTGCCGGGGTTGCCACTGCCCTGCTGGCGTATGTCCTTGTGTTTTAATTTTGATATCAGCACGGCAAAGTTGAAACAGCCGATGAAATAGCTTATCACACAGCCGAGAACAAACCAATACCATGTCTGCGCAAAGGAAATTGACATATAATTTCGCTCCTCTTGCCTTTTATGATTTTTCCGACCTTTCGCGCGTGACTATTCTTATGGGAGTGCCCGAAAAATTGAAACACTTTCTTAAAGTGTTTTCGAGGAAACGCTCGTATGAAAAGTGAAGAAGATCGGTTGAGTTGACGAAAAGCACGAACGTGGGCGGGGCGACCGAAACCTGCGACACATAGTAGACGCGCAGCCTTCTGCCGTTGTACGAGGGCGGTTCGTTGGCGCGAATTGTGTCTGAAATGACGTCGTTTAAGGTACCCGTCGCGATGCGGAAATGAGAATTAGCATACACCTCGTCCACCGCTGCCATAATCTTTTCAGTGCGCTGACCCGTCTTTGCCGAAACATATACCGACCTGAAATAATCCATAAACTTCAAGTCCTCTTTGAGCTTATCCTCGAACTTGTTTATGGTGTGGGTGTCCTTTTCAATAAGATCCCACTTATTCATGACAATGACCGACGGTTTGCCCTGCTCGTGGACGTAACCTATTATTTTGGTATCCTGTTCGGTAAGCCCCTCGGTGCAGTCGACGACGAGAAGACAGACATCGGCACGGCGCACGGCGTCGAACGCGCGCATTACAGAATAATATTCCACGTCGTCTTCAACCTTGGCTTTTTTGCGTATGCCGGCGGTGTCGATTATGGTGTAATTTCTGCCGTCGTATGTGAACTTTGTATCTATCGCGTCGCGCGTGGTGCCCGCAATATCTGTGACTATCGAGCGCTCGAACCCGAGAAGCTTATTTACAAGGCTGCTCTTGCCCGCGTTGGGCTTGCCGACGACGGCGATCTTTATGCTGTCGTCCTCCTCGTTTTCATATTTTTCAAACCAGCTGACCGCTTCATCGAGGACGTCGCCAATACCCGTGGAATGCTCGCTCGATACAGGGTAAGGTTCGCCCAGCCCGAGGGAGTAAAACTCGAAAATTTTCTCTTCGGAATACTCGTCTATTTTATTGACGACTAGGACGACGGGCTTTTTTGAGCGGCGGAGCATATCGGCGACATCGTAATCGGAGGTGGTGAGTCCCTCCTTTCCGTCGACGAAAAACAAAATTACCTGCGCAGTGTCTATGGCGACCTCCGCCTGCTTTTTTATCTCCCTCCACATGGTGTCGTCCGACTTCAACTCGATGCCGCCCGTATCAACTATGGTAAAGGCTTTGCCCCTCCACTCAGCATCGGCATACAGCCTGTCGCGGGTGACGCCCGGTCTGTCCTCGGTTATAGATACCTTGCGACCGACAACTTTATTGAAAAAAGTGCTTTTGCCGACATTGGGTCTGCCGACGATAGCAACCAACGGATTTGCCATAACATTACCTTTTGATTTACTTTACAACATTATACCTTAAAGGCGCGCGTTTGTAAAGAAAAAACGGCTCGCCTTATGGCAAGCCGTATGATATCAAAAAGAAAGTCCTATACCAACTATTCCGCAGATATACAGAACGAGGGACACCCAATATACAATTTTCCATGCCTTTGTTTTATCTCGCACATAGCCGTATGCCGGCAAAGCTACAGCGACAAGCAGAGCAACCATTGAAATTATTGTGCAGATATTTATCAGTGTACCGGACCATGAAATGGTTATGCCGCACACTTCGAGCAGTCTTACAAAAAACCCAATAAACATTGATGCCGCAGAAAGAACAACACCCCAAAACGAACAGATTTGGGGAAGACTGTGCGTATGAGAAACAGCTTTTACCTTTTTCTTTGCCATAAATTCATCTCCGTTATATAAAATTATTTTACGCCGCGCGGGCGCTCAATATACTATCGCGCCGATATCGAACGACAGTTTTTTCAGAACATCTTTGAAATATTCGGGCAACGGCGCCGTGAATGTCATGCGCTCACCCGTCGACGGGTGGGTGAGTTCAAGCCTGCAAGCGTGCAGAAGCTGTCCGTTTAATCTGAATTTTTGCTTTTTTATGCCGTAAACGTCGTCGCCGACGACCGGATGTCCCATGTATCTGGCATGGACGCGTATCTGGTGCGTTCTGCCGGTATGGAGAATAAAGCGGCAGAGCGTGTATCCGCCGCTGCGCTGTTCAACCCTGTAATCGGTTATGGCGATCTTGCCCTTGTCGGGAGAGACGACCGCCATTTTTACCCTGTCGGTCGGACTTCTGCCTATGTATGTGGTAATGTTGCCGCCATCGTCTTTAACTGTGCCTTCCAGAAGGGCGAGGTATTGGCGGGAGCACGTTTTGTTTTCTATCTGCTTTGCAAGGCTGACGTGCGCGGCATCGTTTTTGGCGACGACAAGCAATCCCGAGGTGTTTTTGTCTATTCTGTGAACGATACCGGGACGGAGCGCGCCCCCTACCCCGCTCAGATTTTTGAGATGAAACAACAGCGCGTTGACGAGAGTGCCGTCGATATTGCCGTTTCCGGCGTGAACGGTAAGCCCCTGCTGCTTGTTTATTACGGCGAAGTCGTCGTCCTCATAGACGATGTCGAGGGGAATATCCTCGGGCCTGGCGGCAATTTCGACGGGGTCGGGGAGATTGCAGATTATGCTGTCCCCCTCGCTAACGCCCTGCGAAGCCTTAGCCCTTTTGCCGTTTATGTCGACGAGCCCGCCGTCAAAAAGTTTTTTTATCGCCGAACGCGTATAACCCTGCAAATTTTCGCACAGACAGACGTCGGCGCGGGAATAGCTCTGCGGCGAAATCAGCTCAAACGTGCGCATCAGTCGCCCGACTCTCCATCTCCGCCATTTTCGTCCTCATCCTTATTCTTCTGTTTTGCCTGCGCCTGTTTTGCGCGCTTTGTGAGGGGAATAACCGCCCATTCGTTGAGAAACAGGAAATCTATGACCGCGATAATTACGCCGAACACGATGAAAAAGTCGGCAAAATTACAGCAAGCCGTCGAAAATCCCATATTGACCCACACGAAATCGCGCACTTCACCGAAAACCGCCCTGTCATAGAGGTTGCCGATTGCGCCGGCGATAATCATTGACATGGCCACTTTTAAAAGCACAAAGCGGTCGGGCACAAAGATGAATGCGGTCAACATGATGGCGAGCAGGGCGATGGAAAATACCGTAAGAAAAACGGTATTGCCCGAGAGCATAGAGAAAGCCGCGCCGCTGTTGCGGTGCCCGCTTTCCACCCATATGAACCCTGGAATGACGGTAAAATTCCAGCCCTGGGCTTCTTCGAGATATTTGAGAACGATATCCACGGCGATGAGCGCAATGCAGACAAAGACGAGAATAAGGCTGACTTTGCCGAAGCCGTGCTTTATTTTAGGCATTTTCATATTACAATTATAACACAGCCGCGCGGCGATTAAAAGTATTTTGCGGCATAATTTAAATGAAATTGCTATGACAAAAGTTTTCTGCGCTCCACCGAAAAAGGCATATGATTTGCGCGCGGCATAATTGCCGCGCGCTTTTACTTTATAAAACCTAAGCTTATTAAAATAGCCTTGTCTACCTGCGACATGGTTTCGGTTGGTAGTTCGCCGATTTTTTCTTTTAACCGCCGCTTGTCGAGCGTGCGTATCTGCTCCAACAGAATTACCGAATCCTTATTTAGCCCGTAGGCATTGGACGGCAACTCTATGTGAGTGGGCAATTTTGCTTTGTTTATCTTGCTCGTGACCGCCGCGGCGATTACGGTGGGCGAAAACTTGTTCCCGACGTCATTCTGGACGACTAAAACGGGTCTCACTCCGCCCTGTTCGCTGCCCACGACGGGCGAAAGATCGGCATAGTACAGTTCTCCTCGCTTTATCATAAATATTTACCTCATGCGGCGCGCGCCGCGGGGCAGTTATAGTACATTATATGTAGCTGCCTTGCAATTATTGTTGACAGCAAAGCGGGATTTTATACATTGCGGCTCAGCCGAGAGTGATAGTTTTTACGGCGGCGGCAATCCCTTCTAGGATATCTTCGGCTGTGGTGCAATACTCGGTTTTTTCTGCCGAAGCTATCTCTGCGGCACAGCCGAGCACATAGCTTGCGCAGACGGCGGAATCGAACAAATTCAGTCCTCTCGCCGCCGTGCCGCAGGCAAAGCCCGTGAGCATGTCGCCGCTGCCTCCCTTGGCGAGCGCCGTATTTCCGCGAAGATTTAAAACCACCCTTTCGCCGTCTGTTATTACGGTGGACGCGCCCTTCAAAAGCACGATAACGCCGTATTTTTTGGCATAATCCTTTGCACAGTTTACGGGGTCAGCGAGCACCGACGGCAATTTTTTGCCCGTCAGCCGCGAGAATTCCTTGACGTGAGGGGTTATCAGCACGGGGCACTCCTTCTGCGCGAACGCATCGGGGTCGTATTTGGAGAGTGCGTTCAGACCGTCGGCGTCGATAATGAGTTTTCCCCTATAATTTTTGAGAGCGGAGACGATGCCTTCATATACCTGAATGGTATCGCCACAGCCAGGACCTATGGCGAGACATTTGGAAGAATAATCGGGCTGCGAGAGATATATCGCCTGGGGGTGCGCCGTGACGAGAGCATTTTTTACGCTGTCGCGCGAGGAGAGCTTTACATAGCCGCAACCAGACCTGAGCGCCGCACACACGCACAACGCCGCCGCGCCCGGATACATGTCGCTGCCCGCGGCGATGCACGCGCTTCCGTAACTCCCCTTATGCGTATTGTGCCTTCTTTCGGGGAAAAAGCGGGCTATATCGGCGTCCTCGTATGCTACGGCATAGTCGCCCTCTGCCTTTATGCCTATATCGGCCTTGACAACGGCGCCGCAGTAATCGGGACCGTCATTGAGCACATGACCGAGCTTGTACTCGGCGATAGCGACCGTCATATCGGCATTGACGGCAATGCCCTGAACAAGACCGTTATCGCCGCTTATGCCGCTGGGAATGTCGACGGAAATTATAAATGCGCCGCTCGAGTTGATTTCGTCAATTATTTCGGCGCAGTCGCCTTCGACCTTGCGGTTGAGACCGACGCCGAAAATACAGTCGACTATTATATCTCCTTTGATTTCTTTCGCGTACCTGCCCTTATAAGCCTTTTTGCGCGCAGCGCAGTCGGGCGAGTAATTGCCGTCGGATGCATCGAAAACGGCGACTGCGTACCCCTTTTCAAGAAGAACGCATGCACAGACATAGCCGTCTCCCCCGTTATTGCCACCGCCGCACACGACGAGAATATTTTTGCCGAATTCTTCGGCTGCCTTTTCGACCTCCGCCGCAACAGCTTCGCCCGCGCGCTGCATGAGCACGGACGAGGGAATGCCGAGGGTATTTACTGTGTATTCGTCGGCGGCGCGCATCTGTGCGCATGATAAAAATTTTTGCATAACCACTCCTTATATAAACGCGCCGCAGGCGCGGCGTTAAATTTTCAGTAGTCGTCTTCTTCGGAACAATCGCCGAGGCGGGAGATTGAGCTCTTGGCGACGTCGTAGCCATACCCGCGCGATATGAGGTGTCTGAGCGCTTTATTCAATGTTTCGCGCGTAATGTCTTTTCCGCGCAAATATTTGCGGGCGACGGCGAGCGCTTCATCTTCGTCCTCGTCGGTTTCATCGAGCGCGGCGTCGATCGCCTCGCGCGCGGCGCCGCGCTTGATGAGAGCGGCGCGCAGCGCCGCTTTACCCTTGCCGCTTACGCTGCCCACATAGGCGCGGCAATAGGCGTAATCGTCGATATAGCCATAGCCTTCAAGTTTTTGGATTACGTAATCGATGACCGCCTGCGTATAACCCTTGCCCGCGAGAAAATCGCTCATCTGTTTTTTTGTTTTGAGCGTGGCAGACAGATGGTTCATCGCCTTTTCGGTAGCCTGGATTTTTTCGTTGTCGAGCTGAATTTTGTCGAGCTGGCTCTTTTCAATCTCCATACCGGATTTAAGACGGTGCTTTATGGCGATTTCAATTTTCAAACCGCAATAAAAAGCGCCGTCAACATACACCGAACAGCGCGTTTTATCCTTTTTTTGTTGTTCAATAGAGGTGATTTGCGACATTTCATTATATATTTTAACACCGTTTGCGCGTTTTTGTCAATAGTGCAATTGACATTGCCGCGGCATGGGAGTATAATATTTTTAATTAATTTTAAGAAGGTAATATTATGTCTGCAAATCTGGATTGGAGCAACTTAGGTTTCAGTTACATCAAAACACCCTACCGCTATGTGGCGCGGTTCAAAGACGGAAAATGGAGCGACGGCGAGTTGACCGCCGACGACAAAGTTGTCCTCACCGAATGCGCGGGCGTTCTGCAATATGCCCAGACGGCGTTCGAGGGGCTAAAAGCCTATATGACAAAGGACGGAAAAATTGTAACCTTCCGCCCCGACCTCAACGCCGAGAGAATGGAGCAGTCCGCCGCACGGCTGGAAATGCCCGTTTTCCCCAAGGAAAAATTTCTTGAAGCCGTGGATATGGTAATTTCGGCAAACAAAGATTACGTACCCCCCTACGGAAGCGGAGCGACGCTGTATTTAAGACCCTTTATGTTCGGTTCTTCCGCCGTCATAGGCGTAAAACCTGCGCAGGAATATGAATTCAGAATGTTCTGCACGCCGGTCGGTCCCTATTTCAAGGGCGGCGCAAAGCCCATAACCATACGCGTAAGCGACTACGACAGGGCGGCGCCGAGAGGCACGGGTCACATAAAAGCGGGACTAAATTACGCAATGAGCCTCTACGCCATAGTCGACGCACACGAAAAGGGCTTCGACGAAAATATGTATCTCGACGCAGCTACGAGGACTTACGTCGAGGAGACGGGCGGAGCAAACTTTATTTTCGTGACGAAGGACGGAAAAGTCGTCACCCCTAAATCAGATTCCATACTCCCCTCCATAACCCGCCGCTCACTGTGCTACGTCGCCGAAAACATACTCGGCATGACGGTTGAACACAGACCTGTAAGGTTTGACGAGGTAAAGGACTTTGCCGAATGCGGACTGTGCGGCACGGCGGCGGTAATTTCGCCCGTAGGAAAAATTTACGACCACGGCAAGGAAATTTGCCTGCCCTCCGGAATGGAAGAAATGGGTCCCGTAACGAAAAAACTTTATGACACGCTTACAGGTATTCAGATGGGCAGACTGCCTGCGCCCGAAGGCTGGATAAGGGAAATAAAGTAAGATTACAGTATAAAATTGCGCTCCCTTTGCGCTGTTAAGGCGCGAAGGGAGCGCAATTTTACATTTTCAAATGTTAAAGGAGTGCGCCGTAGCGCACTCCTTTAACAAATATAATAAGGGGGAAAATAATGAACCGTATTTAAAAGGCGGCTTGCCTTTGACGATATTCATTATACATATTTTTGTCTGCAAGTAAATAATTTGAATGCAAATTTTTAAATATACCTATATTTTTACGACGTTTACAAAAATTGTAATTATTCCACACCGCCTGTCACGCCTTCGGTCGTGTGCCTTAGCATGGCATATTTGTTTTTGGTCGCCATGCCGCCCCGGATGTGCCGCTCGGACAGATTTATCGACAAAATTTTTTTTACCTCCTCATAAAGTCCCGGGTCGATTTCTTCAAGCCGTTCGGTCACATCCTTATGCACCGTTGATTTGCTCACACCGAAATGCTGTGCTGCCGCGCGTACGGTCGCGCCGCTTTCGGCAATATATTCCCCCTCGGTAACAACTCGCTTTATAATATATTCCCACATAGTCTATTCCCTCTCGTCTTAAAAGGCTTATGATAAACTATGCCGAAAAGTGTCTGATTATGACGACGCATGACAAAATAATCAAATGAGTGCGCCGCAAGTTGACTTATTAAGTATATTTGGTTATAATTTTTCCATAAAATGAACGATAAAAAATTAAAAACATTAAAAATTATTCTGTCGGCGCTCGCTATGCTCGCTGTGATGGCGTTCATATTTCTTCTGTCATCGCAGACTGGCGAAGAGTCGTCACATTCGAGCAACGTCGTAGAAGACATAATAGATTCGTTGCCGGGGCAATCCGGAAATTCGGGCGGTCAGGGCAGCGCGGGAGGCTCCGGGAACAGTTCCGGAAACGATCCGTTTTTACTGTTCGGGCAGTTCAACATACGCAAGTCCGCGCATATATTTTTGTACTTCGCGCTGGGCGTAACGACATTTTTATTTTCTGCCGCTCTTATACGTTATTTCAGATCGCTAAACCTGTCTACCCCCGCTTTCTCGGCGCTCGCCGCGGGCGCGATATGCTTTTTATACGCGTGCAGCGACGAATGGCACCAGAAATACGTCGACGGGCGCACGGCCTTGATGTCCGACGTGGGCATAGACGCCATAGGGTTCTGTTCGGCGATAGCCCTGTGTTTTATAATTTACATGATAATAGCTTACATAAGTAAAGATCCCCCACTAAAGTGGGGGCTTTATTTTTCGC
>DVHK01000080.1 GCA_018712135.1 Candidatus Coproplasma avicola | reverse complement strand
CGTTGTTTATTCGTATTATTGCACCCATAAAAGGCGCGGAGCGTTTTTAAAACGCTCCGCGCCTTAATTTTACATAATCTGCGAAACATCGACTAATTCAGCTTCCGGCAAGGTCACCTGCGTGTTTCCGTAATCATAAAAATATGTACTGCCCGTCGGGTTAGAAGTCGTTGTTTCTTGCACTACTGCAAGCTTACCGTCGATTATTTTAACGGCAAGATAGCAGTAATTGGTATCCCAATTTTCCATTATGGAGTTTGTCTTTAAATTGCCGTCATAATTGGGGTCGTTTACTCCCTTGTAAACATATGCCCCGAGTTCGTCGTCGTAATCAAACATGCCGAAGAATTCGCCGAGGTCGGGGCAGAGCATAGTGTAGCTCGTCATCCAGTTGTCATACACATCTATGTATTCCTCCCGCATATCTTCGGGCATGGCGTTTACGTCAAACTTTCCGAACTTATTCTCTTCGCCGGTGATTGTCGAGTCGTATATCCATCTTTCGCTCCCGGTTGTTTGGGTGTACATAAATGTTTCCTGAAAGTCAAAACCGGTAAGTTTCTCGTTTTCGGTATGTTCGATTTTGTAATAGGCATCGTAACCGTGACCTTCGTTTACGTAATGCAAAGTCACGTTGTCAAAAACCTTCTCTGCAAACGCATTTTTCCATTCTTCTTCGGTTACCCTGTCCGAAACGAGCGCGTCGAAGTCTGTGTCCTCGGTCAGCACTATGGGCTGTTCGGCTCCGCAAACAGTGCAAACGCCGCCCTGATATGTGTGTTCGGCTCTGTCCGAAACAACATCATGCCCGCAGGTGGCTGCGTGCCAGTGATATGTGTCGTCAAAAGACCATTCCGCGGCATATGTGTGGGTGTGCGTCTGGGCGTCATCACCGTTATCGGCGGTGTTTGCACATGCGGAAAGGCAAAGGCAGGTAGTAATTGCCGCAACGGAAAGTGCGGCAAATGCAAGTTTTTTAGTTTTCATTGTTTTTCTCCTTTATAACATATTTGTCCCAAAAATGGATACTATATTACTATTATAGTCCCCAATATAGGGATTGTCAATAAAATAGTCGCCAAATTTGATACACTTTAACAGAGGAATAGCAATGAACAAGTTTGTTTCAAGGCTTGGCGAATTGTTGGCGGCGTGCGGCAAATCACAGAATACTGTCAGCAAAGAGCTTGGCATATCTAAACAAAAGCTTTCAAAGTGGAAGACGGGTTACAACGAACCAAGTATAGACGAAATTATTTTAATAGCACGGTATTTCGGGGTAACATGCGATTATCTTCTCGGCGTGGACGATGAGTGAAATCGCATATTCGTAATTATAAATACGCGGCGGGGACTGCAAAATTTTTTGCAGTCCCCGCCGCGCTTGCGCGTTTTAAGCCGTCATATCCGCGCCCGCCCCGTCATATACATAACCACACGGAAATAAAAGGGAGGGCAATATGGAAGATAAGCAGGGCGCGGCAAAGGGAGAGCATACCCTCAGCATCGAAAACACCAAGCGCATAACCGCCACGGGCATAGAGGGCGTGCGCGACTTTTCACCCGCACAGTTCACTTTGATATATGCGGGCGGCAGAATAACCGTCGGCGGCTCCGACATGAAAATTACTGCCTTTTCAAAGCAGACGGGCGCGTTTTCCGCCACGGGGCAGATAGGTTCGGTAAAATATTCGTCCGCGGGCGAAGGGTTGAGGAAAAAACTTTTAAAGTGAGCCAGATAGCAATTTTTTTTGTCTGCGCCGCGTGCGGAATAACCTCGGGCGTTTTATACGACCTTTTTTATTGCCTGCGCGCCGCGGTGCGTACTTTTGCGCCCGCACACAAAAAAGCGCTGTGGGCGACAACTTTCGCGTGCGACATAGCATTCTTTGCCGCCCTCGCCGCGCTCTTTTTGTATGTGTCGCACGTGCTGGATTTTTACGCGCTGCGCGCGTACATGATTGCCGCCCTCGCGGCAGGGCTTCTCATTTATTTAAAAAGTTTGCACATTATTGTTGCATTTTCAGTAAATAAAGTGTATAATAAGCTATATATCAAATTCTCTTCAAAGGGGGAAAGGGCGTGCAGATCGAAGAAAAGCGCAAAAGAATCATCGCCGCGGTCACGGTCGCGGGCGTAACGCTTATCGTCATTCTCTTTGCAATCGTCATCTACCAGATAATCGATATAAGCATACTCAAAGCCCGCAGGGACAGGCTGAAAGACGAGTATGAATATACCATCTCGCAGATAGACGAGGGCAACGACTGGCTCGAAAATTTCGAGCTTCACGAAGATTCAATTCTCTACATGCTCGCCATTCAGAACGGCTACGTTCCCAGATAAGATTTATGAAAATTGCAGCTATAGACATCGGTTCAAATTCCGTTCGCCTTATGATGTGGGCGGACGGAAAAACTTTATATAAAACCTTAAACACCACCCGCCTCGGCGAAGGGCTGGTCTCCACGGGGTCAATGACGCAGTCGGCCATCGCCCGCACGGCGGTCGCCGTGCGCGATTTCGCTGCGCGCGCGAAGGAGGAGGGGGCGGAGCGCGTTTTTGCCTTTGCAACCGCCGCCGTGCGTTCGGCCTCCAACCGTGCAGACTTTCTCAAAGCGGTAAGGGAGGAGGCGGGCATAGAAGTCGACGTCATCTCGGGCGAGGAAGAGGCGCGCATAGGCATTCTCGGCGCGCTCGGCTGCGGCGACGGGGGCATAATCGACGTCGGCGGCGCCTCTACGGAAATAACCCTCCAACGCTCGGGCGCGCGCCTTTACAGCCACAGCGCCAATGTCGGCACCGTTCGCCTTTACGACGCCTGCGGCAGGGATAAAGCGGCTTTGTCGCGCTATATATCGGGGGCAATCGCCGAATATGGCAGCGTTCCCGCACGAGGGCTGACAATGTATGCGATAGGCGGCACGGCAACGACGATGGCGGCAGTCGCGCTCGGGCTCGAAAAGTACGACCCTTCAAAAACTGACGGCGCGCAGATAACTCTGGAACAGGCGGGGCGCATGGCGGACATGCTCTTGTCCCTCTCTGTCGAGGAGGTAAAAAAGGTCAAGGGCATGGAGCCCCGCCGCGCCGACGTAATCGGCGGCGGCTGCCTTTTGATGTGCAGCATAATGTCCATGCTCGGCGCAGATAAAATAGTCGTGTCCGAAAAGGACAACCTCGAAGGCTATGTGCTGTCCCGCCTTAAAAATATCTGACGGGCGGTATTTGCCATGAAGAGCAAAATTATTTTTTTCGCCGCTTTGGTCGTCTCGCTCGCCCTGGCGGCGCTGTGCGGATATGTCTTCTGCACCCGCGCTCTTGGCGGGGCGGCGCTCTGGATATGCGTTCCCGCATACGTCGCTTTGCTGTTCGCGAGCATAATTTTCGGCGACCTCGTTCACGAGGGCGCGCACATGCTCGCAGGGTTATGCTGCAAGATGGGCGTAAAGCCCGACAGGTATAAACTTTTCCGCACGTCGTCGGTAAACGTCTGCCCCGTTGGCGAAAGGGGTATGCGCGGCAGAATGATTGCCACAGCCTGCGCTGGCATAGTCGCAAACGCCGTCTGCGCGGTTGTCGGCATTGCCGCGGCATTGAGCGCGGGCGCCTTTTCTGGCTGTTGCGTGATGCTGCCCTATTCGATTTATCTGCTCATAATAAACGCCGTTCCCGACGACAGAAACGGCGCAAAAAACGACGGAATGGTGGTGTGGGAGCTGATAATCAAATCATCATCCGCGCAGGTCATGCTGGCTGTTTTGCGCGTTCAGGGAATGGTCAACGGCGGAACGGCGCTCGCCGATATCCCGCGCGAAATGCTCTTCGACCTCCCCCAGCTGCCCGAGGACGACGTAAATTTTATCGTCCTCACCCGCCTGCGCTGCGAATATTTTTCCGCCCGCGGCGACGATGAGCAGGCGCAAAAATACCTCGCTCGCTACAATTCCCTCGCCGAATACCTCCCGCCCGAATATCGTTCGGAATAAATGTTGTCCGCAAGCCGAGCCATGCAATGAGTAATGCCCGATTGCGGAAAGTGATGCAACGGAACAAAAGCCGCCGCCCGAAACGGGCGGCGGCTTTTACGGTTTGCAGAGGCTTACCGCCTTTC
>DVHK01000079.1 GCA_018712135.1 Candidatus Coproplasma avicola | reverse complement strand
CGCGCGAACAAATTTGTTCGCGCGGCTGATTTTTTACATGACATAATTTTAATCATACCAATCTTTTTGAGTGATAGAAGGAGGCAGGGGATTAGAATTTTCCTTTGCGATATTTATCTGTTCTAAAATTATCTCATCGCCAAAATATTTTTTGTCGTCGCTTAAAAAGTATGGTGTAATCGAATAGGTGTGGCTGCCGCATTGCGGCGTGTCCTTAAAAATCTCAATATATTGACCGTCGTATATCGTTTCAGCGTCACGTTTTATAATATATAAATAGTAATATGTTTGACATAGTACTATTGAAACGGTGCCATTTTCAACGTTTATGGTCGGCTTTGATATTGTCGGATGAGAAAATTTACTGCTCTTTTGTTTCGGTTCATTACCTTTAAGGCATTTTACGCTTAATCTGTTTAATTTCGGCGATATATCGTCGGCAAGTATAATTTTTCCGTCGGCGTCGTAATCCTGTCGGTCTATATCAACCTCAACCGTCCCCGAAGACGTTTCGAGAGGTTGCGGCGCCGATGTGCGATAGAGTTCTTGCAGTACATCTTTTAAGATGTTGCAGCATTGCCCGCCGCCCGTTACGCCTGTCTTTTTATTGTCTCTGTCTCCCAACCACACGCATATTGAATGTTGCGATGTATAACCTGTTGCATAAGCATCGGTATTGCCGCTGTCGTTTCCGCACGTGCCCGTCTTTGCGGCAACATCGAACGGCATATTTTTTAATTTTTTCGCCGTTCCGCTCTTTGCCGTCTGTATTAGCATTTCGTTCATGAGCGAGCATGTGCCCTCGGAAAATGCCCTCGTGTATTGTTTTTTATCTGTGTAGATTACATTTCCGTCACTGTCCTCTATTTTTTTGATAAAGTGTGAAGTTGTGTGCATCCCGCTTTTTCTGAAAGTGCTGTATGCGTCGCAGAGTGTTTTGATATCCATGCCGTAGTGCATTCCGCCGAGCGCGAGCGAAAGATATTTATCTTCCTCGTCGATGGGGACTGATAATTTTTTGGCGTATTTTGCCGCTTTTTCTATCGTCAGCGCGTTGAGCGTTTTTACGGCGGGAATGTTATAGCTTTGTGCTATGCTTTGCGCTACAGTCACCATTCCGTGATATTTTTTGTCGTAATTTTCGGGACAATATTCGCCGAAATTAATTTTTGTATCTTCTATTTTTGTAAAAGTGTGAATTAGACCCTCTTCAATGGCGGGTGCATACACGAGGAGGGGTTTTATCGTCGAGCCCGGTTGTCTTTTTGCTCCGTTTATTGTATTTACATATGCGCACACGCCGTTATCTTCGCCCGTCACAATGACCGCGCCGTCGCTTTCAAATTCAAGCTGTTCTATATATTTCTGCATTTCGCTGTCCATGTAAGTGTATATTTTACAGCCGGGCAACTGTGTATAGCAGTCGAGGTTGATATCTTCGAGCTCGTCGAACATGGCGTCGATATAATAGCTTTTGCCCCTCGCGTCGCTGCCTTTTACCGCGCCGAGCGGCTGCTCTGCGGCTTTTTTATATTCGGCGTCGCTAATAAATGAGCATTCGCGCATACTGTTCAGCACTATGTTTCGTCGTGTAAGACACTTTTCCGGGTTTTTGAACGGCGAGTAGTTGTTCGGTGAGGTTAAAAGCCCTGCGAGCGTTGCGCTCTGCGTTAATGTCAGGTTTTCGGCGTCGGTATCGAAGTAGAATTTCGCTGCGCTTTGCAGTCCGTAACAGCTGTGTCCGAAATATATTGTATTGAGGTACATTTCGAGTATTTCGTCCTTCGAATACGCCCTTTCGAGCTGTCGGGTCAGTTTTATTTCTTTGAGCTTGCGCGAGAGCGTTTTGTCGTTCGAAAGGTGGGTGTTTTTTATCAGCTGTTGACTTATAGTCGAGGCGCCCTCCTTGAATGAAAAACTCGCAATGTTTTTGAACAGAGCCTTTACCATGCGCCCGTAGTTGAGCCCGTTGTGGCTGTAAAATTTTCTGTCCTCGGAGGCGATAAAGGCGTTTTTTGTGTGTTCCTTGAGGTCGCAGACCAAAACGGTGTTTCTGTTGCCCTCAATGGAAGAGCTCTGTATTTTTTGCTCCGAATCATCGTAAATGGTTATCGTCTGACCGTAATTTATAAGTTTGCTTTTGTCGAGTTTTGCGTCGGCTGTTATGCAGTTGAATATTACAAGTCCAGTCAGTAGCAACGCGGTTGCTGCAAGCAGGAGCAGAAGCGCAATTTTTCCAAGCTTTTTCATTAAAAATAGTATTCATAAAAAAAATAATTTGTTGCAAATAGATTGAAAAAAATTGCGATTAATTATATAATTGTATATGTATGGACAAATTTTTTCACATAGTTACTTATGGTTGTCAGATGAACGTGCACGAGTCCGAAAAGATTGCGGGCATTTTATCTGAAATGGGTTACAAAAGCTGCGAAAGCCCCGAAGAAGCGGACATTGTGGTTTTTAATACCTGTTGTATAAGGGAAAATGCCGAAAATCATGCTTTCGGCAATATCGGCATGCTTAAAAAGCTCAAAGCGGCGAGAAAGGACATGCTCATCGCCGTAGGCGGATGTCTGCCCCAGCAGATGAACAAAGCCGAAAATCTGCACGAGAAGTTCCCTTACGTAGATATAATTTTCGGCACCCATAATCTGCATAACCTTAAAGGGTTGATCGAAAAAAAATTAAAGATGAGAAAGACCCTTATTGAAATAGAGGACAGCGAGGGCGAAATCTGCGAGGACGATAAGCCCCTGCGCACGAGCTATCCCAACGCGTGGGTAAACATAATGTACGGCTGCAACAACTTCTGCTCGTACTGCATTGTCCCCTACGTCCGCGGCAGGGAGAGGAGCAGGGATTCGCGCAAAATTATCGAAGAGGTAAGGTCGCTCGTGAGCGAGGGGTACAAGGAAATTACCCTGCTCGGACAGAACGTCAATTCCTATAAGGGAGAGCTGACTTTTCCGCAGCTTCTTAAAGAGATTGCAGATATCGACGGCAAATTCCGTCTGCGCTTCATGACCTCCCACCCCAAGGATTTTTCGCCCGAACTCATCAAAGTTATGGCGCAAAACCCCAAAATCTGCCATTGCCTTCATCTTCCCGTGCAGAGCGGTTCGGATGCGATTTTAAAGGCTATGAACAGAAAATATACCGCCGGGCAATATCTTGAAAAGGTTGAAATGCTCAAAAAAGCCATTCCGGACTGCGCCATAACCACCGACCTCATCGTCGGGTTCCCGGGCGAGACTGACGAGGATTTCAAAGCAACCCTCGAACTTGCAAAAAAAGTTAACTTTGCCTCGGCGTTTACCTTTGTGTATTCCAAAAGGGAGGGGACTGTCGCGGCGAAGATGCCAAACCAGGTTCCCGAAGAGGTTTCAAAGGCGCGCATTATGGAGCTTGTAGAGCTCATAAACAGCCAGACCCGCGCCCTTTCTCAGATGTATATCGGTAAAACTGTCGAGATTTTATGCGAGGATTACGACAGCAAGCGCGGACTCTATATGGGGCGCGACGAATATGGCAGGATGGGGTATTTTGCAAGTCAGAAAAATCTCATAGGTCAGTTCGTCAACGTGCGCATCGAGCACGCAAACGGCGTTTCGCTCACCGGCGAAGTAGTATAAAAGGTAGTAAAAAATGGCTCTTTCACCAATGATGCAACACTACTTTTCCGTCAAGGAAAAGTATAAGGACTGTATAATTTTTTACCGTCTCGGCGACTTTTACGAGATGTTCTTCGACGACGCCAAGACGGCTTCGCAGGTGCTCGACCTCACTTTGACGGGGCGCGACTGCGGACTTGAAGAGCGCGCGCCCATGTGCGGCGTTCCCTATCATTCCGCCGATTCGTACATCGCAAGGCTTGTTTCTGCGGGCTACAAGGTTGCAATATGCGAACAGCTTGAAGATCCCGCAACTGCAAAGGGCATGGTCGCCCGCGACGTCATAAGGGTTGTGACGGCGGGAACAATAACCGACGAAAATTACCTCGACGCGCGCGTAAACAACTTTATCGCCTGCGCCTGCAAGGAGGGCGACGTCTGCGCCGCCGCATGGGCGGACATAACAACGGGTGAGCTCTGCTGTACTCAGTACGCGGGCGAGGGGGGAGTGAGTGCAGTAATTGCGCTTTTCGTAAAGCTCTCTGTCAGCGAAATTATATGCAACG
Source organism: Candidatus Coproplasma avicola (assembly GCA_018712135.1). Taxonomy (GTDB): domain Bacteria; phylum Bacillota; class Clostridia; order Christensenellales; family Borkfalkiaceae; genus Coproplasma; species Coproplasma avicola. The sequence goes on along the minus strand of DVHK01000079.1, from coordinate 22,763 downwards.
ACGAGATGCTCTTTGCGTGTAAGGATGTTCCCGAGGTTTCCCGCGGTATTCTGCCGCATTTTTCAAGCTATTTAAGCTGGACTTTCGGCTATAAAGCGGCTGAAAAAAATTTGCTCGACCAGCTCAAAGCGAGCACACTTTCGGCGTTCGAAGTGGGTTCCAAGCCCCTCGCCGTTTGTGCGTGCGGCGCGCTTTTGGAGTACCTCAAAGAGACGCAGAAACACGCGTTGCCCAATCTTGACAGCGTCAAATACATTTCGGATCGCGCTTACATGCAGCTCGACAACGCCGCAGTCAGAAACCTTGAACTTGTAAAAAGCATGTCCGAGGGCAAAAAATACGGCTCGCTGTTGTGGCTTTTGGATAAAACCAAAACCGCCATGGGCGCGCGACTGTTGAGCGGTATGATTGTATCGCCGCTTTGCAGCGCAAATGAGATAAATTATCGGCTCGACGGCGTTCAGGAATTGTTTGATTCAACCGTTGTGCGCGTCGGCGTTTCGGATATGCTCCGCCAGGTTAAGGATATTGAAAGGCTGACCGGCAAAATAGCCGGCGGCAGCATTATGCCCGTCGACTGCCTTGCGCTTGCGCAGTCTCTTCTGACCGTTCCCAATCTGAATTTTCAGCTGACAGGATTTGGCAGCGCCATTCTAAAAGATATCTCGCGCGGTCTTCGTGACATGACCGAGCTCGCCCAATATATTTTAAGCGTAATTGCAGAAAATCCCCCAGCAACGATGAAGGACGGCGGGTATATTAAAAAGGGGTTCAGCCCCGAACTCGACGAACTCAGGCAGGTCAAAGTAAGCGGCAAGGACATCCTCGCCGATATGGAGGCGCGCGAGCGCGACAGGACGGGCATTCGCACTCTTAAAATAGGGTTCAACCGCGTTTTCGGGTATTATATCGAAGTCAGCAAATCTTTCAAGGACAAAGTGCCTTCCGAGTATCAGCGCAGGCAGACACTCACCAACGCCGAAAGATTTATAACCGACGAGCTTAAAGAACTCGAAGACAAAATTTTGAACAGCGAGGAAAGTTCTTTAAAGCTCGAAAGCGCAATTTATGAGCATCTTACAGGCGTCCTTTCGCAAAATATACCGGCTTTTAAGGAGATTGCCGCCGCGGTTGCCAAGCTCGATGTAATAACTTCATTTGCCGAAGTTGCAAAATCGAGTAAATTCTGCCGACCCGAAATAGTCGAAAGCGGCAGTCCCATGGTAATTCGCGAGGGCAGGCACCCCGTAGTCGAAAAAATTTCAAAGGATAAGTTTGTCCCAAACGACACTTTGCTCGACGAGGGCGAAAACCGCACGATGATAATTACCGGCCCCAACATGGCGGGCAAGAGTACCTATATGCGGCAGACCGCCATTATCGCGCTCATGGCGCACATCGGTTCGTTTGTGCCTGCAAAATCGGCGCGCATTCCCATAATCGATCGCATATTTACGCGCGTCGGCGCGAGTGACAACCTTATTTCCGACCAGAGTACCTTTATGGTCGAGATGATAGAGGTTGCGACCATACTTCGCAATGCCACAAAGGACAGTCTGATTGTTCTCGACGAGGTCGGCAGGGGAACGAGTACTTACGACGGTCTTTCCATCGCCTGGGCGGTCGTAGAGGAAATTACCAAAAATATAGGCGCAAAGACGCTCTTTGCCACTCATTACCACGAGCTCACTCAACTTGAAAACAAGCTTTATGGCGTTAAAAATTACAAAATCGCCGTCAGGGAGATCAATGGCGGCATAGTATTTTTGCGCAAAATTATGCGTGGCGGCGCAAACCGCTCGTTCGGCATAGAGGTCGCTGCGCTCGCGGGCGTTCCTGCAAGCGTGACCGAAAGGGCAAAGGTCATTTTAAAGCAGGTCGAAAGCGGCGGAATCGTCACGGCAGATGTGGAGAGCGTTCAGCCCGAACAGCCCGCCGAAGAGAACGAAGTCGAAAAGATTTTGAAAGAGATAGATATGAACAACATGTCGCCCATGCAGGCTTTCATGGTGCTGGGCGATCTCGTTGAAAAGGTGAAATAAATGGCTAAGATAAACATACTGTCCGAAGTTATATGCAACCGCATTGCGGCGGGTGAGGTCATCGACAGACCTTATTCCGCTGTAAAGGAGATGATTGAAAACAGTCTCGACGCGGGCGCTACCGAAATAGAAGTTTACATCGAGCGCGGCGGCAAGGATCTGATAAAGATCGTCGACAACGGCTGCGGAATAGAAAAGGACGACATGCGCGCGGCGTTCTTTTCTCACGCTACGAGTAAAATTTCCACGCTCGAAGACATCGACAACATCCATACCCTCGGATTCAGGGGCGAAGCACTCGCTACGATTGCGGCGATTGCTCAGGTTGAACTTATAAGTGTCACCGTGGGTAACGATGCGTGGAAGGTTGAGTGCGACGGCGAATTTATCGGACAGGTTGAACCCGCCGCCCTCGATAAGGGCACGCAGATAACTGTGCGCAACATCTTTTTCAATACGCCCGTCAGGCGCAAGTTTTTAAAGACTGACAAAAAGGAGGAGGCAGATATAACCTCCTTTGTCACGCGCTATATTCTGGGCAATCCGCGCGTGGCTTTCAAATATTTTATCGACGGGAAGCTCACTTTGCAGTCATACGGCGGCGGGTTGGAGGAAGCTATCGCCCAGGTTTACGGTTCGAAATACCTGCCCCAGTCCTTCAAAATAAATGCCGACAGAAACGATATTCATGTATATGGTTTTATTGGCAACCAAAATTTTTTCAAGCCCAATAAATCCTATCAGAATGTATATCTCAACGGCAGGTGCATCTCCAATAACGTAATTTCGACAGCTATTTCGCAGGCGTATGCGCCCTATGCCATGAAGCGCAATTACCCCGTGTATACGCTCTTTATCGACGTGCCTACCGAAATTGTAGACGTAAACGTTCACCCCAATAAGGCGGACGTGCGTTTTGTGGATAACCAGCTCATTTTCGGAACGGTCTATAAGGTCATCTCTTCCGTGCTCGACGGAACCGCCAAGGCGGCAGATTTTGTCGTTGACAGCACGGTCGTGCCCGAAATTAAGTCTACATTTGCTGAAAGCGGCTCTAAAAATGCCGTATACGCGTCTGATTACACGCAGAGCGGCAAAGTTTACGATAAAAATTTCGATGACGTGGCTATGCCGCAGTTTACGCCGGACGGAAAGATTAAAAAAGCGGAACAGGCGACGCCTGCTCCGCCTGTACAGCCGCAGCCGCTCGTAAGTGATCATTCATATTATGAAAAGTTGGAAAGTCGGAATATTCAGCCTAAAACGGTAGATGAAGTTCCGCTGTACAAGGCATTCGCGCCGTTGCGCGAGGAAAATAAAATGAAAGTCTGCGGAGGCGTAAAACCGCTTCCCGTTCGTGTTGCCGAACAGGAGCGTGCAAAGGCAGAGCAGGAGCGCATAGCTTACGAAAACTGGAAATATAAGGGCGATTTTTTCAACACCTATCTTATATATGAAACGGGTGATGACGTGTACCTCATCGATCAGCACGCTGCGCACGAGCGGATGATTTTTGATAGCCTGATTGAAAAACTTAAAAACCGCACTTCCATACCCCGCCAGGGTATGCTTATTCCGTACATTCTCGACCTCAACGCACAGGAATCTGCCTTTATATCAGAGAATTTAATGCTCATCCGCCGCATGGGCTTTGATATCGAACCGTTCGGTGTAACTGCATACCGCGTAAACGAAGTTCCGCTCGATTTGCAGGACATAGATCTCAAAGCTTTTTTCGGCGACTTGTTGTCCGATCTCGGCGGGCTCAGATCGATAAAGGTTGAAGATGTTCTGCGAGATAAAATAGCCATGACTGCCTGTAAACACGCCGTAAAAGGCGGAATGAGGCTGACAGACGCCGAAAAACAAAAACTTATCGAGATGTTGAAGGGCGATGTTGGACTTAAATGCCCGCACGGCAGACCTGTCTGTGTAAAGATGACCAGGACGCAGATAGAAAAGATGTTCAAAAGGATAGTGTAGCCGTGAAAAACGTACTCGTAATATGCGGTGCGACGGCTACCGGCAAGACTGCTCTCGCCGTAAAGTGCGCAAAACTTTTGAATACCGAAGTTATTTCCGCCGATTCGCAGCTTATTTACAAGGGCTTGAATATTGGCACGGCGAAGCCGACGAAGGAGGAGATGGGCGGCGTTGTACATCACATGATTGACGTAGTTGACCCCAAAGAGTCTTTTTCGGTGTCCGACTTTCGCGACCGCGCATTGCCGATAGTGCGCTCGCTTACAGACGGTGGCAAAGTTGCCGTCATATGTGGCGGCACGGGCTTTTATATAAACTCGCTTTTATTCGACTTTTCCTACGGGCAGGCCAAGGGCGACGAAGAGGTGCGCCGCAGGTATGACGAAATTTTGCGCGAAAATGGGAAGGATTACCTTCATAAAATGCTCGAAAGCATAGACGAGCAGTCCGCCCGCGCCATTCACCCCAACGACACAAAGCGTGTGATACGCGCGCTTGAAATATTTGAAGTCAGTGGAAAGAAAAAGTCGCAATTAAGCGACGGAAAAACTCCGCTCTTCAATTATGCCGCCGTCGCGGTGGATTTTCCGCGAGACGAGCTGTATGCCCGCATAGACGAGAGGGTGGACGAAATGTTCGAAAAAGGTCTTGTAGACGAAGTTCGCTCGCTCTTTGACTGCGGTGTTGACGAACATTGTCAGAGTATGCAGGCGATAGGGTATAAGGAAGTTATTGAATGTTTAAAAAATGGCTGTTCGCAGAGTACTATGCGTGATATAATTAAGCGCAATACCCGCCATTATGCAAAAAGACAGATAACATTTTTTAAAAAATTGCCAAATATTTTGTGGATTGACAGGCAGCAGGCACAGACTGAAAAAATTGTGGAGTTGTTGAATGACTGATTACAGCGAATATATAAAAAAGTGTGAGGAGCGCCTTAAAGATAAATTTGCGCTCATCGACGATATTGCCTTTAAAAATCAGCAAAAGGTTTTAAAGGCTTTTCAGAACAACAGAATAGCCGTAAGGCACTTTTCGGGAACTTCGGGATACGGTTACGGCGACGAGGGCAGGGACTGTCTTGGCAAAATTTATGCCGATGCGTTTCATGCCGAGGCGGGCATTGTTTCGCCCCATTTGCTTTCGGGCACGCACGCGCTTTCGGTTGCGCTCTTCGGACTTCTGATGCCCGGCGATACGCTTTTGTGTGTAAGCGGAATGCCGTATGACACGATACGCCCTGTAATTTCGGGTGAAAATATAGGTTCTCTCAAAGATTACGGCGTTGCGTTCAACTGTATTTCTCTTACCGAAGATGGCGGATTTAACTTCGCTTCCATTTCAGAGGCATTGAAAAGCGGCAGCAAGGTGAAGGTCGTATATATACAGCGCTCGCGCGGGTACGAACTGCGCGATGCGTTTTCGTGCAGGCAGATTGGCGAAGTGTGTGCGTTTGTCCGCAGCTGCGGCTTTGACGGCTGCATTTTTGTAGATAACTGTTACGGTGAATTTGTCGAAGAGAGCGAACCTACCGACTGCGGCGCCGACCTTATCGTCGGGTCGCTCATCAAAAATGCGGGCGGCGGCATTGCCCCCACGGGCGGCTACATCTGTGGCAAGGACGAGTATATCCAGAAAATCGGCAGACGGCTGACCGCTCCCTCGATAGGTCTTGAAGTCGGTTCTTACGAAGGCGGATACAGATACTTTTATCAGGGGCTATTCATGGCTCCGCACGTTGCAGCGCAGGCGCTTAAATGCTCGCTGCTCATAGGGCTCGCCATGACCGACCTCGGCTATAAAAACTATCCGTCCGTCGATAAAATGCCTTATGACATCACCCGCTGCATAGAGTTCGGCAACGCCGACGACATGATAAAATTCATAAGGGAAGTGCAGTACGCTTCTCCCGTCGATAGCTACGTCACCTGCGAGCCGTGGGATATGCCGGGATACGACGATAAAATTATAATGGCTGCCGGCACGTTTGTTTCGGGTGCGTCTATCGAACTTTCTGCCGACGGTCCCGTAAAGCCGCCTTACATCGCATATTTTCAGGGCGGACTTACCTATGAGCACGGCAAATGCGCTTTGTCGGCCATTCTTGACGCGTTAAAAAAGTAGTTGCCATAGATTTAATGCGGACGGCGACCTGCCGCCCGCATTAAATTATTATATAATTTAAAAAAATTGTGTCAGGTTTGGAGCTGCTTAATTGTTGTTATAGTGATTACATGGAGGAAAATGTTGTGGACGATTGGAATAAGTTGTCCGACAGGGAGAACTTTGCCCGGATAATTTCGGCGTATGCCGACACGGTTTTCAGGGTTTCGTATCAATATGTCTGTAACCGCCAGGATGCCGAAGATATCGTGCAGGAAGTCTTTATTTCGCTTGTCGAAAGGATGCGCCTGTGTCCATTCAGCGATGACGAGCATTTAAAGGCGTGGCTCATCCGCGTTGCGATAAATAAAAGCATAAATGCGGCAAAGCGGGGCGCGCGGCGGAGAACTGTCGGCATAGATAATCTGCCCTTGTCGCGGCGTGGAGAAGAAACTCAGCTCGATGAAGAGCTCGCCCGCCTTTCTGCGGACGACAGGCAGGTCATTTATCTGCATTATTACGAGGGGTATTCGGCGAAGGAGATAGCGCAGTTTATGCAGATTAACGAAAACGCCGTACATAAAAGGCTTTCGCGCGCCCGCGCGAAGTTAAAGAAATTTTTGGAGGAGGACTGATATGAGCGCTTATAAAGACAGCATGAAAAAACTTCATACCGACGAGCAGTTTAAATCCGACCTTCTTGAAAAGATGTGTGCGAAAGTCGAAAATGGCGGCGTAGCGCAGGGTTCTTTGAATAATATTTCCCAAAATAATGATGTTGAGCGCCGTAGCGACGATATCGGCGAAAGCTTTGGCAGGTCGGATTATACCCGCGAAAGGGTGCGCCGCCGCTCTAAGATCAAAAGGGTCTTTGCATCCGTTGCGTGCGCCGTCGTTGCATGTCTTGTAATTGTTCCCCTAGCAGTCAATTTTGCGAACGGTATGTTTGCTTTCAATGGAGGCAGCGCACCCAATCAGGGTACGGATTCCGACGAGCCGTCCGCCCCGAACGATTCGGGTGTTTCTTCCGATGAGTCGTTCGGGTTTGGTGAAAAGGTTGAAGATGACTTTGGCAATTATCTTGTCATCAACGACGTCTCTGTCGGAGATGCGATTATGATAGGTGAAAAAGAGTTTGCCGCGGGGCAAGACAATGTGTTTGTCATTTTGTCGGCGCAGGCTGATTTTACCCATCAGACCGACGGCGGATTTATTGGCCTGACTTCGGAAAATATTTCCGCAACCGCTTATGGCAGCGAAGATTTCATGACATTCCGCAGTGACATCTTTGAAGCGCAGTTCAGCGGCGGGGAGGTGCAGGGCGAGTTTTATATTGTGTTTGAGGCTGCCCGCAGTTTTGCCGATGATGATGGCGTCCCTTCCGCGGGTGTGGGAGATAACGACGTTCTTTGCGTTTCTGTGAGTGCGTTTGAAATAGACGGGGAGCCTGCAAAATTTGAATTGCCGCTCGACGGGGTAAGGTAATTTGTTTTGTGTTTTGCTGTCGGGGAGATATATTAATTTTGTTTTAAAGAACAAATTTAATAAAATTCAGCTATAAATTAATATATGGTAAGCGCGCCTGCACAGCCTGTGCCGGCGCGCTTGAAAAAACATCAAAAAAGCATATCGTGTAAACGCAATCAAAAAAAGAGACCACCTTTCGGTGATCTCTTTTTGAATTTTATGGAGGAAATTAATACATGCCGCCCATATCGGGGCCGCCCGCAGCATTGTTTGCCGCAGCGGGAGCGGGAATATCTGTTACAATGCTCTCGGTGGTCAGCAATGTGGCTGCAACCGAAGCTGCATTTTGAAGCACCGAACGCGAAACCTTGGTAGGATCTATGATGCCGCTTGCAACCATATCGGTGTATTCATTCTTTAATGCGTCGTAGCCGTAGTTGGGCTTATTGGCTGTGATAATGTTGTTGACTATTACCGAGCCGTCGAGACCTGCGTTCTTTGCAATCTGGCGGAGGGGTTCTTCAACGGCTTTAAGCACGATGCTTGCACCCGTCTTTTCGTCGCCGGAGAGAGATTCGACGAGCTTTTTAAGCTCGGGAATGGTGGAGAGGAGTGCAACGCCGCCGCCGGGAACGATGCCCTCTTCAACTGCCGCGCGTGTAGCGGCAAGTGCGTCCTCGATGCGAAGTTTCTTTTCTTTCATTTCAACTTCGGTAGCTGCGCCTACATTTATAACGGCGACGCCGCCTGCGAGTTTGGCAAGGCGCTCCTGCAACTTTTCTTTATCGTATTCGGATGTCGTCTCTGCGATCTGCGCTTTGATGGAGTTGACCCTTGCCTTGATTGCGTCGGAGGAGCCAGAACCGTTTATAATCGTGGTGTTTTCTTTGTCTACTTTAACCTGTGCGGCTCTGCCGAGCATGTCGGGCGTTACGTCCTTGAATTCGTAGCCGAGGTCGGAGGAAACGACCGTGCCGCCCGTCAGGATTGCGATATCTTCGAGCATAGCCTTTCTTCTGTCGCCGAAGCCGGGCGCTTTGACTGCAACGCAGTTTAAAACGCCCTTCAACTTGTTGACGATGAGCGAAGCGAGCGCGTCGCCCTCGACGTCTTCGGCGATGATCAAAAGCCTTGCGCCCTGTTGAGCTATGGGTTCGATTATGGGAAGAATTTCCTGTAATGTCGAAATTTTCTTGTCGGTGATGAGGATGTAGGGATTGTCGAGAACGGCTTCCATCTTTTCGGTATTTGTAACCATGTAAGCGGAGGCGTAACCTCTGTCGAACTGCATGCCTTCAACGGTAGAAAGCTCTGTGTTCATGGTCTTGCCCTCTTCAACGGTTATAACGCCGTCTTTGCCGACGATTTCCATCGCGTCTGCAATGAGTTTGCCTATCGTTTCGTCGCCTGCCGAAATGGAGGCAACCTGCGAGATAGCAAGCTTGTTTTCAACGGGCTTGGAAATTGCCTTGATTTTATCGACTGCCGTATCTACTGCGGCGGCAATGCCCTTTTTAAGGATGATGGGATTTGCGCCTGCGGCGAGGTTTTTAAGTCCTTCGCGGATTATTGCTTGGGCGAGTACAACGGCGGTGGTGGTGCCGTCGCCGGCTACGTCGTTGGTCTTTGTCGAAACTTCTTTAACGAGTTGTGCGCCCATATTCTCGAAGGGGTCTTCAAGTTCGATTTCTTTTGCTATCGTCACGCCGTCGTTCGTAATGAGGGGAGCGCCAAACTTTTTGTCGAGCACGACGTTTCTTCCCTTGGGGCCGAGGGTGATTTTAACAGTGTCTGCGAGCACGTTCACGCCCGCTTCAAGCGCCTTTCTTGCGTCATCTCCGTATTTGATCTGCTTTGCCATAATCTATCAATCTCCTTAATTATTCAACGATTGCCAGGATATCGCTCTGGCGGATAATTGTGTATTCTTTGCCGTCAACTTTAACTTCGGTTCCGCTGTACTTTGAAAGAAGTACTTTGTCGCCTACTTTAACCTGCATTTTAACTTCCTTGCCGTCAACCAGTCCGCCGGGGCCCACGGCTACAACTATGCACGTGGCGGGTTTTTCCTGCGAAGCGGCGGTAAGATACAAACCGCTCTTTGTCTTTTCTTCGGCTTTAAGACCTTCTACAACTACTTTGTCGAACAAAGGCTTTATATTCATTTAATTTTTCCTCCGGAAAAGTTATATTATTTTTCACGAATATTTATAAACGCAGACAAAACAACTCAAACACATTAAACAAAAAAATATTTCAAATAAAAGCAGCATAAATCAAATATAAAATTGCATTTTGATTAAAGATATGGTAATATCTATATGTAATTAATTTTTCGGAGCTGCAAATGGATAAATGGGACAGGCGCTTTATGGAAATGGCGGAACTCATCGGTTCGTGGTCGAGCTGCTATAAGGAAAACCGCCACGTCGGCGCGATAATCGTCAAAAACAAAAGAGTAATAGCCACGGGCTATAACGGCGCGCCCCAGGGCATAAAGAGCTGTGTGGACAAGGGCGAATGTTTAAGGCAGAAATTGGGCATCGCCAGCGGCACCATGCAGGAGATATGTTATGCCGTCCATGCCGAGCAGAACGCAATAATTCAGGCGGCGAGGGTGGGGTGCAGCGTAGAAGGCTGTACGCTCTACTGCACTCACCAGCCCTGCGTTATATGCGCAAAAATAATAATCAATTCTGGCATTTCAAGGGTGGTCTACAAGGAAGGCTACCCCGATAAATTTTCAGTTCAGCTCTTCGACGAGGCTGGCGTCCTCGTCCAGAAATACAGCGATTTATAAATATACAGTTCATAGCAATCGCGCGGTGCGCCGCGCGTAAGGAGTAAATATGACAAATCCCAACGTTACAATCGTCATGGACGACGGCGGCGAAATAGTTTTAGAGCTATATCCCGACAAAGCGCCCAACACCGTGAATAATTTTTTGTCGCTCGCGTCGTCGGGTTTTTACGACGGGCTGACTTTTCACCGCGTCATAAGCGGATTTATGATTCAGGGCGGCGACCCCAACGGCACGGGCACGGGTGGGCCTGGTTATACAATAAAGGGTGAGTTTTCGTTGAATGGCTTTAAAAGCAACGATATAAAGCACGCCCGCGGCGTTATATCCATGGCGCGCGCTATGTCACCCAACAGCGCGGGTTCGCAGTTTTTCATCATGCACGCCAACGCGTCCTACCTCGACGGACAGTACGCCGCTTTCGGCAGAGTCATAAGCGGAATGGACGTCGTCGACCGCATAGCGGGCGTATCCACCGATTTCAACGACAAGCCTAAAAAGCCGCAGGTAATAAAGAGCATGAAGGTGGACGCCCACGGCGTTGAATACCATCAGCCCGTAAAATTCTGATGAGTACTAAGTATATTCTGCGCGTCGTCCTTGCCGGCGTGCTGTTTGCTACGATAGTCTGCATAGCCGTAGGAATGTGTTTTTACTTCCCCGCGCTAAACAGTCTCAATACGCCCGACATTGGTCAGGAGGCTCTTGAAGAGAGCGCTTCGGCTATGCGGCTGGGCATGCTTATCATGATTGTCGGCATGACCTGTCTGATATTGTCGACTTTGGCATTTATTGGTTCGGTACTTATTGAAAAATTGGCAAAAAATAAAAACTAAACTTTATGGAGCACAAGATGACAGACAATTCAGTTTACGTAAATCCCCTTATAACAAGATACGCAAGCAGACAGATGGCGGAAAATTTTTCTGATGACAAGCGCTTTAAACTGTGGCGAAAATTGTGGGTTGCTCTCGCCGAATCAGAAATGGAGCTCGGGCTCAACATCACGCCCGCACAGATCGCCGAAATGAAAAAGTACGCCGATGATATCAATTACGACGTCGCCGAAAAGTACGAGCGCGAGGTGCGCCACGACGTAATGGCGCACGTAAAGGCGTTCGGCGAGCAGGCTAAGTCTGCAATGCCCATAATTCATCTCGGTGCGACGAGCTGTTTTGTCGATTGCAACTCCGAACTGATTATTCTGCGCGACGCTCTTAAAATAATAAAGGTCAAACTTGTAAATGTAATGGACAAACTTAAAAAGTTTGCCATTAAATATAAGGACGTGCCCACTTTGGGCTTTACGCACCTTCAACCCGCCCAGCTCACAACTGTGGGCAAGCGCGCAACGCTGTGGTTGCAGGATCTGATGATGGATTATGATAACCTCGTCAACCTCGAAAAATCCTTCAAGCTGCGCGGTGTAAAGGGCACAACGGGCACGCAGGCGAGCTTTATGGAACTTTTCAACGGCGACGGCGAAAAGGTTAAGGAGCTCGAACGCCGCGTCGTCAAAAAGATGGGTTGTAACAAGGTTTATGGCGTCACGGGCCAGACCTACCCCAGAAAGTTCGACTATAACGTTCTTTGCGTTCTCTCACAGATTGCGCAGAGCGCATATAAATTCTCCAACGATATACGTATTTTGCAGAACATGAAGGAGATTGAGGAGCCCTTTGAAAAATCGCAGATTGGCTCTTCCGCCATGGCGTACAAGCGCAACCCCATGCGCAGCGAAAGAATGGGTTCGCTCGCGCGCTACGTCATTTCTCTTCCCATGAACTCGGCGATCACCGCCTCGACGCAGTGGTTCGAGCGCACGCTCGACGATTCGGCGAACAGGAGAATTGTCAACGCGCAGGCTTTCCTCGCCCTCGACGGCATTTTGAACATCTATCTCAACGTCAGTGAAAACCTCGTCGTATACGACAAGGTAATTGCAAAGCACATCGCCGCAGAGCTTCCCTTCATGGCTACCGAAAACATCATGATGGAGTGTGTAAAAGCGGGCGGCAACCGCCAGGAACTGCACGAAAGAATTCGCGTGCTCTCCATGGAGGCAGGCAGAAATGTCAAGGAGAGGGGGCTTGAAAATAACCTTATCGACCTTATAAAGGAGGATGAGATGTTTGCGCCCGTGCATGACAAGCTCGACGAAATACTTGACGCGCGCAAATTTATAGGGCGTGCCCCCGCGCAGACCGAAGAATTCATCGCCAACGAAATAGATCCCATCTTGCAGCAGAATGCCGATTGCCTTGGGCTCAAAGGCGAAGTAAAGGTTTAATGGAAAAATTCAAGGTGCCCGTGGCGGTCGTCGTGCTGATAGCGCGCAACGTCGGCGGCATAAATCAAATTCTGTTGCAGCGCCGACAAAATACGGGCTTTGGCGACGGAATGTGGGATTTTGCTTGTTCGGGTCACGTTGAGGAGGGTGAAAGTCTGACTGCCGCCTGCTCGCGCGAATGCTGCGAGGAACTCGGAATCTCGGCAGATGCGCAGGATTTTGAATTTTTCACTTTGTTTTATAAGCGCGACGGGCAGGTAACGTACGTCAATCCCTATTTTGTGCTTCAAAAATTTATGGGCGAACCGCACATTTGTGAACCGCATAAGTGCGCGGAGCTTGAATGGTTCTGCGCGGACAATCTCCCCGAAGATTTGCTGCCCGACCGTAAGGCGGCTTACAATGCGCTTATGCAGGGTTTACCGTACGTGGAATACACGACATAAAAAATCACCCAAGCGAGAGCTTATGTGATTTGGCAGTGGAAACACGATTGAGCATGCCCGGTGGTTTTGGTGGGAAACGCAACTCTGCCGTTGAGCCGGGCGGCTTGAATAAAATAAGCGCCCAAGCAAGAGCTTAGGCGCGTGGCAGGGGAAACACGATTCGAACATGCAACCGACGGTTTTGGAGACCGCGACTCTACCGTTGAGCTATTCCCCTATGAAATTCAGCTTTATTAGTATATAATATCAGTCGATTTAAGTCAACTGTTTTTGGAGATTTATTATGAAAAAAAGATATAAACTCGGAGTTATAGGCTGCGGATTTATGGCGAACGCCATCTTGAAGGGTGTTGTTTTGTCCGACTTTATGAGCGCTAGAAAAATTATCGTCAGCGACCCGGACGAGTCTAAGCTCGATGATGTAAACAGTGAACTCGGCGTAGAAGTTACTACCGACAACCGCAAGGTAGCCGAAGAATGTGAATTTTTGCTCTTTGCCGTAAAACCTCAGTCTTTTGACGAGGTGGCAAAGGGTATTTCTGATATAAGGGTAGAAAAAGTTATTTCTATCATGGCGGGGTTAAAGAGAGGTTATATCAAGAACGCTCTCGGCGTGGGACTTATAAAGGTTGCTCGCTGCATGCCCAATCTGCCCTGCTCGATAGGCAGCGGAGCCATGGGGGTAGATATGTCGGATTTCAACAAAAATCCCGACGATACCCAGTTCATCACTATGCTTTTCAGCTGTCTGGGAAGAGTTTTAAGCCTTTCTGAGGATAAGCTTGATGCTGTTACGGGCATAAGCGGCAGCGGCCCCGCGTATGTGTTTATGTTCATCGACAGTCTGATAGATGCCGGCGTAAAGAACGGTCTGACCGCCGATGAGGCTATGACGCTCGCCGTCCAGACGGTAATCGGCAGCGCCGAAATGGTGCAGAACAGCGAAAAATCGACGTCTGAACTTATAATGAGTGTTTGCAGCAAGGGCGGCACGACGATCGAAGCCGTAAAGACACTTGAAGAGAACAACTTCCGCGGTATCGTCGGCGAGGCGGTAGACGCGTGCGTAAAGCGTTCGCAAGAACTCTCCAAATAATGAAAAAAGTCACTTTGTATACCGACGGCGCGTGTTCGGGCAATCCCGGAGTGGGCGGCTATGGCTGCGTGCTCATATACAACGGTCACGAAAAGCGCCTTTCGGGCGCGTTTGCCGATACTACAAACAACCGCATGGAAGTTTTTGCCGTAATCACGGGGCTTAAATGCCTGAAAGAGCCGTGCGAAGTCGCCGTACACAGCGACTCTGCTTACACGGTAAATGCTTTCAACAACGGTTGGGTTTTCGGATGGGAAAAGTCAGGCTGGAAAAAAGCCGACAATAAGCCTGTTTTAAACGACGATTTGTGGAAAGAACTATTGTCTCTTACGCGCATTCATAAAGTTTCGTTTATAAAAGTAAAGGGGCACGCTGACGACGAATATAACAATATTTGCGACAAACTTGCCACCGACGCTGTCAAAAATTTTGTGGCTGCGCAATAGCCGTTTGGGCGTTGCAGGTAATACGATTAAATCTGCTGATTATAAATACCTTATAATAAAGATATAATATAAAGTAAATGAAAAAAGACAAAAAGGCGGTTTTTGCCCTGTTAAAGGACATTTCCAACATTCTTTTAACTGTTTTGCTCGGCGGCGTTGCACTTTTATTCGTTCTGCTTGGGCTTGAATACAAGAGCTTGAAATTTATAGCCGATTATTACGAGGCGCTCGTCTGGTCTGCCGCGGCGCTTGTATTTGTCGTGCTTGTTTGCTATGTCATTTTCTTTCTGCTCAAAAAACAGTCGGTTTACCGCCTTATTTTCTGCGGAATAATCTGCGCCGATATTTTCGCGTTGATATTCTACGGCATATGCGCTACGGGCATAATTCAGAAACTTAACAGTATAGATGCTCTGCGCGAGTATATCAGCAGTTTCGGTTCGGTCGCCGTAATTATTTTTATTGTCTTTTCCTATTTGCAGGTAGTAATTCTCCCTGTCCCAGGCTCAGTCACCGTTGCGGCGGGAGTGGCGCTCTTTGGCGCGCTTCCCTGTGCATTTTATAGTTTTATCGGCATAGTACTCGGCTCGGTTACTGCATTTGCCATAGGCAGGTTGATAGGTTATAAAGCTGTCTGCTGGATCGTGGGAAAGGATGACCTCGACAAATGGCTGGAAAAAATAAAGGGTAAAGACTATCTTATTTTATCCCTTATGTTTCTTCTGCCGATGTTCCCCGACGACGTTTTATGTTTTATTTCGGGGCTTTCGTCCATGACCTGGCCGTATTTCCTTGTGATGATTGCGATAACGCGCCTTATTTCCTGCTTTACCGTGGCGTATTCTTTCGACCTCATTCCTTTTACCACTTGGTGGGGTATTCTGATATGGGTAATGCTTGCCGCGCTTGTCGTGCTCGCTTTCTATCTCGTACTTAAATATTCAGATAAGATTGATGCCTTTATAAAAAGTAAATTTCACATCCGGGGCAGGAAACATAATGGCGAAGAAAATGAGGAAAAATAATTGTTTGCGCCCGCGGCGGCGAAAAACTGCTCCGCGGGTTAATTTATGCGCTTTCAGCGCGTTGGAGATATAATTTTGAAAGTTGCAATTGTTGGCGGCGGTGCAGCCGGGCTTATGGCTGCGTATGCCGCAGCCGTAAACGGGAACGATGTAACGGTTTACGAAAAAAACCAAAAGTGCGGAAAAAAAATTTATATAACGGGTAAAGGTAGGTGCAATTTTACCAATGCCGTTCCGCCGGACGAGTTTTTGCAAAATGTCGTCAATAATCCCAAATTTCTGACGCGCGCAATTTATTCGTTTCCGCCGGAAAGGTGTATCGAATTTTTTGAGAACGGCGGAATGCCCGTAAAGGTGGAGAGGGGGAATCGTGCCTTTCCTGTTTCTGATAAAGCGAGCGACGTCACTAAAACTCTTGAAAAATACTGTAAAAATGTCGGTGTAGACATACGCCTCGGCGAGGAAATTAAAGATTTTACCATTTTAAATAGTACTGTGTCAGACATAATAACCTCTCGCGGCACATATAAAACCGATAAAATAATAGTTTGCACGGGCGGTTTAAGTTATCCTTCGACGGGTTCGACGGGCGACGGGTACAGGTTTGCTGAAAAGGCGGGGCATACCATAAAGCCGCCTAAGCAGGCGCTGTGCGGGCTCAACCTTGCGGGCTGCTTTTACAAAAAATTGCAGGGGCTTACCTTAAAGAATGTTAATCTTTCAGCCGAATATGGCGGGAAAAACATATTTTCCCAATTCGGCGAAATGCTGTTCACTCACTTCGGCATATCCGGGCCGCTCGTTTTGTCGCTGTCGAGTCTGATAAACAGATTTGACCTGAAAAACCTTAAATTGCACATCGATTTAAAGCCAGCGCTCGATAATGAAGCGCTCGACAGGCGCATTCTGCGCGACTTTTCTCAGGCAGCCAATAAAAATATTTATAATTGTCTTAAAGAGCTGTTGCCCTTTTCATTGATAGAGATAATACTGGAAAGGGCAAAAATCCCCGCGGACAAGAAAGTAAACGTAATTACCCGCGCCGAACGTGCTGCATTATTGACAAGCATTAAAAATTTTGATATGATTGTTTCGTCGTTGCGCGGCTTCGAGGAGGCTATTATCACCTCGGGCGGCGTAAACGTTAATCAAATCAACCCTGCAACCATGGAGAGCAAGCTCGTAAAAGGGCTTTATTTCTGCGGTGAGGTGCTCGACGTAGATGCGTTTACAGGCGGATTCAACCTGCAAATCGCCTTTGCGACGGGCTTTGCGGCGGGGAATTCAATAAAGGACTGATTTACATAGATGAAAGCGATAAGAGGGGCGACGACTCTGTCTGCCGATACCCCTGAAGAAGTAAGGGTAAAAGTCAAAGAACTTTTAAGTCAAATAGTAAAGACAAACGAGCTGCGTCCCGACGAAATAATTTGTATAATGCTGTCGTCTACGGCGGACATACGATCTCTGTACCCGGCAAAGGCGGCGCGCGAGGCGGGATTTGCGCACTGTGCGCTCTATTCGTCGCTCGAACCAGATATGCAGGGTTCACTGCCGCTGTGCGTGCGGGTTATGTTGCTGACGGAGAGCGATAACGCCGTGAAACATGTCTATCTGCACGGCGCGCGCGTTCTGCGCAAGGACATAAGCTCGGTCATCAATATCGCCCTCGATGGCCCCGCAGGCAGCGGAAAGAGCACGGTTTCCAAGCTTGTGGCGCAAAAACTCGATATTCTCAGCCTCGACACGGGCGCTATGTATCGCGCCGCCGCCCTCAAATGCATAAGGGCGGGCGCCGATTATGCCGAAAAAAATCAGGTTGAAAGGGTTATAGAAAATATCGATCTCAGGGTAGAATACCGCGACGGCAGGCAGCTGACGTTGCTCGACGGCGAGGATGTTTCTGACAAAATCAGAACGGCGCAGATCTCCATGCTCGCTTCCTATGTTTCGGCTTATCCCTTCGTGCGCAACAAAATGGTGCAGTTGCAGCGCAAAATCGCCTCTGAAGTATCGTGCATCCTCGACGGCAGGGATATCGGCACCAACGTTCTTCCAGGCTGTCCTTATAAGTTTTATCTTACAGCTTCTCCCGAGGTTCGCGCGTGCCGCAGGTTTGAAGAGGACAGGGCAAAGGGCGCAAAATTGACCTTTGAGCAGACTTTGAAGGACATCAACGAAAGGGACGCTCAGGATAAAAACCGCGCCGTCGCGCCTTTGAAGTGCGCGGAGGACGCGATAGTTATTGATACGTCCGACATGACCGCCGAAGAGGTGGCAAACGCCGTCTGCGAAAAAATTCAGGAGAAAATATGAATCGCCAGGATGAAGAGCGTGCAAAAAAATTGCGCAAAACTTTCGATATGTTGAGGCGGCTCGAAAAAATTATTTACAGACCGCTTTTCCCTTATAAAAAACACGGCAATCTGACGCGCCACAACGACGGCCCGCTTATAATCATAGGAAACCATTACAGCATCTGGGATGTCGTCCCCGCCGCCATGGCGACCGACCGCGCCATTCATTTTATGGCGAAGGACGAGCTCGGCAAAGTAAAAATAGGCAACTGGAACATCGGCGAAGCCGCTTTAAACTGGTTGCAGTGCATTCCCGTAAAGCGCGACGGCAGCGATGTGCAGGCGGTAAAAACCTGCCTCAGATACCTTAAAAACGGAGAGGTTGTCAATATCTTCCCCGAGGGCACGCGCAATCATTCTTATGATGAGTTTTTGCCCTTCAAAGGCGGCGCCGCCGCCCTCGCCATAAAGACGCACGCGCCTATTGTTCCTGTAATAGAAGTGGAAAGGATAAGGCTTTTTCACCGCGTCGACGTCATTTACGGCGACCCGATTTATCTTACAAAATATTACGGCAAGCGCCTTACTGCCGACGAAATTGAAAAGGTCGACGAATGGCTGCGCTCCGTAATGATGAATATGAGGCAGGCATTTATTGACAGGCATCATCCCCGCCTTAAACCGTTGAAGCCCAAAAAGCACAAGGACTGATAATGCAGGTTATAATAGCAAAAAACAGCGGCTTCTGCCGCGGAGTTCAGCGCGCAGTCGACACCGCGATGAGCGTGCCCGCCGAAAACACATATGTCCTCGGCGAGATAATTCATAATTCTCACGTCGTCAGCGACATAAAGTCGCGGGGAATAACGACGGTGGAGAGACTTGAAGATATTCCCGATAACGCGACGGTAATTTTCCGTTCGCACGGCGTGCCGTCTGCTTACTACGACGAATGTGCGCGGCGCTCGATTAAGGTTATAGACTGCACGTGCAATTTTGTCCGCAATACGCAAAAGATTGTCAGGGAGCAATCAGCCAACGGAAAATATATAGTAATCGTCGGCGAAGCCACCCATCCCGAAGTTGTGGGGCTGCTCGGCTGGTGCTCTGGGCCGTCGATCGTCGTCAAGGATCCGGACTATGATTTTTCAGCGATCAGGGACAAAGATGTGTGCGTAGTTGCTCAAACTACCTTTTCGGTAGAAAAATTTGAGAAAATAATAGAAAATATTAAAAATCTGTGTGAAAAAACAGTTGCCGTTTTCAAAACAATTTGTTATACTACTTATGATCGGCAACTTGAAGCGGAAAAGCTTGCGCAAAGGTGCGATGCCATGCTCGTAATAGGCGGGCTCAACAGCAGCAACACCAATAAGCTTTACGATGTGTGTTCCGCTCATTGCAAAAATGTGTTCAGACTTTCAGGTCCCGAGGATCTGGATTTCGATAAAATTAAAAATTATAAAAGTGTAGGTATTGTTTCAGGGGCGTCAACCCCGATGGCGCAAAACCGGGAGGTTCTTTTAAAGATGGAAGAAAAAAGCACAGAAGTAAACGCAACCAGCTCTATGGCGGATGTGGTTGCAAAGATCGACAGCGAATCGAAGTTCAAGAAGGGTCAGATCGTCACAGCTACCATTTCGGAAGCTACCGACGACGGGCTTCAAATTCTTTTGCCCTTCTCTAAAAAGGAAATTCCTTTGAGCAAGGACGAGCTTGATTGCAAAGAATATAATGCGGCAGATTATGCAAGCAAGATCGGCGAAACTATCGATTTGTTGGTCGTTGAGCTTAAACCCTCTTTGAAGCTCTCGCAGAAAATGATTAAAATTCTCGCGGAAGAGGAATCTCTCATTGCAGATATTGAAGCTGGCAAAGAATTCCAGGTTGAATGCACCGGCTATAACAAGGGCGGTCTCACGGCGGCCGTCGGCACCTATTCGGTATTTGTTCCCGCAAAGGAAGTTCGCCCCAGCTTTGTAAAGGATTTAACAAAGTACGTCGGCAAAACTCTTCGTCTCCGCGCTCTCGAAGTAAAGAAGGACGGCAGAAAGAAGGAAATTATCGCATCCCAGCGCGTAATTTTGCAGGAAGAGAAGGAAGCAAGGGAAGCAGCAAAGGCGGCTAAGGAAGAAGAGTTCTTCGCAAACATCGCCGTCGGCGACGTGGTTGAAGGCAAGGTTGAAAGGGTAACGGCTTTCGGCGCTTTCGTTTCCGTAAACGGCTTCGATTGCCTTGCTCACATCTCCGACCTGTCGTGGACGGGCGCAAAGGCTGTAACCGATGTTCTTGAAATCGGCAAAACCTATCAGTTCAAAGTTCTTAAAGTAGACAAGGAAAACAAGAAAGTTTCTATCGGTTATAAACAGCTTCAGCCCCAGCCTTGGGATTTGGTTGCTGAAAAATATTCCGTCGGCGATGTCATTCACGGCAAAGTCGTGCGCATTGTTCCTTTCGGCGCGTTTATTGAAGTTGAAAAGGGTGTAGACGGTCTTGTCCATGTTTCGCAGATCGCGTACGAGAGAATCGAAACTCCCGCATCCGTACTCAATGTCGGTGACGAGGTGGATGCAAAGATTATTTCGCTCGACCCCGAGGCAAAGAAGATGAATCTTTCTATTAAGGCAATTCTTCCCGAACCCGAAAAAAAGCCCAGGGCTGAAAGAAACAGTGAAGAAGCTCCCAGAAGGAGCCGCGCCCCCAGAAGGAGTGACGACGAATATTCCGATTGGAGCGAAGGTTCTATTTCAATCGGCACCTCTCTCGGCGACCTTCTTGCAAATGCTCAGAAGAACAACAAATAAGTTAAAGTATGATATAAAAGCGGATTGCAGAAAAATGCAATCCGCTTTTTGGGTGTAATATTGTATAAGATGACTTGATGTTGTGATCTTATGTATGTTATAATCAAAAAAAGTAATGGGGATAGATATGCCGTATATTATGCCCGGTGCAGAAGAAATTGTAGGTTTGATAGGAAAAGATCTTTACGAAATTTGGGTCGGATTGATAGCTCTGATCGATAAAGATTATGATATGGAGTGCATATGGAACAGCGGCGGCAAAGCGTGGAAGTACGAGTACAAATATCGCCGCGGCGGCAAAACATTGTGCGCACTATATGCAAGGCAAAACTGCATAGGATTTATGGTCATATTCGGAAAGGAAGAAAGAGCTAAATTTGAGTCGGAAAGAGATGTTTGGTCAAATGAAACACAATCCGTTTACGAAAAAGCACAGACTTATCACGACGGCAAATGGTTAATGTTCGAGCCAAAGGATACTGCATTATTTGAAGATTTTTCAAGACTGTTGCGTATCAAAAGAAAACCGAATAAAAATCAATGAGGTGATTTATGGCATTTGACTATAAAAAAGAATATAAAGAATTCTATCTTCCGCCTAAAAAGCCTGTTGCGGTGCGCGTTCCGCCCATGAATTATGTTGCGGTACGCGGGCAGGGCAATCCGAATGATGAGGACGGTAAGTATAAGCGGTCAATCGGAATATTATATGCTGTTTCCTATACGCTGAAAATGAGCAAGATGGGGAAACGTAAGCTTGACGGGTATTTTGATTACGTCGTTCCGCCGCTTGAAGGACTCTGGCAGATGAATGACGGCGGGCTTTTCGACAGTGCCCGCAAAGATGATCTGCGCTGGATTTCTATGATACGCCTGCCAGACTTTGTCAAAAAAGGCGACTTTGAATGGGCTGTCGAGGAGGGCTCGGCGAAGAAGAAAACAGACCTTTCGTCCGCTGAATTTTTTACGGTTGACGAAGGGCTTTGCGTCCAATGTATGCACTTTGGCAGCTACGACAGCGAACCGGCGACAATATCTGCAATGCGTGAGTTTATCGGAACGCATGGCTATGAGTTCGATTTAACCGATACGCGCTTGCATCATGAAATTTATCTGTCTGACCCCAGAAAAACTGCGGCGGAAAAACTTAAAACGGTTATTCGCATTCCGATAAAATAAATATTATAAAATGTTCCAACTACTAAATTAAAAGGGAGGAAACGCGGTGAAACTCTGCATTGTATTTGCCGGAATAGTCTTATAAAAATAAATTAAAAGGAGATTATTTATGGCTATTCCGGACAGCAAAAAAATCTATCCCCGCAAAGGGGACAATACGATAGTCTATCTTAAAAATGTCGTTACAAACCCAAACATTGAGGTGGGCGACTTTACTTTTTATAATGATTTTGTCAACGACCCGAGGGATTTTGAAAGAAACAATGTTTTATATCACTATCCCATAAATGGCGACAAGCTCAAAATAGGCAAGTTCTGTTCGATTGCGTGCGGCGCTAAGTTTTTGTTCAACAGCGCCAATCATACAATGCGCTCGCTGTCGACATATCCTTTTCCGATTTTCTATGACGAATGGGAGCATGGAATTTGGGCAGACAAAGCATGGGACAATAAGGGAGATATCGTAATCGGCAACGACGTGTGGGTAGGCTTTGAAGCGGTCATTCTTGCAGGAGTTACGATAGGCGACGGCGCAATTATCGGCGCGCGTGCCGTCGTGACAAAGGATGTTCCGCCATACACGATTGTGGGAGGCGTGCCCGCAAAGCCAATCCGTAAGCGATTTTCTGACGAAGATATCGCCGCGCTTCTTGTATTGAAATGGTGGGATCTTCCGCCTTGCGAAATATTGCAACGCATAAAATGCATCCAGTCGGGAAATCTCAACGCGCTTAAAAATATGAGCCGATAAGTTTGGTTCCGCAGCCATATGGCTGCGGAA
>DVHK01000078.1 GCA_018712135.1 Candidatus Coproplasma avicola | reverse complement strand
TGAAAATACACAAAATATCTGCTTAAACTTTATTAACTCATCTTCTCTATCTCTACAATGTTGCAGACTTCTATTTCTCTGCCATCTTCAAAAATGAGCTGGCGTTTATAACAGTCAATCTTTTTGAGTTTACCCACGCAGGTAATATAAGCTCCACCCTCCTTTTTATCGTCAGGTTTGAAGTAGGTTATCGTAACTTCGGGGTGTTCTTCAATACATGTCATCAGGTCGGCGAGCTTTTGGTCAAGTTCTTCAAGCTGATTTTCGTCAAGTTCAGGCTTACTGTCTGTCAGTCGCCTTGCCTCCTTTACCGCATCGTCATAACCAGTGAGAGCAGCAAACGGCGCAAATTGAGCTGCACGGTCGTGCATCGACATATGCGGATGATTTTTTGACTGATGGTGCGGCAGATTGATTATATCGTCATAGTCGTTCATGCTTTATGCCCTCCTATCTGATTGTTCCGTTCTCTTGCCGTCGCGCCATCTTCAAAACTTGTAGCTTTGAGCACGGCATTTTTGCCGTACTTCTCCCTCAATGCAAGCACAGCCTTCTGGCGCTTTCTTTCCTTCTCGCATTCGGTCTCGAATAATTCTCTGCGGGCGGTTTCTTCTTCAAAGTCCTTAAACATATTAAGCTGTTCTGTTTCGCGCTGCGGTGCGTCCTCTTCGCGTACAACCCTTGTTGCCGTTATATACAGACGACGAATGGCAAGCTTTTTATTTACTATTCTGTCGAACAACTCCGTCGCCGCATAGCGCAGATATTTCCCGGAAGAGGAATACTCATCGAGATTAAATGTGCCATGTGCGTGTTTGGGTATCTTTCTGCCGTAGTAGTCGTAGGTAAACTCGCCGTCGTAATTTTCGTTGTCGCAATCGTAGCCAACAGTCATAACTATCTGATTTGTAACAAGCCCCTTTGCAACAAGGTCGAGCGCAAGGGCATCCGCCATTTCTGTTACGACAAGTTTTGCCTTTTTATAAGGATAAGCCTCCTGCAATACCTGACCTGAACCGAGGCTACTCGCCTGCGGTTTATATGCCTTAATGTCTGCAATAGTGCACGGCTCCCACCCCCACGCGTGGTCGATGAGAAGTTCGGCATTGATACCGAACATCCGATAGAGTAATTCTTCATTGTAAAGCGAACCGTTTTCTGTTGAACAGCGGGCAATATCGCCCATAGTGAAAAGCCCATGGCGTTCCAATTTATTGGCATAACCTCTTCCCACGCGCCAAAAGTCTGTGAGCGGACGGTGGTTCCATAGCGTCTTGCGGTAGGTCATCTCGTCAAGCTCTGCAATGCGAACGCCGTCCTTGTCGGCAGGAACATGCTTTGCAACAATGTCCATTGCGACTTTGCACAGATATAAATTGGTACCTATTCCTGCCGTGGCGGTTATGCCTGTTTCTTTCAGAACGTGCTTAATCATCCGCATTGCATATTCACGGGCCGTGCATTTCGCCGTTTTAAGGTATGAAGTTACGTCGATAAACACCTCGTCTATCGAATAGACGTGAATATCATCGGGCGCGGCGTACTGTAAATATATCTGATAAATCTTCGTGCTGTATTCAATGTAGTGCGCCATACGAGGTGGTGCGACAATATACCCAAGTTCGAGCGATGGGTCGGCTTTAAGTTCGCTATCAAAATGCGATTTGCCTGTAAACTTCCTGTTCGGAGCGTTTCCACGGCGTTCACGGTTGACCTCCCTCACTCTCTGCACAACTTCAAACAGACGCGCTCTGCCGGACACACCGTATGATTTGAGTGCAGGCGTTACGGCAAGACAGATTGTCTTGTCCGTCCTGCTCTTATCCGCAACGACGAGGTTGGTATCTAGCGGGTCGAGTCCCCTGTCCACGCACTCTACGGAGGCATAAAATGATTTCAGGTCTATTGCAATATAAATTCGATCTTTCACTTTTTCCTTCTAAAATATAAACATTTGTTTGTTTTATTTTAATACTTGAAATCCCATTTGTCAATCGATTTTATCAAATCTCATACCTTTCCAAACAGGCTGGCGCATGCCGCCTCTTGCCGTTTCGTGCATGAAGCGTGCCGTGCCTACAAGTTGAGGTTTGAGCCAGACTGCGTTTTTATATTTGGGGAACCACGGTTTTTTGACCGTATTAGTCTTTGCGAATTGCGCTATGATACCCCTATCCTCCTTCGATATGCCGAGATAGACTTTGCCGCGACATTGCAAATTCCCATTCTCATCATAATAACCCAAAATCAGGTCTTTGACCTCGCCGTGCCCATCGGGCTGATAGCCTAAAATCAGCAAGTCCTCGTCCTGCATTACCTTGATTTTGAGCCAATCGCGCGTGCGCTTGCCTATGTGGTACAGCCCATCCTTCTTTTTAGCAACTATCCCCTCAAGCTCCTGCGCCTTTGCAAGTTCGAAGAAGGCAATGCCGTTCTTTTCTATATACCTTGAAATAGTGAGGTTGTTGCCCTCGCTAACTGCCTTTGAAAGTATTTCTTTTCTTTCCATGAGCGGCTTGTCCGTAAGGTCTTTGCCGTTATAATATATAATATCGTAGGCGACGAATTGAACGGGGTTGTTCTTTGCCGCAAGACTTATTTTAAAGTTGTCCGTCATAAGACTGCGGCGTTGCAGGGCATAAAAATCGGGCTTGCCGTCTTTATTTAAAACGACAAGCTCACCGTCGAGTATAACGCGCCTTTTTACGCACTTATTCATATCTTCAAGTTCGGGATATGTTGCCGTCACGTCCTTATACCGCTTATTCTGCAAAACTACCGACTTGCCGTCGATATAGGCAAGACAACGTATTCCGTCTAACTTTAATTCATAGATATAGCTTTCATCGTCGAAGGGCTGCGTTTCATACAAAAGCATGGGTGAGATGTTTTTATCCTCAAATAGATCGCTCACGCCTTTTTACGCTCCGATGTTTTCTTGGCTGCCGTCCGCTTGGCAGGCTTAGGCTTTTGCGCGAGTTCGAGACTCTTTGTCAGTGCCTCCATTAAGTCTATCATCTTGTCCGAACCGCTCTCTTTGGGCGACACAATCTCCTTGCCTGAGATTTTGCGTTCGATTGCCTCCTGAACCTTGTGGCGGTATTCATCCTTATAGTCCGAGGGATCGAACTTGCCGCTCATTCCCTCTATCAGAGCTTTCGCCATTTTAAGTTCGCCTTCACTGCCCTGCTCCTTTACCTCTTTGGCGGGGTTAGAGGTAATTTCTTCCTCGAAAAATAAAGTATTTAGCAGCATCTGCCCGTCCCTTGCGCGTATAAGTATTAGCGTTTCTTTCGTGCCGAGCACGGTTTTGGCGACGGCCGCTTTTTCCTCCTGCTCCATTGCGGAAAGGAGCACGGCAAACGCCTTTTCGGCTCCCGTGGGGACGACGTAGTAGGGCTTATCGAAATAGATGGGGTCGACTTCGGAGAGCTTGACGAACTTTTCAATTGTTATGTTCTTATCTTTCTTGGATTTGAGCTTATCGAAATCATTATTTTCAAAAATAACATACTTGCCGTCCTCGTACTCAAAGCCCTTTACTATGTCCTCCTGCTTTACCTCTCTGCCGTCGCAGTCGGCGCAAGTCTTTTTATACTTTACACGGCTCATTGTCTTTTTATCTATCATGTTGAAGCCGATGGAATTGTCCTTCACCGCGCTGTGGAGTGTGACGGGGATATAAACAAGTCCGAAACTTATGCTGCCTTTATAACTGTATGCCATATATACAGTTTGAGTCATTTTATTCAAAATAAAACTCTGCATAAACCATATGAATGAGTTTTAGAATTGAATTTTTTATTAAAACCATTGGTATGACCAAGCAAAAAATTCAACATTAGTTCAACATTTCAGGTAAAAACGCATTAAAACATATAAACACGATAAAAGGCAAAAACAGAAGCTTTTCAGCCAAAAATACGCTGATTTTGCTCAAAAATGAGTATTTTTGAGACGTATTAAGACGATAAAAATTGCTGTTTTTCGTTGGGCAACAACCCCATGGTCGGCGCGACGGTAGCCGTTGCAGTTGCAATCCAGGAAGGCATGAACAAATAATAGACACGAGATATTGTGTTTTAGCTTAATCCAATAACAAAATAAAGTGGTTTTGGAAAATTTCCAAAACCACTTTTATTCATTTATTCATAACCATAGGGTTGAACGAGCCTCCGGTTCAACATTAGTTCAACATTCATTGCCAATGTTGAACTGACTTCAACGTCCGATTTTTTTACCAATGTTGAATTTTTTAGCAAAAAGTCAACATTCACGATTTACTTTAATTTAAAATAGCAAAATATAGTTCGGCAAATCTGTTACAGCCGGCTTTATCTAATTTCTCTATCTCAATATATTCATCACTTGAATCTTTTACTTTCAAACCGTCTTTAAGCAACTTGAAAACAAAATCTGACAAATCTTCAAAGGTCAACGATTTGTTATTTGTAAACTCAAAAATTTCTTTTGCATAAGAATCATACTCATCGTCGGGAAAACAATATAAATCATATGGATCCCATAATCTGAGCATTTTTTGTATAAGAATCTCCATGTCAGCCTCCAAATATTATAAAACTTCAACTTAACTATATTGTATCACCAAGTTCGATCATTATCAATAGCGACAATATAAAACCGCCGCGGGGGCGCGTACTGCGCGCCCCGCGGCGGTTTTAATATTACTTAGCGGTTTTGACAATAATTACATTTAATTTTTCAGAAATTAATTACGGCTCAATTCAAGGAATAAGTTCCCAAAGTTGCAGAACCGCCATTAAAATAAGCGGCACGGTGACTATGGAAAGCAATGTGTTTGTTATGAAAGCTATCGTTGCCGTGCGCCCGCCTTTTTGGTACTGTTCCGCCATTGCCACGACGGTTGCGGCGGGCGACATTGCCATGGCAATTACAGGCGCGAGGTAAACGTATTCGACCTGCGGCGTAGAACCGAGGAAATCTGCGCACATGAGACGGAAAAGCAGCGCGATTATAAACGTAACCACGGGTGCGGCGATTAAACGAAGCGCGCCGGCTATGTACGCGCCGCCGTCGGTGAACAGCTCTTTTAAGGGAATTTCTGCCATGGAGATGCCGACTATTATCATAGAAAGGGGCGCCGTCATGGTTGAAAGGTATTCGGGGAAAATTTGCAGTTCGGAGACGCCGTCGAACATGAAAAAGTTGATCTGCGGCACGAAGAAGAGCAACAGCGCCACTATCATGGAAATTATCGACGGGTTCAAAAGCACCTTTTTTATACTTATGTTGTGCCTGTCGCCCGTTAAAAGCCACACGCCGAGCGTCCACACCACGAGGGCGAACACAAGGTTGAAAATCATTAAATACATTACGGCGAGTATGCTGCCGTCGGTCAAAATTTCGATGAACGGAACGCCGAGGAAACCACAGTTAGAAAAGACGGCTACGTAAGAATAAATGTTTGCCCTGTCCCTGTTTTTATATTTAATGAACACGAGTTTGCATACCCCGAACACGGCAATCATAGCGATAAGGGAAATGAGGGCGGCGATCACAAAATCCTTGACGAGCGCGACGGGACCGAGCTGTTCGATGACCAACCACTCCTCGTCGGTGAATACGCAGAACGACGAAATTATGAGCGCGGGCTGGCAGACGTATAAAAGTATGGCACTCAAAGCACGCTTTGCGCCGCCATCGACCATGTTAATTTTGCGGAGTATGTAGCCGGGGACTATGAACGCCAGAAGGACGGCTATCGCCAGAATTACTTTGATGAACATTTGCGACATAATATGTACCTTTAAATCATTTTTTACAGACACGAAAATTCGCGCGCAGCACACAGTGTGTTGCACGCGAAAACAAGCCTGGATTATATAATTTTATTAATTATTTATGATCCGCGGAGGAATCCTTGCGGATGACGTCGTGCGCGCCGCCTTCAACTATACTTGTAGCCGAAACAAGCGTGATTTTTGCCTTTTCCTGTAATTCCTTAATTGTAAGGGCGCCGCAGTTGCACATTGTAGATTTGATTTTGCTTGTAGTCATCTCCACACTGCTCTTCAAAGGCCCTGCGTAAGGAACGTAAGAATCGACACCTTCCTCAAATGAGAGCTTGGATGCGCCGCCGAGGTCATAGCGCTGCCAGTTGCGGGCGCGGTTGCTGCCTTCGCCCCAGTACTCTTTTACATACGTTCCACCAACGAAGAGCTTTTGGGTAGGGCTTTCGTCGAAGCGGGCGAAATATCTGCCAAGCATGACAAAATCTGCGCCCATGGCGAGCGCGAGGGTAATGTGATGGTCGTGCACGATGCCGCCGTCGGAACATACGGGGATGTAAATACCCGTCTTTTTATAATATTCGTCGCGGGCGGCGCAGACTTCGATAAGAGCCGTAGCCTGCCCCCTGCCTATACCCTTTGTTTCGCGCGTGATGCAGATTGAACCGCCGCCGATGCCGACTTTGACAAAATCGGCGCCGCATTCTGCAAGGAACAGGAAGCCTTCTTTATCAACGACGTTGCCCGCGCCTACCTTTACGCTGTCGCCATACTTGCCGCGAATCCATGCGAGCGTCCTCTTCTGCCATTCGGAGAAGCCTTCGGACGAGTCTATGCACAGCACGTCCGCGCCCGCCTCGACGAGTGCGGGAACGCGTTCCTCATAGTCGCGGGTGTTGATGCCCGCGCCGACGACGTACCTCTTTTTTGAATCGAGAAGTTCGTTGGGATTGCCCTTGTGGTCGTCGTAATCCTTGCGGAATACGAAATACTGCATGTTGCCGTTTTTATCGACGAGGGGAAGAGCGTTGAGCTTGTTGTCCCATATAATGTCGTTAGCCTCCGAAAGGGTGGTGTTTGCGGGGGCGGTAATGAGGTCGGACAAAGGCGTCATGAAATCTTTGACCTTGGTATCCTTAGCCATGCGGCTGACGCGGTAATCACGGCTGGTCACTATGCCGACGAGTTTGCCGTTAGCCTTGCCGTCCTCGGTCACGGCAACGGTAGAATGTCCGGTCTTTTCCTTCAATGCCAGAACGTCGGCGAGGGTCGCCGAGGGGGCGATGTTGGAGTCGCTTACGACAAAACCTGCCTTGTAAGCCTTGACTTTTGCGACCATTGCGGCTTCGTCCTCTACCGACTGCGAGCCGTAGATGAAGGACACGCCGCCGCAGCGCGCAAGCGCGAGCGCGAGGTTTGTGCCCGAAACCGACTGCATTATGGCAGAAACCATGGGAATATTCATTTCAAGCGCGGGCTTTTCGCCCTTTTTGAATTTTACGAGGGGCGTTTTGAGCGACACGTTTGCAGGAATGTGTTCGCTGGAAGAATAGCCGGGAATAAGAAGATATTCGTTAAAGGTGTGTGAAGGTTCGTTTATATAAGTTGCCATTTTATTATCTCTCCTTGACCTCTGTCCTTTGTAGTGTTATAATTTATTTGCTGTATTTATTAATTAAGTATTATATCATACCTCCCGCCAAAAGACAAGCAATCGGGGCATATTTGTGTTCAACTAATTTGTTATTGCGCCGTTTTGCGCGCCCGCGCTTCGCGCGGGCGCGCAAAACAAACGACTTTTACAAAACTTTAACATTTTTCAAATATGCAATTAACCTGGAAACATTAAAATCATAAAAAATGAGGATTAATAGATGAGCAAAATTCTTTTAGCCGAGGACGACCTTTCGCTGAACAGACTTGTTTGCGCCACGTTGCGCGCCGAGGGTTACGAAGTGACTTCCTGCGCCGACGGCAACGCCGCCGCTGACGAGTTCGGAAAGGACAAATACGACCTCGTGATAACCGACATAATGATGCCCAAGCTCGACGGGTTTGCCCTCGCCGAGCTGATACGCTCCGCCGATGAACACGTGCCCATACTGTTCATGACGGCGCGCGACGACAAACCGAGCAAACAACTGGGGTTCAAACTAGGCATCGACGATTATATAACAAAGCCCTTCGACATAGATATTTTTGTTCTGAAAATCAAAGCCGTGCTCAGGCGGTCGGCGATAACAAAGACCAACCAGATAGAGGTCGGAAACCTTGTTTTAAACGCCGACGAACACACGGCTTACGTGGACGGCAAAGAACTTTCGCTGACCGTGAGGGAATTCGACATTCTGTTCAAACTGCTGTCCTATCCCAAAAAGACGTTTACGCGCGCGCAGCTCATGCAGGAATTCTGGGACTACGACAGCTCCTCCACCTCGCGCACCGTGGACGTTTACATGGTTAAACTGCGCGAAAAGACTGCGGACTGCACGGGGTTTGAAATAGTAACCGTTCATGGGCTGGGCTATAAGGCGGTGATAAAATGAAGGGGTCATGGCGGCGCACGGTCACGGGCGCGGCGGTGCTGTTTGTAAGCATAAGCGTTTTTATTACCGTTACGGTGCTCGTTTATGCCGCGGCGACTCAAAAATACGGCGACAACACCGCCGCGATAAGCATAATAATGCTGATATGTGTGGCGTTTTTTGCGCTGACGTGCACGGTTATAGACATTCTGCGGCGCAGAATGTCTACCGAAAAGCCGTTAAAAGACATTGCGGAGGCGACGGCGCGCATAGCCGAAGGCGACTTTGGCGTGAGGCTGGAAATAAACAAGCCGCGAAGCCGATTCAATGAATTCGACTGCATTAAAGAAAACATTAACGCCATGGCGCAGGCGCTTGCCGGAAGCCGCGCAACGGGCGAGCAGTTTATCGCAAACGCGGGCCACGAGCTTAAAACGCCCGTGGCGGTTATACAGAGCTATGCCTCTGCCCTGTGTTCGGACAAGTTGTCCGATGAGGAAAAGATCGAATACGCGCGCACAATAGCCCAGACGAGCAGGCGCATGGCGGCGACAATAAACAACATTTTAAAGCTCAACAAGCTTGAAAACGGCAAAATTTTGCAATCGCCCGAAAACTTTTCGCTCGACGAAAACGTTGCGGAGAGCATACTTACATTCGAGGACGCCATAGATAAAAAACAAATAGAGCTGACCTGCGACATTGAAGAGATAAGCGCAAAGGGCTACCCCGAATATCTTTCGACTGTTTGGAGCAACCTTATTTCCAACGCCGTAAAATTCTGCGGTGAGGGCGGGCATATAAACATTTCGCTCAAAAGACAGGGCGGCGATGCGGCATTCACAATAACCGACGACGGGTGCGGCATTCCCGCCGACGCGGGCAAAAAAATTTTTGACAAGTTCTGGCAGGGCGACACATCCCACTCATCCGAGGGAAACGGGCTGGGACTCGCCATGGTCAAGAAGGTCGTCGACATATTGGGCGGCGAGATAAAAGTTGAAAGCAGACTGGGCAAAGGCACTACCTTTACCGTAATAATAAACATTGACGGAGCAAAAGCAAAAGCAAATGGCTGACTATAAATACGAATATCGCGCGGACAAAAACGAGCGCGAAGAGATAGAGCGCATACGGGCGCAGTACGCCCCCGCGAGCGAAAGACAGCAAAAGACGGACAGACTTAAAGAGCTCAACAAAAGGGCAAAGCGCCCCGCAACCATTGCGGCATTGACGACGGGAATATGCGGCGCCCTTTTGTTCGGGCTGGGGATGACCCTTTCGATAGAGTGGAATCACCTGCTGTGGGGAATTGTTGCGGGCGCAGGCGGAATTGCATTTCTGGCTCTCACCCTGCCGCTGCACTCAGTGCTGACAAAGCGCGGCAAGAAAAAATATGGAGCGGAGATTATAAAGCTTTCAGACGAGCTTTTAAAGGGCGACGAATGAGAGCGAGGCAATAGCGGAGCGGCGCGGGCACAACCCCGCGCCGCTCCGCTATTGCCGTTTACAAATAATTAACAATTAATTTACAATACATTTACCGCACATTTAAAAAAGTTTAATATGAGTGCCTTATACTGTAAGCACAGTCAAACGAGGGATACACCTCATATTAAAGGAGACCAGATATGAACAACACAACGCAAATTAACACAATAAAAGACATTGCCGAGAGCTACGCGCCCAAGACAGAACAACAGAGCAAATTTGAAGAGCTGACCGTGCTCGACGCAAAAGTGCGCCGCCCCGCAGAAATTTTTGCATACTCATTCGGCTGCGCGGGCAGCCTTGTGCTTGGCGCGGGAATGTGCCTTGCCATGGGCGTTATAGGCACGGGCGCAGGCTGGGTCATGCCCGTGGGCATAATAGTCGGGCTCGTGGGCATCGCCGCCGTGAGCGCAAACTATTTTATCTACAAAGCCATTATTAAAAGGCGCAAGGCTAAGTACGCAAAGCGCATTTTAAGCCTTTCGGACGAGCTTTTGAATAAATAACACGCTTTGCTGTTAACGCGTTGCCCGCTTTGTAAGCCTTGACCTTTGCAACCATTGCAGCTTCGTCCTCTATGAACTGCGAGCCATATATGGTTAAAGAATAAAGGTTTACAAAAGACAAGCAAGCGAGGCATATTTGTGGTCAACTAATTTATCGTTGCAGCGTTTTGCGCGCCCGCGCGGAGCGCGGGCGCGCAAAACAAAAAACTTTTACAAAACTTTACTTTGGCAAAGCTTTTATATTTAATCGCTGACTGTTTTTTGCTTTTTGACGGCACGCATGAGCGAAATGCCGAAAACAAGCAGACCGACGGTTATCACCAGGGAAATAATTGATATTACGAGACCGTATCCGCTCGGGGTAACCGAAAACCTTAATACCGGGTATACGGTAAAACCGAGCGAGACAATCCCCGTCACGATGAAACCGACCGCGACACATTTTTTCATGGCGACGCGGTAAGGCGCAGCGTCATCTTCGTCGAGCATGTTGTCGTTATACTTCCACAGCGCGAAGAGTACAATAAGACATACAGCGCACAATATCGCGCCGAGATAGAGCAAAATGAGCCACCACTCGAACTGTTCGATATTGCCGTACGTCAAATAATTCCAATCGGTGTAATAACCAGCATAAAAAAGTACAAGTCCCACAAGTGCCATTCCCGAAAGAATAAAAGCCCACATTGAAAAGCGAGCCGCCTTGCTTTTATAAATTTTTTGCGCGGACCGCTGCGCGATTGCGGGTTTTTCGGCAGAGCTGCGTTCGCCGCGCAGAATTTCGTCGATCGTTACGCCGTAAAGATCGGCGAGGGCGGGCAGTAGAAGTATGTCGGGCATGGCGGTGCCCCTCTCCCACGCGGACAGCGTGCGGTTGGAGATGCCCAGCCTGTCTGCCACCTCCTGCTGAGTGAAGCCGTTGGCGCGGCGGAGCGTGGCTAAAAATTCGCCTATGGGTTGTTTCATTAAAGGATACCTCGCTTGTTTTTTTCTTTAATTCTATGCTTTTGCGACATAGAATACAAGACGGCAGACATGGAATTGCTCCATTATACGTGGAATTTGCAATATTTTTGCCTCAGTCGTCGAAGAGCGCGGCTATTTTTGCCGCCGTGCCTTTTTTTAACCCGCCGTAATTGATTACAGCAGTCTTTTCGTACCCGTCTGCGGGGACAACGAGATAGTCGCTCAAACAGCGGATATTTATCCCCCGTTGCGCGGCGGTCTGCTTTATGTATTCATCCGACGGAGCGGAGGGAAATTTTACCGTCAGGTGCAGCCCCGAACCCGTGTCGCCGATGCGCGACGGGAACGGGAGCGAGCCTATGGCGGCGAGCATCTCCTGCCGGACGGCGCGGTAGTAATTTTTGAGGCGGTTTATGTGCCGTTCAAAGTGCCCCTCCCCTATCATGGCGGCGAGGGTCTTTTGTTCAAAGAGCGGCACTACGTTTGCGCTCTTTGAAAATATGTCGAGAAAGCGCGACAGAAGTACGGGCGGCAGAATCATGTATCCCATGCGCATGGACGGCGCGAGCGACTTTGAAAAGGTGTTTATGTATATCACCCTGTCGGGGCAGAGTTCAAGCATGGATTGCAGGGGCTTGCCCGATAGGCGGAATTCGCTGTCGTAATCGTCCTCGACAATGTATGCGCCCGTATCCCGCGCCCAGCTTATCAGGCGGGCGCGCGCCGAAGCGGGCATTACCGCGCCCGTGGGGAACTGGTGTGAGGGCGAAAGATGCAGGATATGTGCCGACGAACGCTCCGCGGCGGCGATGTCGGCGCCGTCCTGACCGACGGGAATAAATGCGCAGCGCGCGCCGTATAGGTTATATGTTGAATATATTTTTCCGTAGCCAGGGTTTTCGACGGCGAAGAGCTTGTCGCGGCCGAGGAGCTGAACTATGATGCCATACAGATATTCGGCGCCCGCGCCGACGACTATGTTGCCAGGGTCGGCATGAACGCCGCGCATGCGGTAGAGATATGCCGAAATTTCGCGGCGGAGCGACAGGTCGCCGCGGCAAGGCACGCGCGAGAGGAGATGTTCGCCTTCCTCCGAAAGGACCGAGCGCATGAGCCGCGCCCACACGGAGAACGGAAAGAGCTCGGCGGGGGGCGCGCCCGAGACGAGGTTGAAGGCAAATGTCTTTTCGCCCTCCTCCGCCTCGACACTCTGCGGCGGGGCGACGGCGGCGCGGGCGGTTACGTCGGCAATGAAGTAGCCGCTGCGCTCCTTGGAGTAAATATATCCTTCGGCGAGCAGCTGGTCGTAAGCCGTTTGCACGGTTATGACGCTTACGCTGAGATTTGACGCAAGCGCGCGTTTTGAGGGAAGTTTTTGCCCCCCCTGCAAATTGCCGCACAGGATATCGTCGCGGATGTGGCAGTAGAGCGAATAGTATTTGTTTTTTGCGTCGAGGTTGTATGTGAGCATATATATTACAGTTTAGCACCGCGCAAAAAAAATAGCAACTGATATTATTAATCACCGCAACATAATAATACCAAAACACAAAAAAATTCCGACCTCCTGCACGGAAGGTCGGAATTTCGCATTTATTTCATGAAAAAGTTTACGAGTTTTGATTTGAATTTTGTATAAGGCTGATAGCGGACGGGCATGTCGACCCAGTCGGCTTTGTCTACTATCGACTTTTTATGCGTGAAGCAATCGAAGCCGGCTTTGCCGTGGTATGCGCCCATGCCGCTTTCGCCTACGCCGCCGAAGCCCATGGCGGACGTTGCGAGATGAATTATGGTGTCGTTAATACAGCCGCCGCCAAACTGACAGCGCGTAGTCACGAGGCGTGCGGTTTGTTTGTCGGCAAATATATACAGCGCAAGCGGGTGCGGGTGAGCGTTTACGTCGGATATGACATCGGAGATGTTTTCGTAAGTCATTACAGGCAGGACAGGGCCGAAAATTTCTTCACACATGACGGCATCGGTGCGGGTGACATCCGTCATTACCGTGGGGGCGATGCGCAGCTCGTCCTCCCTTATCTCTCCCCCGCAGTAAACTTTTGATTTATCGATGAGCCCTGCTACCCTTTTGAAGTGCTTTGGCGAAATTATCTTGCCATAGTCGGGGTTATCCAAAGGATGTTGACCGTACTGTTTTTTAATTTCATCCTTTATGCAAGACAAAAGCTTATCTTTTACCGACGAATGGACATAGACATAGTCGGGGGCGACGCAGGTCTGTCCGCAGTTTAAAAATTTGCCGAACACGATGCGTTTTGCCGCGATGGGAATGTTTGCAGATTTGTCGACTATGCAGGGGCTCTTGCCGCCCAACTCCAACGTGACCGGTATAAGCCTTTCGGAGGCGTGACGCATGACCTCTTTACCGACGGCAACCGAACCAGTGAAGAAAATTTTGTCGAAGGGCATGTCGAGCAGGGCGGAATTTTCTGCCCTTCCGCCGAGGACGGTGGTTGCGAGCTCGGGCGGAAATGCCTCTTTTACAATGCGAGCAAGCAGTTCGCTCGTCGCGGGAGAATAAGCCGAGGGCTTTAATATTACCGTGTTTCCCGCCGCGACTGCATCGACGAGCGGTTCAAGCGACAGCATGAAAGGGTAATTCCACGGGCTCATAACGAGCACGCAGCCGTAGGGCGAACTCTTCACGTAGCTTTTTGCGATGTACTGCGCCGTCGGGGTTTTTACACGCTTGTCCTTTGCGTATCTTTTTATGTGCTTTATCATGAAGTTGATTTCAGACAAAGTCATGCCCACTTCGCACATATAACTTTCGGTATCGCTCTTGCCGAGGTCGGATTTGAGCGCCTCATAAATTGCGTTTTGATTGGCATATATTACCGAACGAAGACATTTTAAAGCTTGAACCCTGCCGCTGACGGGGAGTGTTGCGCCCGTAAGAAAATACGCCCTCTGTTTTTCTAACAACTGTTGCATTGCGTTACTCCTTTATATCGTGATAAATGCTTTCAAGCTCCCTTGCGCTCATGAGTTTAGGCACGGGATAGAGCGGGTTTGCCTCCTTGTCGGCATGGATGGCAAGCTCGGGAATGTCCGATTCTTCGACGTACAATTTTGTGGGTATACCCATTTTTGCATTTAAGTCTTCAACAAAAGTTATGAACTGCGCGGCGGCGTTTTCATCGTCCGCCGAGGGGGACGAAACTCCGCTCAGGCGCGCGAGCTTTGCAAGCTTTCTGCGCGCCGATTTGCCGTAGCGTTTTAATACATAGGGCAGAATGACGGCGTTTGCCAGGCCGTGGGGGGTGTTGTATTTTCCGCCGAGCGAATGCGCGACGGCATGCACGTAGCCGACGTAAGAAATTGTAAACGCCAGCCCCGCGCAATAAGCCGCGTACTGCATGTTGCGGCGCGCCTCGCGGTCGGAGCCGTCGGTGTACGCCTTATAAAGGTCTGTGCGGATTATGCTGACCGCCTCGACCGCAAGGCGGCGGGTCATGCGTGTGGTAGACCTGCCTATGTAAGCTTCGACGGCGTGGGTGAGGGCGTCCATGCCCGTAGTCGCCGTTATCGCGGGCGGAAGCCCGACTGTCATTGCGGGATCGAGTATTGCATAGTGAGGCGCAAGGCAGAAAGAAATTATCGTAAACTTGTCGCGCGTGTTGTCGTCGGTGATGACGGCGGCAATGGTAGTTTCGCTGCCCGTGCCCGCCGTGGTGGGAACAGCTATAAACAGGGGAAGTTTGCCGAAAACTTTAAGTATGCCGCGCATTTTATGTATAGACTTTTCAGGCTTTATTATCATTGCCCCCGCCGCCTTGGCGCAGTCCATGGCGGAACCGCCGCCGACGGCGATTATACAGTCGCACCCCTCTTTTTTATACAGCTCTACCGCCTCCCTTACGTTGGTGACAGTGGGGTTTGCGACGGTGCCCGAATAGACGGCGCTGCCCGCGCCTTCCTGTGCGAGAGCCGAGATGAGATCGTTGCACAGACCGAGTTTATAGACCGTGGGGTCGGTGACAATGAGCGCCTTTTTTTTGCCCTTTTGCTTTAAAAGCTGAGCCGCCTCGCCGCTGCCGCTTAGCAGTTTGGGCTGGCGGTAGGGCAGAAAGGGCAGCGCAAGATAGAATGCCGACTGAAAAGCGCGGCAATAAATTTTTTTAAGTATATTCATGAACAAGATTTCCTGTTATTTTTTGACTTAACGATACTATTTTAAACCAATGTCGACCGAGTTGTCAATTCAACTAAACAATGTTTTGCGCGTGGCTCAGGATATTGCCTGTGCCACGCGCTCTATACACAAAATTCTCAAAGTCCCTGCGTAAGCTCGCCCGTTACAAGCGAATAATGCCATGTTGCCGTTGCATCGCCGAAGTTTTCGTTGGCGACCCAGTAGACCGTCTTTTGCGTGAGGTTATATACCGCGCTGTGCACGGTTACGCCGCCACCGCCGTTCCACGTTCTTCTGCCTACCGCCTGCAAAATATCCATTGCCGCCTGTTCGTCGGCGACGACGCCGTCCACCTCTGCGAGCTGGGAATTTATGTAGGTATAGCGGTCGTAGCCGGGGCCCTCTGCCTCCGCATCATCATAATAACCAGGGGTTATTATGAAGTTGGTTATGGTTTGGTATTTGAAAGCGTCGGACGAACGCACTTCGTCGTACATGGGGTCGTCGTTGTAGATGACATTCAGAGTGCGCGCCGAGCCGTCGTTGTCCTCGCCGTCGGTCACGCCCTCGGCAGGGACCCATTCCAAAATGGCGCTCTTGCCGGTTGCGTCGGCTATCATATAGTGGAAAGAGGTGTTTGCAGAGTCGTGAAGGTTGTACTTCTGCACGAGCTCTACCGCTTCGTCCACATTATCGGCGTAGTCTAAAATCATGCGCAGCATGGTCGTGGAAGTTATATTGTCCTTAGCGGCATCCTGTTGGTTGGTTGCAACCGTCTGTTCGCCCTGGTAGGACATAAATATTCCGCAGCTGACGCCCGCGTCGTTTATGCCGTCGAGCGGGGCATAAGGAGCGGCAAGGCAGGTTATTTTGTCCATCAGACTTTCGACGTCGCTGTCAATGTCCATGCCTACGTAGTTCAGGTCTACCGTAGAAAAGGATTTGTGCCTGCCCTCGCCGGGGTCGCAGAATGTAAGGCAGACATTGGTTTTGTCGAAGTCATAATTTCTGCCAAAGAGAATGTCGCCCGAAGGTGTCTGCGCAATGAAAGATGAGCAGCCGATGTCGGTTTCTTCAATCGTCATGTCGATGAGCCCCTTGGTTATATTGTCGGTGATGAAGTTAATGAGCTCGGTGTCGCTCGACGCGCCGCCGGAGGCGAGGTATTCGTCGAAATAGAACCCTCCCTTTACGTTCATGCTGTAAACGGAGCCCTCTTCATTTTCGTCGTTGCGGGCGCGCAGGTGAGTAAAGCTGGCAACGGTGGAAATTTCGTTGCCCCACACGCACCACACGGTGATGCCGAGCGCGGCGGCA
Source organism: Candidatus Coproplasma avicola (assembly GCA_018712135.1). Classification (GTDB taxonomy): domain Bacteria; phylum Bacillota; class Clostridia; order Christensenellales; family Borkfalkiaceae; genus Coproplasma; species Coproplasma avicola. Next base: position 12,464 of record DVHK01000078.1, on the reverse strand, counting down.
ATTACTATTATGACTGCGAGAATTATTGCAAGCACGCGCAGCCATATGCGCTTTTTGGGTTTGGTTTGTTCCATAAAAACTCCTTAAAAAATTATTGCTTAGTCAGAATTTGCGCCGCAGGGCGTGCACAAATAAGTTGATTAATCAACCTCGTGCGATTATACGCTTAAATTTTTGATTTGTCAACCAAATGAGTTGATTAATCAACAAAAATATTTTTGATATGTACAGAAAGGCGTGTGCGCCGCGATTTAACCGCGGCGCACACGCCTGCATCAATCTGACAAATATTTATTTAAAGGGTTTAAAATTAATATGCGCGGGCAAAGAATACCGTGTGGAGCGCTTTTTTTCCGCAGACGGCACACTTTTCATGCGTGTTTTCGGGCGCAAATACCCTTGCCGTGGCGGCGGTTCGTTCCTTGATTTTATCTTCGCATTCGCGGCAGCCGCACCAGCCCGCCTTTACGAAGTTGCCCGACTCAACGCCTTTGAGTATGCCGTCGACGTCGTCGGCATCGATTATGCGGCTGTCGCGGCGCACCCTTGCGGCTTCGAGCATATCCTTCTGAATGGTGCCGAGCAGGGTTTCGACCTCCTGCACGGCGTTTGCAAGGGGATAGAAGTCCTTTGTGCAGGTATCCCTGCGGAAGAGCACGATTTTGCCCTCTTCGAGGTCGCGGGGTCCGACTTCAATGCGGACGGGAACGCCGCGCATCTCCCACTCGTTAAATTTCCAGCCGGGAGAATTGTCGGTGTCGTCGAGCAGCACCCTTACTCCCGCTTCTTCGAGCTTGGCTTTGAGCTGCGCGCAGGCTTCCATGACACCGCCCTTCTTTGCGGCGATGGGCACGATTACCGCCTGGTAAGGCGCAACCGCGGGGGGCAGCACGAGACCGCGGGCGTCGCCGTGAGCCATTATGAGCGCGCCGATCAGGCGGGTAGATACGCCCCAGCTTGAAGTGTACACATACTTCTGAGCGCCGTCTTTATCAAGAAACTTTATATTAAAAGCTTTTGCGAAATTCTGTCCGAGAAAATGAGAAGTGCCCGCCTGCAAGGACTTGCCGTCCTTCATCATGGCTTCCATGCCGAAGGTGGCGACTGCGCCCGCAAATTTCTCCTTTTCGGTCTTTCTGCCCGTGATTACGGGGATAGAGAGGCAGTTTTCGGCAAATTCCCTATATACATCCAACATTTTCATCGTTTCTTCCATTGCCTCGTCTTCGGTGGCGTGGGCGGTGTGACCCTCCTGCCATAAAAATTCAGAGGTACGAAGAAAGGGGCGCGTGGTCTTTTCCCAGCGCATAACGTTTGCCCACTGGTTGATGAGCACGGGCAAATCGCGATAGGACTGTATCCATTTTGAATACATATTGCCGAAAATAGTTTCGGACGTGGGACGGATCGCGAGAGGTTCTGTCAGCTCTTCACCGCCTGCGTGCGTCACCACCGCTACTTCAGGCGCGAAGCCCTCTACATGCTCTGCCTCCTTAGTGAAAAAGGACATGGGAATGAGCAGGGGAAAGTAAGCATTCTGATGACCCGTGGCTTTAAAGCGCTTGTCAAGTTCTTTCTGAATATTCTCCCATATAGCATAACCGTAGGGACGTATTACCATTGTGCCCTTGACGGGACCGTAGTCTACGAGCTGGGTTTTAATGACCACATCGGTGTACCATCTTGGAAAATCTGTTTCGATGTCGGCAATTTGTTCAACAAAATTGCGGTTGTCGTTTTTGGACATAAATCTCTCCGTACAAATTATTTCTGAACTATTATAGCATAACGCACGGCAAATACAAAATAATTAAAGCGCTTTTTTGTAAAGTTTGATGTTGCAAAATTAATGCAAAAGCCGCTCATATAGTTGTCAATGGGGCGCAAATATTGTATAATTAAATTGTATGAACTACTCAGACCTTAAAAAACTTAAAAGCGGAAGCGACGTGAGGGGCATTGCCAGCGAAATCACTTCGCCGATAACGCTGACCGACGAGGTTATTTATGCCATAGTGCGCGCATTCTGCGCGTGGCATGAAAAAAAGTGCGGCAAAAAGCCCGCGCTTATAGCCGTCGGTCACGACGTGCGCATATCCACGGACAGAATTTTAAAACAGGTTTTAAACGCCGTGACGGACGAGGGAGTCGACGCGCTCAACTGCGGGCTGTGCTCCACCCCCTCCATGTTCATGTTACTCAAAGGCAAAATACCATGCGATGCATCCATAATGATTACGGCTTCGCACCTGCCCTCCGACAGAAACGGGCTTAAATTTTTCACGCCCGAAGGCGGGCTTTCCGGCGAGGACATAGACGAAATTTTACACATCGCCGCAGAAGGCGACTTTGCCGCCGCGCAAAAACTGGGCGAAGTTAAGTGCTTTTCATACCTCCCCTATTACTGCGCGTCGCTCGTTGAAAAGGTGCGCGAAGCCTGCGGCGAACAGCAGCCGCTCAAAGGCAAAAAAATTATCGTCGACGCCGGAAACGGCGCGGGCGGGTTCTTTTGCGACCTCGTATTGAAGCCTCTCGGCGCAGACACCGAGGGCAGCATAAACCTTGAACCCGACGGGACGTTCCCAAACCACATTCCCAACCCCGAGGACAAAAAGGCTATCGACTGCCTTAAAAGCGCCGTGCTTAAAGAGCACGCCGACCTGGGCGTGATTTTTGATACCGATGTAGACAGAGCGGGCGCGGTAGACTGCGACGGTCACGAAATAAACCGCAACGACCTTATAGCCCTCACCGCCGCCATGGTGCTTGGCGAGAAGGGCGGAACTATTGTCACCGACAGCGTGACGAGCGACGGACTTACCAAATTTATCGAAAAACTGGGCGGCAAGCACCTGAGATTTAAAAGGGGATATAAAAACGTCATTGACGAAGCCGTAAGGCGCAACGCCGAGGGCGAATACTGCCCCATTGCCATAGAAACGAGCGGGCACGCCGCGTTTGCCGACAATTATTTTTTGGACGATGGCGCGTACCTTGTGACGAGAATACTTATTTGTCTTGCCCAACAAACTAAGAAAGGCGAAAAGCTGGGCGACCTTATAAAAGATCTTGAGCACCCCGCAGAAGAAGACGAAGTAAGGATTACCTTTAATTCCTTAACAAACGACTTCCGCGCAGAGGGAGCGCAACTTATAGAAGATATAAAAAAGAAGGCGCGCACGGCGGGACTTGACGTTGCAAAAGACAACTACGAAGGCGTTAAGGTCAGCTTTAAAAAAGGCGAAGGCGACGGATGGTTTTTGATACGTATGAGCGTTCACGACCCCGTAATGCCCATAAATTTTGAAAGCAACACGAAGGGCGGCAACAAAATTATCGCCGCAAGACTTTACGACGTAATTAAAGATTATGCGTTTATCGACGCAGGCAATCTTGAAAAATTTATACGAAACGCCTGAACCCAATTAAGTACGGTTTAAGTGCGAAATAATTAAGGAGAATTTAAAAAATGTCAGTTGAGCAGAAAAGCGTAGACACTATCAGAATCCTTTCGGCGGAAGCCATTCAGAGGGCCAAATCGGGACACCCCGGCATTTGCATGGGCGCTGCGCCCATCGGCTATGAGCTGTTTGCCGAACACCTCAGTTTCAGCTGCCGCAACCCCCAATGGCACAACAGGGACAGATTTGTCCTTTCTGCCGGGCACGGTTCGATGCTTTTATATTCGCTTTTGCACCTCTTCGGCTACGACGTTACCAAAGAGGACATTATCAATTTCCGCCAGCTCGGCTCGCGCACGCCCGGTCACCCCGAATACGGCAAGACGGCGGGCGTTGAAACTTCGACCGGCCCCCTCGGTCAGGGCGTTGGCAACGCCGTGGGCTTTGCCGTAGCCGAGGCGCACCTTGCCGCGCTGTTCAACAGACCCGATTTTCCCATTGTAGACCACTACACCTACGTGCTCACGGGCGACGGATGCCTTGAAGAGGGCATAGGATACGAAGCATGCTCGTTTGCGGGAACGCAGAAGCTGGGCAAGCTCATTCTCCTATACGACTGCAACGACACGACCATCGAAGGCAACATGAAGAACACCTTCGACGAAAACGTTGCTACCAGATTCCTCGCACAGGGCTGGCAGGTATTGCGCGTGCGCAACGCCAATAACCTTTACACGCTCAACGACGCGCTCACCCGCGCAAAGGCTGAAAAGAACAAGCCCACTGTAATTATATGCAGGTCAGTAATAGGCTACGGCTCACCCCTTGCAGGGTCTGCGGACTGCCACGGCGCGCCCATAGGCGAGGAGAACTTGCAGGCAACGAAGAAGAACCTCGGCTGGGATCTCCCTCCCTTTGAGGTACCCGAGGACGTAAAAGAACACTGCCTTGCCATTGCAAACGAGCGCGCCAAAAAAGAGGACGAATGGAACGACCTATTTGCGCGCTACGAACAAGCTTACCCCGAACTTGCGGCAGAATACAAGCGCTTTATGAGCGGCATTCAGCCCGACTGGGCGGAGATAGAAGGCAAACTTCCCGCTTTCGACAAGCCCGAAGCCACCCGTTCGTGCGGCGGCAAGATTCTGAACGAGATTGCAAAATCCATGCCCAATATAATGAGCGGTTCCGCCGACCTCGCCCCCTCCACCAAGACCGAAATAAAGGGTTCGGAATACTTTTCGCCCGAACACAGGGAGGGCTGCAACATTCACTTCGGCATACGCGAGCACGCCATGGCTGCCATATGCAACGGCATTCAGCTGCACGGCGGACTTAAAGCCGTATGCTCGACCTTCTTCTCCTTCACCGACTACATGAAAGCCAGCATAAGAATGACGGCGCTCATGAATATACCCGTCCTTTACGTTATGACGCACGACTCGATAGGCGTGGGCGAGGACGGCCCCACTCACCAGCCGATGGAGCAGCTTATATCCCTGCGCTCCATTCCCAACATCAACGTATTCCGCCCCTGCGACGGCACCGAAACCTATGCGGCGTTCAAGGCGGCGTTCACCGACAGCTGCCCCACCGTCATCGTTGAAACGAGGCAGAATCTGCCCGCCTACGAGCACGGATACGAGGGCGCGGAAAAGGGCGCTTACGTGCTTGCCGACTGCGAAGGAAAGCCCGATGTTCTGCTTATCGCGAGCGGTTCCGAAGTTGAAATTTGTATGCAGGCGAAAGAGGCGCTAGCCGAAGAGAACATCAAGGCTAAGGTAATTTCGATGGTAAGCATCGAAAAATTTGAACAGCAGAGCGAAGAATACCGCGACAGCGTAATCGACAGGGACGTCATGGCGAGGGTTTGCGTGGAGGCGGCTTCGCATTACAGCTGGTACCGTTACAGCCGCGACTACGGTGAAGTCATCGCGATGAAGACGTTCGGCGTGTCCGGCCCTGCAAAGGAACTTTTTGAATACTTCGGCTTTACAAAACAGAACGTCGTCAAAGCGGCAAAGCGTTCTATTGAAAACGTTAAGACGGGAAGGTTCAGCCATTGATAGCTGTCAGCGACTGGGACGCCGATTCTTACGCGGCTAAATTTTCGTTCGTGCCCGACTACGGGCGGGACGTTATTAAACTTCTGCACGGCGAACACCTCAGCGTGCTCGACCTCGGCTGCGGAAACGGCACGCTCACAAAAGTGCTTGCAGGACTCGGTCACAATGTTATCGGAATGGACATGTCGCGCAACCAGCTTGCGCTCGCAAAAAAGACTTGCCCCGGCATAGAGTTTATCGAGGGCGACGCAACCGATTTTACCCTTGACAGGCAGTTCGACGCGGTGTTCTCCAACGCCGTTCTGCACTGGATAGACGAGGACAGACAACCCGACATGATGCTGTGCGTGCGCGACTGTCTTAAAAAAGGCGGGCAATTCGTGTTTGAAATGGGCGGATTCAAGAATAATCAGCTGATACACGACGAACTTGAAAGGCAATTTGCCGCGCGCGGGCTGGAATATAAAACGCCCTTCTACTTCCCCACTGTCGGACAGTACTCATCCCTTTTGGAGGGGACGGGCTTTGCCGTGACATATGCGCGGCTGTTCCCCCGCCCCACTCTGCTCGAAGGAGAAAACGGACTGGAAGAGTGGATCGCCATGTTTATACGCAAGCCATTTGCCGGATTGGACGACAGACTCTGCAAAGATATACGCCGCGACGCCGCCGAAGCGCTTAAACCCAAGCTTTTGCGCGGCGGGAAATGGTACTCCGATTATGTCCGCCTGCGAATGTCCGCCGTAAAACTTTAAAATATCTCCGCTGAATAAACATCTTTTAATCAGCGCACAAATTTTAAACCGCTTAAAAAAGACAGGCGTTGGGCAATGGAAAAAAGATATATAGCCTACACATTCAAACACGGCAGGGTGGGCAATCCTAAAATACTGCGGGCGGTGGCAATATGCGGGGTAGCGCTATTTGTTGCGGGCATCGCATTTACGGCGTCGAGTTCGTGCTCTGCGCAGCCCGAAGCTCTTTCTACTGCGGGAATTACCATCGGAACAGTTGCAACATTTATCCTTATCGTTGCATTTTTCCTTGCATTCAGGAGAGAGCAGATTTATAAGGAAATAAATTTGTGGCTTGCGGACGAACATCTGACCGAGCGTCAGGTTACGCCCGTCAACGTGACCTTAAAACCCTACAAAGGCACCCCGCCCATAAAATTAGCTGTAAAATTCAGGTACGACGGGCAAAAAATTACCGTTATAAGCCAAAAGTTTTCATACTGGTTTTATAGGCTTGCCGATAAAGAGGTAACTATTTTATACTCGCCGACATACAATCAGGTAATGATTTTAAGTTAAATGTAATGATAGACAAGGCGTGCGTGCGTACAAATGTGCGCACGCACGCCTTGTTTATTTGCAAACGATAAAGAGACGAAAAAACTGCACTCATAAATTTTTATAATTATTTATTGTAATATTGACATATGATAATATGTGAGTTATAATATATGTGTTGCAACTATTTAACAAAAATATTGCAGCAAATAAACATAAAGAGAGAATGTGAAATGAACAAAAAACTTGAAGCCGTTCTTTTGCAGGCGGGATTTACAATGAAAGGCGCCGCCGCGTACGCAAAGTACAAAGGCTATGAAATGAACGTGACCTATGTCGCGCTTGACAATGTTTCGCCCGTGAGGGTGCACATTTCGTGCCACACCACAGACGAAGCAAAAAGCAAAGTACTTGATGAGTTCCGCTCTGCGGCAATCAAGTACGCAAAGCCTTCGTTTACAGCATACGGATTTTTGCTGGGACTCAACGATTTTACCATCGGCAAACTTGCGGGCAGGCTTATGCAGGTAATCGACTTTACAGTGGAAACCCTAAAAAATGCAGGCGCGCTCGGCGAAGAATATTGCCCGGTATGCGGTAAAGAGCTCAGCCTTTCGGAACATAAGGAATATGTTATTGACGGTGCAACCATTACCGCCGATGTCGATTGCATAGGAGACATAAATAAACTCATAGAAACAGAAAACGCCGACTTTGTCAATGCTCCCAACAATTACCTTAAAGGCTTCGGCGGAGCGCTTATTGGCGGGCTTGTGGGCGCTGCATTGTGCATAGGCATATATGCGGCGGGTTTCATCTCATCTATTTCGGCGTTTGTAGCTGTATTTTTAGGCTGGTTCCTGTATAAAAAGTTTGGCGGCAAACAAAACTGGGGCATGATTGCAATAGTCAGCGTAGTTTCGATCGTATGCATCGTAGCCGCATATTTAGGTACTGTAATTGTTTCTGTCGGTCTTGCATACAACGACCTCGGACTGACAGGTAATTACCTTGACTTCTTTAATCTTGAAATGAAGGCCAACGAAGAGTTCCGCAACGCATTTTCACGCGAACTGATATTTGTAATAGTATTTTCTCTCTTGGGCATAGCATATATGATTTTTGCTATGATAAAGAGCATAAAGCGTCCCACGACCATAAAATAAATCATAAATAAAGTTAAGCCGCCTGCAAGCAACAGGCGGCTTAACTTTTTCTGTCTTAAAAATCGTTTAGTATATTCAGAATCCCTCCCCTACCTCATACATGGCGATATCCATGCAAACTCATGTTATTTTTTCATATTCTCGCGGGCGGTTGAAAGCATGAGTTTAATGCGGTTTTCCTGGTTGACTTTGGTTGCCGAGGGATCATAGTCGACAGCGACGATATTTTCGTGCTCGTACATATTTTTTAGGGTACGTATCGTTCCCTTGCCCGCTATGTGATTGGGAAGGCACCCGAAGGGCTGGGCGCAGACGATATTTTCGGTGCCCGTTTCGGCAAGGGCAGCCATTTCGGCGGGAATGAGCCAGCCTTCACCCATCTTTACGCCTTGGTTTATGACCTTATCGGCGCACTTTCTTAAATGCTCGAAGTCGTGGATGGGCTCGAAAGTGCCCTCCTTTTTGAACTGTTTAATGATATTTTTCTGCATGCGGTACAGCACTTTGTACAGTATGCGGTTTGCGGTGTAAAAAATGCCCTTTTTCCCATAGAGATCTGAATCGTTAATGTTGTTAACTATGCAGTACAACACGAAATCCATGAGAGCGGGGACTACGGGTTCGCAGTCCTCGGAGAGCAGAAACTCTTCAAGATGGTTGTTGCCGAGGTAAGCATACTTTACATATATTTCGCCAACGATGCCCACCTTTACCTTTTTGACGTCTCTCCTATTGACCGCTGCGAACGCGGAGATAATGGCGGCGTTGATCTTTTTATATTTATAGTAATTGCCCTCTTTATATGAGGAAATTACAATATCCATAGCCTTGGCGCGAGCCTTGTCGGCTTCGCCCGCCTTTTGCTCGTAGGGGCGGGTCTGGTTGTAGCACCACATAATACTGTCGCCGTAGAAGATGGCGAAAGCCAGCTTTAACAGCAGTTTTAAGCCTATTTTGAAGGATGAATCCTTTTCGAGACCCGAAAAGTTCAAAGAAATTACGGGGACGTTGGGGAATTCCGCCTTCAACGCCTTTCGGATGAGCGGGATGTAGTTGGAAGCCCTGCACCCACCGCCCGACTGAGAGATTAATACGGCGGTGTGGTTTACGTCGTACTTGCCGCTCTTTAAGGCGTCGATATACTGACCGACGACGCACAGGCAGGGATAGCACGTGTCGTTGTGAACGTGCTTCAAGCCCTCGTCTATCACGGCGCGGGTGTCGTTCTTTAATATTTCGACGTCGTATCCCTCCATCTTCAACAGCTGTTCGATTATGGCGAAGTGCCATGGCAGCATGTCTGGGACGAGGATTTTGTATGTATTCTTATACTCGTCCTTCCAGCGGGGATAGTTGTCGGTATAATCTACGGTTATTTTATCCTGCATTTTTCTCCTTTTTGCGCTTGCCCTCTTCAATCGCGGCGAGCATGCTGCGCAGACGGATTTTTACCACGCCGAGGTTGTTGATTTCGTCTATTTTAATCTGCGTATACAGCTTGCCGCCTTTTTCCAGAATAACGCGCAGCTGGTCGGTTGTTATTGCGTCTATGCCGCACCCGAAGGACACGAGCTGAACGAGGTTGACGTTTTCGTGCCGCGTGGCAAATTCGGCGGCGCGGTAAAGGCGGGCGTGGTACGTCCACTGATTGAGGACGTTGACCTTTACATAATTGCCCTTTTCAAACACGCTGTCCTCGGACAGAACTGCCATGCCGAGCGAGGTTAAAAGTTTGTTTATGCCGTGGTTGATCTCGTTGTCGAGGTGGTAAGGTCTGCCCGCGAGAATGACAATCTGCTTGCCCGCGGCGGTCGCCTTTTGAAGAATTTCGTCGCCCTTCGCCCTAATGTCGGCGTGATAACTTTCGAGGCGGGCGAAACCTTCGCCCAAGGCGGCACGCACCTGCTTTTTTGAAATGCCGTACTTTTTGAATATTGCATACAGCTTTTTGACGGTGTTTTCCTCCTCGTTTAAATCGAGGTAGGGCATTATGAAATTGCCGTCGTTGAGGCGCTCGTTGTTAGCCTTTAAAAGTTCGGGATAGTATGCGACTATGGGGCAGTTGTAGTGGTTGGTAGAGTCGCGCTCGTCGAGGTTATAGCTTTCGCAGGGCATGAATATGAAGTCGACGCCCATATCGAGCAAGCTCTCTATATGACCGTGAATGAGCTTTGCGGGGTAGCACGCCGTGTCCGAAGCGACGGTGTGCTGCCCCTTGAAGTAGAGCTTGCGCGAAGATTTTTCGGACAGAACTACTTCAAAGCCCAGACTTTCAAAAAATCCCGCCCACAAGGGGAGTTGTTCGTACATACCCAGCTGCAAGGGAAGCCCTACGCGCGCCTTGCGGCTATCCTTGTTTTCGCCGCGGATACACTCAATTAAGCGCCCCTGCTTATATGAGTATATATCAAGATCGTCAGCGGCGGGCTTTAATCCTGCGCCGCGTTCGCACTTGTTGCCGGAAACGAACTTTCTGCCGTCACCGAAGGTTATTATGTTGATGTTACAATTAGAGGTGCACGCGCGGCAGTTGGTGGAGAGCGACTTATACGAAAAATCTTTGAGCTCTTCCTCTTCCATCGTAGTGCTCGCGCCCGAGATATTTTCCTTGGCATAGAGCGCCGCGCCGAACGCACCCATGAGCCCCGCGATGCCGGGGCGGATGACATTTTTGCCCGTTTCCATTTCAAACGAGCGCAGAACGGCGTCGTTTAAGAAGGTGCCACCCTGAACGACTATGTTGTCGCCCAGCTCGTCGGCGGAAGCCGCGCGGATTACCTTGTATATTGCATTTTTGACTATGGAAGAGGACAGACCCGCGGAGATGTCCTGCACGCTCGCCCCCTCCTTCTGCGCCTGCTTGACGGCGCTGTTCATGAACACCGTGCAGCGCGAGCCGAGCTCGACGGGATGTTTGGCGAACAGCCCCTCCTGCGAAAATATATCTATTTCCATTCCCATCGCCCTGGCGAAAGTCTGAATGAACGAACCGCAGCCCGAGGAGCACGCCTCGTTGAGCATGATGGAATCTATCGCTCCGTTTTTAATTTTAAAGCACTTTATGTCCTGACCGCCGATGTCGATTATGAAGTCGACCTTGGGGTTGAAATGCAGCGCGGCTTTAAAGTGCGCGACCGTTTCGACAATGCCGAAGTCTGCCTTTATGGCAGCTTTGATGAGGTCTTCGCCGTAGCCCGTGACGGCGCTCGCGGCGATTTTAACCCTGCCTTCCGTCTTTTTATAAATTTCGCGCAGTTTTTCGATGACTATGTCGAGCGGCTGACCGTTGTTGGACTGGTAGTGCGAATATAAAATGCGGCAGTCGGGTGTGATCAATATCAGCTTTGTGGTTGTTGAGCCCGAATCTATGCCGAGGTACGCCTCGCCCTTGTAGGTGGCGATGTCACAGAATTTGAGGTCGGTTGCGCGGTGGCGGGCGACGAAATCGGCGTACTCCTCCTTACTCGTAAAGAGTGGCTCGCCCGTTTCGATCTCCTCGCTGTCGCGCACGTTTGCGAGCTTCTGAATGACGGACGACAGACTTTCGGGCTTGTTTGCCTGCGAATTGAGCGCCGCTCCGATCGCCATAAAACAGGGGGCGTCGTCCGGGAAGATGGCGTTGTCGCCGAGGTTTAAAGTTTCGACAAAGGCTTTACGGAGAGCCTTTAAAAAATACAGCGGCCCGCCGAGAAAAAGCACTTTGCCCTTTATTCTTCTGCCCTGAGCGAGACCTGAGACCGTCTGGTCGACGACCGCCTGGAATATCGAAGCGGATATATCCTCTTTTTTTGCGCCCTGGTTGATGAGGGGCTGAATGTCGGACTTGGCAAAAACGCCGCAGCGCGAAGCTATGGGATAGACCTTTTGCGCCTTTAAGGCGAGTTCGTCCATATCCTGCACGGTGACGTTTAAAAGGGTTGCCATCTGGTCGATGAATGCGCCCGTGCCGCCCGCACAGCTGCCGTTCATGCGCTGCTCGGTGCCGCCCGTTATGAAGATTATTTTTGCATCCTCGCCGCCCAGCTCTATTGCGGCATCGGCATCGGGATAGTATCTGCGAATGGCGATGAACGCCGCCTGAACTTCCTGAACGAAGTTTATGCCGCTGCGCTGGGATATGCCCAGACCCGCGCTGCCCGTTATGGAAACCGAGTAGTCGCCGGGGAACCGTGCACGCACTTTTTCAAGTTCGGAAAGAACTGTTTCCCTGACCCGCGCATAGTGGCGCACGTAAGATTTGTATATAATATTGAACTGTTCGTCGATTGCAACGACTTTAACCGTCGTTGAGCCGACATCGATACCCATTAGTTTAGCCATAAGTAAATTAAAAAAATTCTTTTATTTCAGCATAAATTATAACACAATAAATACAAAATTTACAAATTCTTTACGCCGCCACGCGCTGTAAAATTTATGAAATATTGGTGAAGCGACGTTCCGTTGGCGGGGTGTCGCCGCTGACGAAGTTTTTGGAACAGCTATTATATTACTTATGTCATTTCGAGCAACGGAATGTGGTATAATGAAATTGGACAA
>DVHK01000077.1 GCA_018712135.1 Candidatus Coproplasma avicola | reverse complement strand
GTCCTTACCAAGGACGTGCTCTACCTGCTGAGCCATAGCAGCGCAAACACATTACCTGAATATTATATTTAAAATAACATAGAATGTCAATTCATTTTCAGACAAAATACGTAAAAAATTTGCGCTTTGATATTAAATAATTTCACGTCTTTTTTTGGCGGCAAAAAATTATCATACACAGCAAAAAAGCCGCCGCTGTATTGGGTTATACCATCGTTGCGGCGGCATTATGTGCGGAATAAATTAAGCTTTACGCTTTGCTACTGCGATGCGGATAAGCTTTTTTGAAGGCTGTTCCTCTTCGGCGGGCTGTTCTACTTTTTCAGACAGAACTTCTTCCATGTCGCTTTGAATTTTTACTTCCACACCTTCCCTTTGCATCATTCTTACATAAGATATTGCACAAGAATAGGGGCGTGATTTATCACATCCGTTGCAGAAAGGTGCATACTGTCCGCACAGATCATATCCGCGTTCTGCGCTGTTGACAAATTTATCATAGTCGATTATCTGCTGAATGCGGGCAAGGTTTGCGTCGTTGAGCACGGCGGGTAATTCCTTTAAAAGTTCCATAGGTGCATTTTCATTCCACATATTTTGCATCCTCCTTGTTTGTACTTATAATTATATACAAAATGTGCGTAAAAATCAAGGGGTATTGTTAAATTTCTTTTACCGAAAGGCAAGAAAATATTTCATCATACTTTTCTTTTTTGAAGGAAATTGTGTCGGGGGTGATAACCGCCGCCGTTCCGGCGGCAACGCCGCACTTTAACACCTCGGCGTTGTCAGCTCCGCGGACGAGCGCCGTCATCGCAGCGGCTACCATGGCGTCACCGGCGCCGACGGTAGAGTTCATTGCAACGTTATTTGATTTGCAATAATAACTTTTCGTTCCGTCGGTAATAATCGCCCCCTCCTTTCCGAGGGAAAGCAACACATTTTTTGCGCCCATAGCGACGAGCTGTTTTGCCCCGTCGAGCGCCATAGCGCGATTTTTTACTCGAATACCGAGCGTGCGTTGCAACTCTTCAACATTGGGCTTGACAAGGTTTACGCCGCACTCCAACGCATAGCGCAGCCTGTCGCCTTCGCTGTCGACGATTTTTACCACATTGTCCGGCACGGCTCGAAGAATTCTCTTGTAAAAATCCGCCGTCATACCCTTTGCAAGACCACCCGCAACAAACACCGCCTCGCATTTTGGGGAAAACTCTGCAATTAAATTTATCAGGTCATCCTGTTTTTGGAGAGTAATTTCGGGAGAAACGTCGTCGAACTCCGTGAGCATAGATTTATGGTCGACGAATTTATAATTTTCGCGAACCCTTCCCTGACTCCATACAAATTTATAATTTATGCCTTCGCGGTGCAGCTCCTGTTCAAAGAGTCTGCCGTTGTCTTCGTACATAAATCCTGTTACGAATGCCTGAGCGCCGAGCCGTGCAAGACCTATTGAAACATTTATGCTTTTGCCTGTGTAAAAAATTCTTTTGCTGATAATTTTATGCGACATACCGACGGAGAGAGAGTCGACCTCGATATTCACATCTATGCAGGGACTTAAACTGACTGTTAAAATCACTTAAAAAATGCCCTCCTTTACAAAAAATGTTGTTAAACTTTAACGTGCATTCCGCGCGGCGCAACAAATCTGCGGGGCAAAAATAAAGCCGCTTAAATAAGCGGCTTTCGAATCACATCGAAATCATTTGAAGCGTTTCGTAGAGCTCGTAATTAAACTTTTTCTTCATGCTGACCGCTTCGATTATATCCATATCGATAATTTCATTTTTATGAATACCCACAACGCGGTTGCCGATTCCCTCGTTGAGAAGTCTTACAGCTTTGTTGCCGAACTGGGCGGCAAGCATTCTGTCTGCCATTGAAGGCGAACCGCCGCGCTGAATATGACCTATTGTTGTGGGTCTTACCGAATATGTTGTAACCGACTGCAACTGTTTTGCAAATTCTTCGGCCGTGCATACGCCTTCCGCAACAACTACAATGTTAGAATGTTTGCCGTTTGCACGCGAACGGTTTATGCGCATAACGATATCGTCGAGGTCAAAGACGACTTCGGGAACAACGATAATCTCCGCCCCGGACGCAATACCGGCGTACAGAGCGATGTCGCCGCAACGCCTGCCCATTACTTCGACGACCGAAATTCTTTCGTGCGAGGTCATGGTGTCGCGCAGTTTATTGATGACGTCGATACAAGTATTGACCGCGGTATCGAAGCCGAGGGTATAATCAGTGTATTCAAGGTCGTTGTCGATGGTGCCGGGAATGCCTATCGTAGGAATTCCGTACTCTTCCGAAAGGCATTTCGCGCCCCTGAAAGAGCCGTCGCCGCCAATGACGACAAGACCTTCGATTCCGCGCGCTTCAAGCGTTTTTACAGCCTTTTTCTGCCCCTCTTTGGTGAGCATTTCAAGACATCTTGCCGTGCGCAGTTTTGTACCGCCCCTCTGAACGATATCGGAAACAGAGCGCATTTCCATAGAGATCATCTCGTCGTCGATGAGACCCTGGTAGCCGCGCTCGATCCCGTAGACTTCCATACCGTAATAGAGCGCAGTGCGCACTACCGCCCTTATGCAGGCATTCATGCCGGGAGCATCTCCGCCACTAGTAAGCAAGCCTATCCTCTTCATAAAAATATTCCTCCGAAAAATCGTATTGCGCACGGTTTGACCCGTATGCCCCCTTTGCCGCAATACTTTTTCATCATTTCCATTTTATATTATAACAGATAGATTTAAGATTTACAACCCTTTTTGGATATTTTTTTACTCAATATATTTAATATCTTTGTCGAGAATGAATCCGCCGAGTTCGGCGAGCAATCCGCGGCAGTAATTTATGCCGTGAGGCAACTTATATTTTTTGTTTCCTCTGACTATCGCACATGTCGTTTCGCCCTCGTAATTAGACAGCATAGATACAAAATCGTCGAAATCCACATCGGAGAGAGACGTGGCGTTCAGCCAGAGGATGGGCTGTTTGATATCTTTTTTTACAGTTTGCTTAACTGTTCCGGCTCTGCCTTCAAATGCTTCAACGTCGAACTCTTTGAGGTCGTCGAGAATAATCGAAGGTTCCTTGCCGCCGTCGAGGTCGAGCTTGCCCCTAACGGTAACTATTTTATCGTTTGCGATGGCGGCTTTTGCCCTTTCAAAAATAGCGGGAAAGGCAACGCACTCTACCGAGCCGTAGACATCCTCAACCGTCACAAATGCCATTATTGCTCCAGTGCGCTTGGTTGTGGTGCGGCGATAAGCTGAAATTATGCCGCCCATCTCCACCTGCATTCCCTGCTCAACCTGGGTGTAGGTGCGGTTGCCGTCCTCATCCTCGGTGTATTCAAGCATAGAACAATTGAAGTTTTTATCTTTGAAGGCCGATTTATATTTATCGAAAGGATGTCCGCTGACGTATACGCCGAGAACCTGCTTTTCCTTGGAGAGTTTGTCCATGACATCGTATTCGGGTATATCGGGATATTCTACCTCTATTTTTTCCTCTTCGATAAATTCTCCGAAGAGTGACATCTGGTCGCCGTTCTTCTGTTTGCTGATGCCCGTTGCTCGTGAATAAACTTCGTCATAAACGGCAAACAGCCTTGAACGTGCAATCCCCATCGAGTCGAAAGCGCCCGCGAGAATGAGTCCTTCGATTATTCGCTTGTTGACGAAAGGTGCGCAGCGCAGGACGAAATCGGGAAAATCCTTGAATTCGCCGTTCTTTTCGCGCTCGGCTATCACGTCGTCGATCGCACTCTGCCCCGTGCCTTTGAGCGCCGAGAGCCCGAACCTTACGCCGCCGTCCTGAACGGAGAATACCGTTTTTGATTTGTTGATATCTGGCGGGAGTACTTTTATGCCCTTATCTTTGAGGTAGAGAACATATTTTGTTATTTCCTCTATTTTATTGAGGCGGTTATTTAAAAGTGCGCAGATAAATTCTTTGATATAATATTTTTTGAGCCAAGCTGTCTGGTAGGCGAGCGTGGCATACGCCGCCGCGTGCGATTTGTTGAACGCGTAGGACGCAAAGCCCTCCATGTCGGCAAATATTTTTGCCGCGACTTCTGCGGAAATGCCGTTTTTTACGCAGCCGACGATCGTCGAGCCGTTAGTATCGCTGATGCCGCCGTTTATGAATTTTTCCTTCTGCGCCATCAGCGTCTTTTTATCCTTTTTGCCCATGGCGCGGCGGACGAGGTCTGCTTCGCCGAGGGAAAATCCCGCGAGGTACTGGAAGATCTGCATTACCTGTTCCTGATAGACGGGAATGCCATAAGTGACTTTTAATATTTTTTCCTCTTCGGGGCAGTCGTAGGCTATGGGCTCGATACCGTGCTTGCGGTTGCAAAAGCTGTCAATAAAGCGCATGGGGCCTGGACGGTAGAGCGAAACGCCCGCTATCAGGTCTTCAAGGCAGTCGGGTTTTAACTGGCGCATGAATTTTTTCATGCCGCCGGCTTCAAGCTGGAACACGCCGTCGGTATCGCCTTCGGAAATGAGTGAATACGCACCCGCATCGGTGTAGCCGATTTTATGGAAGTCAACATCGATGCCGTGATTTTCGCGTATGTAATCTATGCACTTTTTAATATCGGTCAGGGTGACGAGCGCGAGGAAGTCCATTTTGAGCATTCCGAGCGCCTCGATCTCCTTTGCGACGAACTGGGTGGTTATATCTTCGCCGTTGCGTGAAAGGGGAACGTTGTCGGCAATCTTTTTGCGGCAGATAACGACGCCGGCTGCATGCATGCCTGTCTGACGGGGCATACCCTCTATCTGCATAGCCATGTCGATTACGCGCCGCAAAGTTACGTCGGTTTCGTAAATTTCACAGAACTCATTATTGCGTGCAGCTTTTAAATCGTTTAGCTTGCCCTCGGCATCAGCCTTTTTGTCAGGATCGGTTTCGGCTTCGTAGGTCGCCCTCGCCCCCTCTATCCTGCGCCCCAAAAGGTCGCCTATAGAAGTCTTGCCGTCCATTATCTTTGTCAGCCTGTCGGTTTCGGAATATGGCACGCGCATTACGCGTCCTACGTCTTTAATCGAGTTTTTTGCCGCCATTGTGCCGAATGTGACTATCTGGCAGACGTTTTCGGGGTGGTACTTCTGGCGGACGTATTCGATAGTTTCGCTGCGCCTGTCGGTGCAGAAGTCGATATCGAAGTCGGGCATGGATACGCGGTCAGGGTTGAGAAATCGCTCAAAGAGCAAGTCGTATTGCAGCGGCTCGACGTCGGTTATGCCGATCGCATAGGCGACGATAGAGCTGACGCCCGAACCGCGCCCGGGACCTACCGGAATGCCGTTTGCCTTTGACCAGTTGATAAAGTCCCAGACAATGAGATAGTATTCAGCAAAGCCCATGCCGATGATTACGCCCAGTTCATACTCTGCGCGGTCGAGTTCCCTCTTTGTGACCTCGCCGTAGCGCCTCTTCAACCCATCTGCGGTGAGCTTTCTCAAGTATTCGGGCGGCGTTGACCCGTCCGGCGGGGTGTAGCCGGGGATGAGCGAGGTGTCGCGGATGGGATATCCCTTTTTGTCGAGGTTGAAGGCGGGCTCCGTCACCTTGTCGGCAATGACGCGGGTGTTGGAAATCGCCTCGGGATAAGCCGAAAAGAGCGCCGCCATTTCGTCGCCGCTCTTGAAATAGAACTCCTGCGTGTCGAATTTCATGCGCTTGGGGTCGTCAAGCGTCTTTTTCATCTGGATGCACATGAGCACATCCTGCATCTCGGCGTCCTCACGGGTGAGGTAGTGGGCGTCGTTGGTCAC
>DVHK01000076.1 GCA_018712135.1 Candidatus Coproplasma avicola | reverse complement strand
CCTAAGGGGCCGTTGTGGGTTCGATTCCCGCCGGGAGTACCAATTGAGCGCGTCCTGCATTTTGCTGGGCGCGCTCAATTTTAAAACGACGATGCGGGAATCGAGGGGCGGCAAACAAGCAAAGTTTGTTCGGGTCGGAGGACGCTTTTTTTGTTGATATAATTTAATTTTATAGACATGATTGATTGCGGTTGTTATAATATATATACTTAATATATACTCAAAATATATACTCAAAGTAAATGCGGGGGTGTAAGATGTTTGACGGAAGACTGGAAACTTTTATAAAAGTTGCGGAGTGCGGAAGTTTTAGTAAAGCGGCGGAAGATTTGTTTATTACTCCCACGGCAGTCATGAAGCAGATTAATGCGCTCGAAAAAGAGATATCCGTAACATTGTTTGAGCGCACCAACCATGGTCTGCGCCTTACCAAGGCTGGCGAAAGTTACTTGCAGGACGCGCGATATATCGTGGAATATTCCGACCGCGCCGTGGAAAAGGCAAGGGAGATAGACGGGGGCGAAAGCCGCAAGTCAATTCGTATAGGCGTCTCCGCCATGACCCCCGCGCGCTTTGTCCTTGATTTGTGGTCTCAGATACAAAGCTGTATGCCCAATCTCAAAATTGAGCTCATCCCTTACGAAAACAATCCTGTCAACGCGCGCGAAATTCTTAAAAACCTCGGGCAGCATATAGACGCTGTCGGCGGGTTGTACGACGATAATTTTTTAACGGACAGGGGTTGCTCGGCTACTCATCTCTATGATAAAAAGTTACTGCTGGCGGTGCCGGTTTCTAATCACCTGAGCGGAGAAAGCATAATAACGGCAAAAAAACTGAGGGGCGAAACCGTGCTGTTTATCCGCCGCGGCTGGAACGTATATATAGATAAAATGCGCGACGAGCTTGAAGGCGAGGGGGTGCTTACAAAAGATTTTGATATGTTTAATCTCGCCGCATACAACCGTGCCGTGGCTCAGAATGTGCCTATAATAACAGTAGAAGGCTGGGAAGACGTGCATCCGCTTTTAAAATTCGTACCCACAGACTGGGATTACCGTATTCCGTTCGGAGTGCTGCATTCGCCCAATCCTTCAAAACTTGTAAAAAGGTTTCTGGATATAATAGAAAAAATTACTGCAACTTAATTATTTAATAATTTTGTAATTGTCCCGCGCAGCAAACATTGCTGCGCGGGACAATTATTTGTTTTTACTTTTGGTTTATGCTATAAACAAAACGGCTATTCCCTTTTAAATATAAGGGTGATATAATGGCATTGTAAATAAAAGGAGGCAAATATTTATGGAATATGTAACCCTTTCAAACGGAGTAAAAATGCCGCAACTCGGCTACGGCGTATATCAGGTTTCGCGCGAGGAGTGCGAAAGGTGCGTGTCGGACGCGTTGAGGGTCGGCTACCGCCATCTCGATACGGCCCAGTCTTATTTTAATGAAGAAGAGGTAGGCAATGCAATCAATAAAAGTGGAATTCCCCGCGAAGAGATATTCATCACAACGAAGGTGTGGATAGAACACTACGGCTACGAGGAGTGCAAAAAATCCGTTCTCGAATCCATGCGCAAATTGCAGGTCAACTATATCGACCTTGTTCTCCTTCATCAGCCGTTTTCCGATTATTACGGCGCGTGGAGGGCGCTGGAAGAACTTTATGCCGAAGGCAAACTTCGCGCAATAGGCGTTTCAAATTTCTATCCCGACAGGCTTGTGGACATCTGCTCTTTCTCGCGCATAAAACCCATGGTTAATCAGGTTGAAACGCACCCTCACAATCAGCAGAAGGTTGCTAACAAATGGATGGCAAAGTACGGCGTTGCGCACGAGGCGTGGGCGCCCTTCGGCGAGGGCAGAGGGGGACTTTTCGCCGACCCCGTCCTTGCAAAAATAGGCGAAAAATATGGCAAGACTGTGGCGCAGGTCATTCTTCGCTGGCACATTCAGCGCGGCATAGTGGTCATTCCCAAGTCCACCCATATCGAAAGAATGGCAGAAAACTTCAAGGTGTTCGATTTCACGTTATCCGACGAGGACATGCAGGCTATTGCCGCGCTCGATAAAGAGCAGTCATCCTTCTTCTCGCACACCGACCCCGCCACGGTTGAAATGTTTGTCAAAATGGTCGAGGAGCGCCGCGGCAAGACGAGCGATACCGCCAGGAAAAACTGGTAAAGGAGAATTGTTATGAAAAGGTTTTTGTCGATTTTTTTAAGTCTTATTGCGGGCGCGTCAATGCTTGCTTTTGCAGCCTGTGCGGATAACGCTGCCGAAAGCAATCCCCCAGCAGACAATGAACAGACGGGAGGCAACCAGAATAACGGCGACGATACTCCCGCAATCCCCGCGGGCGACGGCGATATTTTAATCGTATATTTCTCGGCGACCGGCAACACCGAAAGAATTGCGGGGTACATCGCCGATGCGACGGGTGGAACTACTTTCGAGCTCGTTCCCGTACAGCCCTATACGAGCGCAGATCTGCGCTGGGCCGACGAAAACAGCCGCGTAGTGCAGGAGTACGAAAATCCCGAACAGCGCGATGTGGAGCTCACATCGACCACCGTTGAAAACTGGGCGGAGTACGATACCGTCTTTATCGGTTACCCCATCTGGTGGGGCATAGCGGCGTGGCCCGTCAACGGATTTGTGCAAGATAACGATTTTACGGGCAAAACTGTCATTCCCTTCTGCACGTAGTCAAGTTCGGGGCTGGGTCAAAGCGGTCAGCTCCTCGCCGAAATGGCTGGTGAAGGCAACTGGCAGGAGGGTCACAGGTTCCGTTCGGGTGCATCTTAAAGCGATGTGACAAGCTGGCTGCTTGATTTGGGAGTAATATAATAAGGAAATATTTTATGGCGATAAAGAATAGAACAAAAAAGAAAATAATCATAGCCGTTTGCGTCGTATTGGCGGCAATAATTATTTTTGCCATAGTCGGATGTTTTGTCCTGCGTTACTTCACCGCCACCGCCCGTCAGCCGGGCGAAATAACGGCGAATGCCGTAGTTCAGACGGATAAAGGGGCGTGAAAATAACGGCGTTTATAACTTTCTCGGCGTGGAATATGCAAAGGCTACAAAACTTTTTCAGCCCGCCGAGCAAGTAGAGCCGTGGGACGGCGTAAAAAACGCCACCGAATACGGATCTTTTTCTATGCAATCCAATTTTTGGGCGATTTCGGAGCATGGGTTTCGGGGGTGTAATACGATAACAACTGCCAGAACCTCAACATATGGGCGCCAGAAAGCGCTCAAAATGCGCCAGTCATGTATGGCTGCACGGCTTTGGTCTCGGTACGGGTGCTGTTGCGGAGGGATGGTTTAATCTTGCCGTTGATTTTTGGGAGAAAAACAGGTGATGCTTTGCAAAAAACATTTATCTTGCTTTGTAATAATCCCCTGCCCGTATAAACGGGCGGGAATAGCATCTTTGCTGTATGAATTTTGCAGGATTAAAAAACAAACAGACCGCAAAATCGGCGGTCTGTTTGTTTTTTACGCTTCTATTTTTTTGTAACCCTTTCTCGGCTTATATTGCCTGATAAAAATTCTGTATCTGAAATGATAAAGAACAAGCGCGGCAATTAATATTATTATCGCGGCTGCGACTATACCGACAACGACGGGATTGTAATCCATAAGGTCGAGGCAGCGCACATGAATCCACATTTGGTTGATATCGGCAAGTTTATCGCCGAAATCAAGCATTACAACGCTTCTTTCTATGACGTTCGCAGTGGGGTATTGCCCGAAAAGTTGTCTGCCGCGGTTAATTTCGCCGCCGCGGTATACGGTGTATTCAATATTGTTGCCGTATTCTTCGCCGAGCAGTTCAACGCTCGTTTCTGGTGTGCCCGAACCTAAATCGAGAACGGATGCATCCGCATAGAGGGTATAGCCTTCGCCGAAGAAATAACTTAAATTGTATTCGTAAACTTCTGTAAGTTCTTCGTCAAAGTATTCCTCGTCAGAAGGGTCGAATACAAAACCGTAGTTCCAGTCCATGTAATCGAAAACGAGGTCGCCCGCAATCGAAGAAGTGTAACCTATATAATACATGTTTCTCACGGCGTTGTCGGGGCGTGAGAGGAAGTTTACAAAAGCTTCGGCTGCTTCCTTGCGCTGTTCGTTTCCGTCTATGCCGTCTTTGAGCATAACCCAGCCGTCAAACCACAGGTTTGTGCATTCGTCGGGGACTGAATACCAAAGTTCAGTGGGGCTGAGTTCGTCGCCCTCGGCCTCGTCGAGGATGTATACGGCGTCGCCCGACCACTGATAGTTTGCAAGCACTTTGCCCGTCACCATATCGGCTTTGCCGCTGTCGGTTTCAAACGAGTAAACGTTGTCTTTTATTTGTTTGAGCATATCCTCGGCGGCGGCAATCGTCTGGTCTGAGGTATCGTTTAAAAGCGCGCTGCGCTCGTCGTCGGTGACTCCGCTCATGAGTTCGTCCCCGTGGATGATGCCGAGGGTGGCAAAGTACGCGTCGCGCACATTGTCTTTTATGGTAACCTGGCGGTTATAGTCGGTATTTCTTAAAATGTTCCAGGTAGAAACATCATCTTCGCCGACGAGTTCGGGATTGTAAACTATTCCGGTCGTGCCCCACATGTAGCAGGCGGCGTAATTTGTCCAGCCGTAATCTTCAAAAATGCCCTGAATGTAGTCCGAAGCGTAGTTTACATAGTAGTTTTGCTCATTTTCTGTGTCAAAAAAGCTCTCTGAAAAGGGTTCAACTTCGTCTTCGGCGAGCAGTTTCATTATCATGTAATCGGAGGGGCAAACGAGGTCGTAAACGTCGCCGAGCGACAGTCTGTTGTATAGATCCTCGTTGGTGCCGAAAGTTGAATATTCAACTTCAACTTCGTAATCGTGGTTTGAATTGAACCATTCTACAAAGTCGTCTACCATGGAATTTAGCCCGAAAACGCCGTCCTCGGGGTTTTCTGCAAATTGGTTTTCAATATCGATGAGTTCATCGTCGCCCCAGTCGCCGAGGTCGATATATTCTTCCCAGTTCGCCACGCGCAGCGTAACGACTTCGCTCTGCGTTGCGCAGCCGAATAAGGAGAGGGTGGAGCAAGCGGCTATGGCTATCGCCGAGCCTGCGCACAAAACTTTTTTAAATTTTTGCATTTTTTACCTCCGCTTTCTTCTTTGAAGAGGTGACGTTCATTACAATAACGACGATTATGACGATGAGGAAAATGACCGTCGAAAGCGCCCAGAGCGCCGTCTTTATTTCGGTCTGTCCGCCCTTCGTGGCGTTGAAAACATATGTGCTTATCGTGTCGAACGTCGAGGGCTTTGTGTAGGTGGTTATAAAGTAATCGTCGAGCGACAGAGTTATTGCCAGCATGAATCCTGAAAGAATTCCGGGGATGAGTTGGGGCAGGACGACTTTAAAAAGCGCCTGCGCGGGCGTTGCGCCCAGGTCGAGCGCCGCCTCGTATAAATTGTTGTCCATCTGTTTCAGCTTGGGCATAACAGAAAGGTAGACGAAGGGGGCGCAGAGTACTACGTGACCTATTCCGAGCGGAATGAAGGTGTCTTTATTAATACCTAACAGCACAATTAGCAGAACGCAAAGCGAAAAGCCTGTAACGATGTCTGCATTTACTACGGGAATCTGGTTTGCCGAGCGCATGAGACCTTTTCCGAGTTTCTTGGAATAGAATGCGCCTATTGCGCCGAGCGTACCGAGAATGGTTGCGATAGTGGCGGAGACGACAGCGAGGACTACCGTTCCTATAATCATGTCGCGCAGCTCTTCATTGGCAAAAAGGTTGATGTAATTGGCAAAGGTAAAGCCGCCGATATCTGCCCCGACGGTCGTCGCGTCGGTAAAAGAGTATACCGCAAGCAGTAAAATAGGTATATATGTCAGACATAGTACTATGCAAATCCATAAAATAGGGGCAACTTTCTTCATAAAATGACCTCCCTGCCGCCATTGTCGTCCTTATCGCTGAATCTGTTGGTGACGAGCGTGACGATGAATATTATTACGAGAAGTATAAGCGAAATCATGGAACCGTTGTTCCAGTCGAATGAATTGAAGTAACTTCCTATAAGGCTGCCCATGATGTAGGTCGAGTTATAGAGCATGTCCAAAACTACGTAGTTTGTCATCGAGGGCAGAAGCACCATGGTTATGCCCGAGATTATTCCGGGCACCGAGAGGGGAAGAGTTACTCTCAGAAAGACCTTTATTTTGCTCGCGCCGAGATCCTGCGCAGCCTCCAAAAGACTGTTGTCGAGTTTTAACAGCGATGTGTAAAGCGGCAGAATCATGAAGGGCAGAAAGTCGTACGTCATGCCGATTACCGAGTTTAAAAAGGGATAAGCCGCAATGTTGCCTTCTATCGCCGTCAGAATTTCTTTGAGTGCCGTAATCCTCAGGGTGAAGTTTATCCACATCGGCATTATGAAAAGCAGCAACATCACATATTTTTTCTTAAAGTGCGAGCGCGCCAAAATGTAGGCGGTGGGGTAGGCTATCAGCAGGCAGACGAGCGTCGTTGTTATTGCCAGCGCAAAACTGTAAATGAGCGTGCCTATCGTGTTAGTGCTTGAAAAGAACGAAATAAGGTTACCGAAAGTGAACTGTCCTTCGCCGTCGGTGAACGCGTAATAAATTATTACGAGCAGGGGGACTATTACAAACAAAATCAGGAACGCCGCATACGGAATGCAGAGTTGTTTTCTGTTAAAGCGCAGTTTCATCTCAGTCGTTCTCCGCAGTCTGTTTAAGCGTAAGCTTTATTTTGTCTTTGGGGATTACAAGGCTGACAAAGTCGTCGGTGTTCCACATGTCGGGACAGGACAATACGTAATCTTCTTCGTTTTCTTCCGTTCTGACTATATAGCGGTAGTGGTCGCCCTTGTAAATCATTGAAATTATCGTGCCCTGTGCGCCGCCTTCATCCTTGTCGTCGCTCATGGTAATGTCGTGGGTGTCGACTTCAACGTTGACCTCTACGCCCGTAAGGTCGAGTTTTTCTCCCGCTGCGGTAATAAGATATCCGTCTTCGTCGAGGTGCGAGCCGGGATAGAGGGATGTGACGTCGCAGTCGAATTCGCCGTCGCCGAATTCAACCGTGTTGTTCTTGGTGATTACGCCTTCAAAGCGATTGATGGTGTAGACGGGCTTCATGAGATGTATGCCGTCGGGCTCTATCTTCATGCCTATATCTTTGCCGGGTTCGGCGTAGGCCGTGGACTGGATTACGATCTCGAATCTGCCGACTTCTACCGTTATTTCGTAATGAACGCCCTTGAAAACCGTTGAAATAACCTTGCCTTTGAGCTGACCCTGTCCGGGTTTGCAGATTATTATGTCCTCGGGGCGGACGACAACGTCTACAAGCTGATTGATTTCAAAATCGTCAACGCAATCGAACGTCGCGCCGCAGAATCTTACTTTGTATTTGCCCACGACGGCGCCGTTGAATATGTTGCTTTCGCCGATGAAGTCGGCGACGAACGTGTTTACGGGCTCGTTGTATATTTCGGTGGGGGTACCCGTCTGCTGAATTTCACCGTCGTTAATTACGACGATTTTATCTGACATGGTCAGCGCCTCTTCCTGGTCGTGGGTGACGTATATAAAGGTTATTCCCAGCCGGCGATGCATGTTTTTAAGCTCAATCTGCATCTCTTTGCGCATTTTTAAGTCGAGCGCGCCGAGTGGCTCGTCCAGAAGCAGAATTTCGGGCTCGTTGACTATGGCGCGTGCGATTGCGACCCTCTGCTGCTGACCGCCCGAAAGAGTGCTCACGCTGCGTTTTTCAAAGCCTTCGAGATCGACGATTTCAAGCGCCTTTTTTACCTTGCGGTCAATTTCCTTTTTTGTCAGGCGCTCTTTTTTGGTGTAGCTGTCGCCTGCTTCGTTTTTGTAGGTGTTTTCCACCCTTTTGAGGCGCAGACCGAAAGCTATGTTCTCGTACACGTTGAGGTGGGGGAAGAGCGCGTATTTCTGGAATACGGTATTTACGGGGCGCTTGTTGGGGGGAAGGTTTGAAATGTCCTCGCCGTTAAGCAAAATTTTGCCCGAGGTGGGCAGGTCGAAGCCTGCGATCATTCTCAGCGTGGTCGTCTTTCCGCAGCCCGACGGGCCGAGGAATGTGACGAATTCGCCCTTTTTGACTTGCAGGTTGAAGTTGTCGACGGCGATAGTTTCGTCGTCGAACACCTTTCTCACGTCGATAAGCTCAATAATGTTCTGGTTTGTCATGGCGTTTTTCTCTCCTTAAAAATTAGGCGGTGTGGAAATCCACAAAAATTTTGCGTTGCTTTTTCCGCAGTTGGTTATCCTGTGGGATTTGTCTGCGGTATAGTAAAAGGTTTCGCCCTTTTTACATACATAATTGCGTTTGCCCAGTTCGATTCGCACGCGCCCTTCGAGCACGTATCCGAATTCTTCGCCGTCGTGCGGGAAGTCGAGCGATGTCGAGGCGCCTGCCATAAGCTCGACCATCACGGGCTCCATTTCGTTTTTCTGCGCGTTGGGAATTATCCATTTTAAAAGCATTCCGTCTTCGCGCTTTTCGATAAAGTCCTCCGCAGAAAAGACAATTCTCTCGTCGTCCTCTTTTTTGAAAAAATCGGCAAGGTCGGTGCCCAGCGCGTCAAGGATGTCCATCAGGGTGGCGATAGACGGAGAGGTGACGTCGTTTTCAAGCTGCGAGATGTAGCCCTTTGTCAGTTCGCACCTGTCTGCAAGTTCTGCCTGCGACAGGTTGAGTTGCAGTCTCAGCCGCTTTATTTTCGAGCCTATATCCATATAATATACCTCATTAAGTAAACCCAAAGTTTACTGTATCTAAACGGTTAGCATTTATAAACAAAAAGTTTAGTAATAACAAACCGATAAAGATTATACATATCGTGCGGCGCTAAGTCAATCGCTTTGCGAAATATTTTTAAATATGTCGTATATGAAAATATTTTTCACGATTGTTTCACTTAATGTAAATAATTACCATAATCTGGTTAATATCCGGATTATACAAAAGTCCGCCCGCAAACAATGCGGGCGGACGAAAAAGCTGCGAAGCATTATATTATTAGTGAAAAAAGTGCGGCAAGCGGTTTGCGGCAGTATAACCGCAAAGAAAGGGGATACGGATAAAGGCGGTGCGCCAAAAAGTTGGCGCGCCGCCTTTCGTAAATTATCCAAACGCAATTAAGGCGGACGAAACCGTCCGCCTTTTAAATTACGCTTTTAAAATATCGGTTTTTATTTAAGCCATTGCGTTGAGCTTTTTTGCAAGACCCGACTTTTTATTTGCCGCTGTGTTCTTCTTATAAACGCCCTTGCTTACTGCGCCGTCAATGAGCGAGCAAACGCCGGGGAACATCTGCGTAGCGGTAGCTTTGTCGCCTGAATCGATAGCCGCGAGCAATTTTTTGATGGCAGTCTTAACCTCGGACTTGATCATCTTGTTCTGGGCGGTTTTCTTTTCGATTACCAAAGTACGCTTTTTTGCGGATTTAATATTAGGCACGTTCAATCTCTCCTTTTGGAAAATGTATTCAACTTTAAATCTTGAATGATTTTATCACAAATACGCGCTCTTGTAAACTGTTTTTGCAGTCTTTTACAATTTTTTTAATATATTTTTTGCGCCGTTAATATTAATAATTATATGTGTAATTCATGTTCCGACAGTTCGCCCGTGTGCGTGTTCGACAGCGGTATAGGCGGGCTCAACCTTCTCGCGGCGTGCGTCGGGGTCTGCCCCGACAGAAGCTTTGTATATTTTGCGGATAATTTCAATGTTCCTTACGGAAACCTTGCGCCCGAACGTATAAAAGAACTCGCATTTTCTGCTTTTGAAAAGATAGCGGCTCTAAATCCCGCAGCGGCGGTGGTCGCCTGCAACACGGTGACTTCGGTCTGCATAACCGATCTGCGCGCAAAATATTCCTTCCCGATAATAGGCATACAGCCGGCGGTAAAACAGGCGGTGGCGGAGAAGGGGGAATGTCTTGTGCTCGCTACCCCGGCAACGGTCGGCAGCGCGTCGTTCAGGGCGCTTTGCGCGCGCTCCTGCGGGAATATCGCTGTGCATGCGTGCCCGGGTCTGGCTGAATATATTGAGGGGCATATAAGCGATTATCCTTTCATAGACGTGTCGCCGTTTTTGCCGCCGGAACGCCCTTCGGCGGTGGTTATGGGATGCACTCATTATATCTTTGCTGCTGATTCGATTAAAAAAACATATAGTTGTTCTATTTTTGATGGGGTTTTAGGGACAGCTAACCACTTGGGCAAAATTTTGGGTAATTGCTACAAAAATAGTTTTATTAATCAAAAAATTCAATTTATAGGCGGCGATACGGCTAAGAATAAGGCAATTTTTGATTTATTAACGGGGCGGCACTAATCTCAGAAATATTAAATTACTATATTATAAAAAATAAATTTAAATTTTTTTTGAAAAAATTGCCTTTGGTGGTTGACAGTGGTCAAATGGTATGGTATCATTAAATCACTTAGTTTTTATAAAGGGTAAGTTTCCGAATGGCACTGTTTACGGGTGAGTATTTCCACCAGCTTGACGCTAAAAACAGAATACGCATCCCCACCAAGCTCAAAGACGGGCTTGGCAAAGAATTTTACTTTGCCTTTGGAACAAATCACTGCATCTTCGTGTTCACCAAGGAGAGAATGGAAAGCATCCTCCAAAAGCTCGAAGAAACTCCTATGTCCGACCTGGCCGCTCAAAAACGCGTAAGGATGTTTGCCCGCAAGTGCGTTCAGGTTACCGAAGACAATCAGGGCAGAATTCTTTTGAGCCCCGAATTCAGGCGCCACGCTCTTTTTGAAAACGACGATAAGGATATCGTAATAATCGGCGCGGTGAGCAGGGTGGAAATCTGGAACAAACGCGTATACGACGAATATACCGCCGATATGGAAACCGATTTCGACGCTATGTTCTCGCAGCTTGAAATATAATGGCAACTTTTTCGCATATTCCCGTAATGCTCGAAGAGTGTATGGAGGGGCTGAACATCCGCGACGGAGGAATTTACTTTGATGGCACGGTGGGCGGCGGAAACCATTCATACGAAATTTTGAAGAGGTCGTCGCCTTCGGGCAGGCTTATCGCTACCGACCTTGACGACGACGCGATTGCGGCGGCGACAAAAAAGCTCAGTCCTTTTCAGGGCAGATTCAATATCCATAAATCCAATTATAAAAACTATGAACAGGTATTCGCCGAAGAGGGCATAGATAAGCTCGACGGCATATTGCTTGACTTCGGGGTATCGAGTTACCAGCTCGACACCGAGGAGAGGGGCTTCGCCTATATGAAAAAGGACGCCCCGCTCGACATGAGGATGGACAGGTCGAACCCGTTGACCGCAGAGGTCATCCTCAATACATATCCGCAGGATCAGATAGAAAAAATTCTCCGCATCTACGGCGAGGAAAAATTTTCCTCCAAAATTGCAGCCCGCGTCGTCGAAAGACGGCAACAAAACCCGATTAAAACGTGCGGCGATTTTGTAGATATAATCGAAAACAGCATACCAAAAAAATTTCAGCAGAACGGACCCTCCGCCCGCAAAAGCTTTCAGGCGATACGCATCGCCGTCAACGGCGAACTCGACGGGTTGTATGACTGCGTTACAGGTCTTACCCGAAGACTTGTAAGCGGCGGAAGAATAGCCATTCTGACATTCCACTCGCTGGAAGACAGAATAGTAAAACAGGCGTTCAATATGCTTGAAACCGATTGCGTTTGCCCCAAAACGCTCCCCGTTTGCGTATGCGGCAAGAAGAAGGAGATAGAGATACTCACGAAAAAACCCGTTACCGCCACAGTAAGAGAAATGGCGATAAATCCGCGCTCTAAGAGCGCAAAATTGCGAATAGCGCAAAAACTATAATAAAGCGATAAGGAGTGAAAGAAAATGGCAGTCGCAACCCCCATTCTCGAAAGACAAACCTCACAAAAGACCGCCGCCATGTCTGACGACGAATTACATAACGCCCAGATAAGCGAAAATTATAAAAGGCTTCTGGATCCCGAATTCCGCAGGGAAAACGTGAGGAACGAGGGGGCTGCAGCGCCCGCTGTAAATCAGCAGAATTATGCCGCCGCGACGGAAATTCTCCGTCCCTCCGCGCCTGTACGCCAGGCGGCTCCCGCGCAGAGCGAATATATCGCTCCCGTACAGCAGGAGTATGTTGCGCCCGCACAGGCAATGCCGGCGCCCCAGGCTCAACAGCACCCTTATCTCGTTACCAACGCTCGCGCGGATTCCGATCTGTTCCGTGCAGACAGCCCCATCAATCAGCGCTATGCCGCAACGGCTGCCACCGCTGTCGTCGAAGAGGACGAAAATGAAGATCTGCGCCCCACGCAGACGACTATACAGTATAAAACCGCCCGCGAAAACGATGTGATCGAGCCCAAGATTATCAGGGAGAGCGAAACCCACTTGCTCGGCAAGCGTGAAAAAGCCATAATCGCGACCTTTATTAGCGTTGTTGCGGCTCTGTTTATTCTCGTTATAATAAATTCGGCTGTAATCGCCGGTTTGAACAGCGAGGTGGGGCTTATTCAGGACAGCGTAGCTGCCGCGCAGCAGATTCTCGAACAGGTGAACTCGCAGATAAGCGCTTCTACCAGTCTCGAAAGAATCGCCGAATACGCGCTCAGTCACGGTTTGATATTGCCGTAAGGAGATTTAAAAATTAATAAAGGTAAATTTTCTTTAACAGTTTTACAAAAGAGGTTATTGTCGGTCACGCTGACGATAACCTTTATTTTTTTCCTTATAATAGCGCGTTTTTTCTACATACAGGTCATTTGGGGGCAGGAGCTTGTCCTGCGCGCCACCGACCAGTGGAACAGGGAAATACCCGTAATTGCCGCGCGCGGCAATATTCTCGATCGCAACGGACAGCAGCTTGCCGGAAATCTTACGACTTACAGTGTCTTTGTGCGCCCGAATGCCGTTAAAGACAAATCTTATGCGGCTACTTGTCTTTCGGAAATTTTCGGGCTGGAAATGAGCAGTCTGTATGAAAGACTGAACGAAGGCAACGTGTCTGAAATAATCGTTGTGCGGCAGGCTGACGGCGAACTCATAGAGCAGCTAATCGCCTGCGACATCGACGGGGTGTACTACGCCCGCGACAACACGCGCGTGTATTCCTACGGCGAGGCACTCTGCCAGACTCTCGGCTTTACCTCTACCGACGGGCTGGGGCTTTCGGGTATCGAAAAGATGTACGACGGTGTGCTCGGCGGCACCGACGGCGAAATAATGTATACGACGGATATAGTCGGCAACCAGACCGAAAACACGAACATCGTCTATAAAAGCGCCGTAGACGGCGACGATATTTCGCTGACCATAGATATTGAAATTCAGCTTGCCGCCGAGCAGGCTATCCGCGAAGTTTACGAAAATACGGGCGCGCAGAGCGCCTCGTGCATAGTTCTCGACCCTAGCAGTTTTGAAATTCTCGCCATGGTCAACTATCCTTCATACGACCTCAACGACGTTCCGAGGGACGACGTGCAGACCCTCAACGAACTTTCGCGCAACAGTCTCGTATGCGACATCTACGAGCCCGGTTCAACCTTCAAGGTACTCACTGCCGCCGCAAACTTGCAGGAGTACATAAACGGCAACTCTGCGGCGTTTTCTCCGACCTATGTATTCAACGGCAGTCGCACGCGCTCGGTAGACGGCACGACAATAAAATGCTGGTCGGATCACGCCAACGGCAAACATTCCAACCAGACCCTTTCGCAGGCGCTCAATAACAGTTGTAACCCCTGCTTCACCGACATAGCCCTCGCACTCGGCAAAGACGTGTTTTATAACTATCTTTCGCTGTTCGGGCTGGGCAACGTCACGGGCATAGATTTTGCGGGCGAGGCAGTCGGAATGCTCGTGCCTCAGTCGCTCGTGCGCGACTGCGACCTCGCGCGCATAGGGTTCGGTCAGACGGTAGCCGTCACGGCATTGCAACTCGCCTGCGCCGTCGCCTCGGCGGTAAACGGCGGCAATTACTATGTGCCGCGGCTGTTGAAGAGCGTCATTTCCTCCGACGGAAACGTGGTGGAGGAGAGCGAACCCATTCTTAAAAACAAAACGATAAGCGAACAGGCGTCGTCCATGCTGCGCTCCATGCTCGAAGGAGTTGTTAAGGAGGGCAGCGGCAAAAATGCCTATATTGAAGGTTACCGCGTTGCAGGCAAGACGGGCACCGCGCAGAAGTACGAAAACGGCGCGGTCGCGGCGGGTAAATACGTTTCGTCCTTCGTCGGATTTTTCCCTGCGGACGACCCGCAGTATCTCGCCCTCGTCATCGTCGACGAGCCGCAGGGCGCTTATTACGGCAGCGTTGTCGCGGCGCCCGTTGCAAAGAGCATATTTGAGGATATTATTGCTATAAAAAACATTCAACCTTTTGAATGAGAGGAATTTTATGAAACTTTGTCAGCTGCTTGACAGCATATCATACAAAAATATAATAGGCGACGTGCGCGTGGACGTGGCGGGCATATGCACAGACAGCCGCAAACTGCGGCAGGGCGAGCTTTTTGTCTGCTACGAGGGAGGCAACTTTGATTCGCACGATTTCGCCGCCGAAGCCTGCGCAAAGGGCGCGTGCGCCATAATCTGTTCGCGCCCGCTCGGTCTGCCCCTGCCGCAGGTCATAGTCGGGGACGGCAGGGCGGTAGTCGCCCCGCTCGCCCGCGCGTTTTACGGCTATGCCGACAAAAAACTTACGCTCGTCGGCGTGACGGGAACAAACGGTAAAACGACCGTCACTTACATGCTCAAAGCCATTTTTGAAGCTTGCGGCAAAAATATTGCGGTAATAGGCACTCTCGGCATATCTTACGGCAACAAATTCATCTCGCCCGAACTGACCACGCCCGATCCAGTCTTTCTGCATTCGGTCTTTGCCGATATGGCCGAAAGCGGCGTAGAATACGTGTTCATGGAGGTTTCCGCCCACGCGCTTTACTTTGGCAAGGTCGACGGGCTGCAATTCAGGGCGGCGATATTTACCAACCTCACGCAGGATCACCTCGATTTTTTCGGCGACATGCCGTCTTACGCCGCCGCAAAAGCTAAGCTCTTTGAAAGTTCGCGCTGTTCGCTCGCTATTGTCAATTCCGACGACGATTTTGGCGCGAAACTCATAAAAGAGAGCAAAAACGTGCTCAGCTACGGGCTCGATAATCCGGCCGACACCTTTGCTATCGATCTCAGCGAAAATCTTGCGGGTTCGGATTTCGTAATAAACATAAGCGACGAGCTCTACGACGTGCACCTCAACATGCCCGCCATTCATAATGTGTATAACGCCCTCGCCGCCGCGACGTGCGCCCGCGCGCTCGGCGTGCCGCTCGGCGCCATAGCCGAGGGGCTGGGGAAGTTGAAGGGGGTTGCGGGCAGACTCGAAAGGGTGGCGGAGCACAACGGCGGCACGATATTTGTCGACTTTGCCCACACGCCCGACGGGCTTGAAAAATCGCTTTCGGGTTTGCGCAAGCTGTGCGACGGCAAGCTTTATTGCCTTTTCGGCTGCGGCGGCAACCGCGACGCGTCAAAGCGCCCCCTCATGGGTGAAGCCGCTGCGCGCAACGCTGATTTTCTGATAGTCACTTCCGATAATCCACGTTTCGAGGACGCCTACGACATAATCACCCAGATAGAGCCGGGCATTCAAAAGGTGGGTACGCCCTACGTAACCATAAGCGACAGGGAAATGGCTACGGAATATGCTATAAACCTGCTCGGCGAGGGCGATATTCTGCTCGTCGCAGGCAAGGGCGGCGAAACTTATCAGGAAATTATGGGTATAAAACACAGCTATAACGACAATACGATAATAAAAAAGATTTTAGGCAACTTAGCGTGAATTATCTCGTCTGCATCCTGTCGGCGTTCGCCCTTTCGCTCGCGCTGACCGCCGCGCTGCTGCCCCTTTTAAGAAAGTTGAAGGCGGGGCAGTACATTTTGTCATACGTAAAGCAGCATGCTTCCAAAAGCGGCACGCCCACCATGGGCGGGCTGGCTTTTGTCGCGGCGATAATCGCCGCGAGCTTTATTTTCTGCGGCTTTGGCGACAACAAAATCAATCTCACCATGTCCATAACGGCGGGTTTTGCCGTCGTGGGATTTTTGGACGACTTTTTAAAGATACGCCGCAAAGAGAACGAGGGGTTAAAACCCTACCAGAAGATTGTCTTTCAGCTGGCGATCGCCGTAATTGCGGCAGTCTATTGCTATGTAAACGGCATAACTGCCGTAAAAATCCCCTTCGGCGGCGGGCTGGAATACGACATAGGGTGGGTAATAATACCTCTCGTCATTTTCGTGTTCATAGCAACGGTCAACTGCGTAAACCTGACCGACGGTTTAGACGGGCTTGCGGGCGGCGTTTCGGCGGCTTACCTTGCTTCGCTGGGAGCAATGCTTGCCGTTACGGGTGCGGGCGGCGGGCTCGTCGCCTTTGCGGGTGTGGGCGCCCTTGCGGCGTTTCTCATCTTCAATACGGGCAAGGCGAGCGTCTTTATGGGCGACACGGGTTCGCTGGCGCTCGGCGGGCTCATTTCGTGCCTGTCCGTCTTTTCGGGCAATGTTTTATATATTCCCGCGATCGGAATAATGTTTGTGCTTTCGGGCATATCCGTAATCATTCAGGTAATATACTATAAACGTACGAAGCGCAGGGTATTTTTAATGGCGCCCGTTCATCACCATTTTCAGATGAAGGGGTATTCCGAAAGCAAAATTTCATACGTCTATTTTATAATAACCTCGCTCGTCGGAATAATCTGTATTATTTTTGTGTGAGGTAAAATGTATTTCAAAGGTCAGAAGTTTTTGGTGGCGGGCATATCCGGATCGGGTGAAAGCAGTGCCCGCTTTTTGCTTGCGCGCGGCGCGGCAGTCTATCTGTACGACGACATGATAACCCCCGCCGTGCGGGCGGCTATGGATAAACTAATAGCGGCGGGGGCGGAAGAGGTCACCGCCTCGCTCTATCAGGATGCCGTAAGGGGGTGCGACGTGCTCGTCCTCAGCCCCGGCATTCCCATAGACAACGCTCTGCCCGTCGCGTTCAGGCGTATGGGCAAACTCATAATCGGTGAAGAAGAGCTCGCCGCGGCTTACCTGCGCGCGACGGCTGTCGCCGTAACAGGCACAAACGGCAAAACGACGACCGTTTCGATGATAAACAACATGCTCTCGGACTGCGGCAAGACGAGCGTGGCTTGCGGCAACATAGGCGAACCGACTTTGA
The DNA here is from genome assembly GCA_018712135.1 of Candidatus Coproplasma avicola. Lineage (GTDB taxonomy): Bacteria > Bacillota > Clostridia > Christensenellales > Borkfalkiaceae > Coproplasma > Coproplasma avicola. The sequence goes on along the minus strand of DVHK01000076.1, from coordinate 41,168 downwards.
ACCTCGTAGAAAAGCTTTCGTTCGACGACTTCGCCGTCATTGAAATTTCCTCTTTCCAGCTCGAAACCCTGTCCAATCTCCGCCCCCACGTCGCCGTGGTCACGAATATAACGGAAGATCACCTCAACCGCCATTACAACATGGAAAACTATGTGTTCTTGAAGAGCAAACTCGTGCGCTCCCTGCGCGAAAGCGAATATGCCGTATTAAACTACGACGACGAGCGGGTCAGGGCATTCGCCTCGGTCACCAAGGCGCGGGTTGTCTATTTTTCGGCAAAGAGCAAGGTGGAGGGCGCCTATGTCGAAGGAGGCGAGGTGTATTACATGGGCAAAAAACTGTTCGCTTGCAGTCAGATGTCGCTCGCGGGCGAACACAATTTATACAATGCCCTCGCCTGCGCAGCGGTTGCGGGTATTCTCGGACTGGATGAACAGACGGTTGCACAGTCGATCTGTGCGTTCAGGGGAGTAAAGCACAGGATAGAGACGGTATGTGAGCGCGGCGGCGTGACGTACATAAACGACAGCAAAGGCACCAACGTCGACGCGACGTTAAAGGCGGTCGCTTCTCTCGCGTCGTCCGCCGTTCTTCTGCTTGGCGGTAAGGATAAGGGGTACGACTACACGCCCCTCTTTGAAGGGCTGAAAAACAGCAATGTTGTCCATGCCGTGTTTTACGGCGAAAATCGCTATAAACTGCTTGACAGCGCGCTGCAAAGCGGATTTACCGCCTTTTCGCTCTGCCGCAAAATGGAGGAAGCCGTCATGCTCGCGCACAACTATGCGCAGCGCGGGCAATGTGTGCTTTTGAGCCCCGCAAGTTCAAGCTTCGATGAGTTTAAAAATTACGAGGAGCGCGGCGACAGCTTTGCCCGCCTCGTTCAGGCGTTCCCCGATGATTAAGGCGCTTTTTGAAAGACCTAAAAAAGCCGGCGATATCTCCATTCTCGTCTGCACGGCGGGTATGGCGGTGTTCGGCTGTATAATGATCTATTCGGCGAGCTCTTACGTCGGGCAGGTGCAGTACGGCGATGCAATGTATTTCGTAAATAAGCAGGTCGTCGGGGTGGTGGTGGGAATGCTCGCCATGGGCTGCGCGGCTTTTGTGCCGTACAAAAAGCTGGCAAAACTCAAAATTCCGCTCGCCGTCATCTCTGTAATCTTGCTCGCGCTCGTGTTCGTGCCGGGCGTGGGCGTGACAAACTACGGCGCTACGCGCTGGATAGGTCTGGGCTCTTTTACCATTCAGCCGTCTGAGATTGCTAAATATGCCTTTGTGCTGTTCGCCGCCGCACACTTTTCGCAGTACTACGGTGCCGCGCGCTCCATAAAGGGCGTTGCGCCCGTCCTCGCGCTCGGCATAATCTTCTGTCTGCTGATAATTGTCGAACCAAATATGTCTATAACCATGTGCGTGGGCATTCTCATGCTCGCCATGGTCTTTTTAAGCGGCACAAACTTAAAGGCGTTCGCCTTTATGCTTGTGCCCTGCATAATCGCCGTGCCTGTGCTCATCATTTTAGAACCTTACAGGTTGCAGCGGCTGAGCGCGTTCATCGACCCTTGGGCTTCCCCGCGGGACGAGGGGTATCAGCTCATACAGTCGCTCTATGCGCTCGGAAACGGCGGTTGGTTCGGGGTGGGACTGTTCAATTCGACGCAGAAATACCGCTTTCTGCCTTTCGCCGAAAGCGACTTCATAATGTCGGTCATGGGCGAAGAGTTGGGGTTTTTCGGGCTGCTGATATTTTTCGCCGTCTGTCTTTTCATGATCTGGCGGGGCATAACTGTCGCGCGCAGGTGCAGGGACTCGTTCGGCTATCTGCTCTCTGCGGGGATAACGCTCGTCTACGGCATACAGGTTATAGTTAACGCCCTCGTCGTCAGCGGCACGATCCCGCCGACGGGGCTGCCGCTGCCCCTCGTCAGCAGCGGCAACACTTCGCTGATAATTACCATGACCTCCATGGGCGTTTTATATAACGTGTCTGCCAATAATTAAAACGCCGCGATAAAAAGGGCGCGGCGGGTCAATTAACAACGGTTTGTAAAAATCCATATAATAAAGTAAAGCAGCCTGAAAAAATATAGTTCGGGCTGCTCGGCATTTTACATAAACGGAGCATATATGGATAAGTACATAATAAGCGGAGGTCGCCGCCTCGAAGGGGGCGTGCGCATTCAGACGGCAAAAAACTCCGTGCTGCCCATTCTGGCGGCATCGGTGCTCACAGACGAGCCCGTAACCGTGCTCAACGTGCCCGACATTACCGACGTGCGCAACATGGTTCGCATACTCGGCTGTCTCGGCTGCAGCGCCCGGTATTCGGGCAACGACATAATAATTGACAGCTCGTCTGCCGACAACTGCGAAATTCCCAGGGCGCTCGCGCACGAGCTGCGCTCTTCTGTTTTTTTGCTCGGTTCCGTCATTTCGCGATTCTGCAAAGCAAAAATCGCCTATCCCGGCGGGTGCGACATAGGTCTGCGCCCCGTCGACCTTCACCTCACGGGGTTGAAGAGACTGGGCGTTGAAATTACCGAAAGCAACGGCTATATAAACTGCGTCTGCGACAAGCTTGCGGGCAATGAAATCATGCTCGACTGTCCCAGCGTGGGCGCAACCGAAAATATAATGCTCGCCGCAGTAAAGGCGGAGGGCGTAACGACTATAAAAAATGCCGCGCGCGAACCCGAAATCGAAGATTTGCAGAATTTTTTAAATTCCATGGGCGCAAAGGTAAGGGGTGCGGGAACGGGGACGGTCGTCATAGAGGGTGTGCAAAAGCTCGGCGGGTCGGTTTATCAGCCCATAGCCGACAGAATAGAGGCGGGCACTTTTCTCATCGCGGCGGCTATGTGCGGCGGCGATGTGGAGCTAAGCGGCGTAAATGCCGAAAATTTAAGCTCGCTTTTGCATAAACTTCGGGAAAACGGTTGCAAACTGCGAATAAAAAATGATAAAATATATATAAAGAGCGATAAACGCCCCGTGTCGGTCAAGAGTGTCGAAACGCAGCCTTACCCCGGGTTTCCCACGGATTTGCAAGCGCAGATGACGGCGCTGTGCTGCGTGTGCGCGGGCAACTCGATAATTGCCGAAAACCTCTTTGAAACGCGCTTCAAATATGTCCCTGAGCTGCGCAAAATGGGCGCCGACATAACGGTTATCGACAGGTGCGCCTTTGTGCGCGGCGTCGAAAAACTTAAAGGGGCTGCCGTCGTCGCTCACGATTTAAGGGGAGGAGCGGCTCTCGTCATCGCCGCGCTCGCGGCGGAAGGCGACAGCGAAGTTTTAGATATCTCCCATATCGACAGGGGGTATTCGGGCTTTGAATACAAGCTGTCCTCCCTCGGCGCAAAAATCAAACGCGTAGGCATCTGAAAGTATGAATGGTTACATAAGAAAAATTGTCGCGGTAATTTTATCGCTCATATTCTGCGTTGCGGTAATCGTCGGCGTAGGCGTAATCTTTTCGGTACGCAACGTCAATATCGAATACATATATTATTCCGAGGACGGTCAGGCGTCGTCTTCGCGCACTTATGCCGACTATGTTACGTCGGCTGACAACTTAAACGCCCTCAAAGGGCAGAGCCTCGTTCTTCTGAGCATGGCGGATGTCGAAAGCTGCGTCAGCGGGCGCTTTATAAGCGTTCAAAGCTGCAACAAAGTTTTTCCCAGCACGCTCGACATAGTTCTTAAAGAGCGGGTTGAACAGTTCTGTCGCCCCAACTCGTCGGGCGGGTTCGATGTTTACGATTCGGAGGGCGTTTATATGCTCTCGCGGCAGGAAAATTTAAATCCTGCCGACGACAGCCCCGACGTGCTCGTGTATGCTCAGGATGAAAGTTTTTCTTATGTCGTGCAGATTTGCGGCTATTTCAACCAAAGTTTCGGGTCGCTTCGCAACCTCGTCCGCTCGGCTTCGGTCAGTCACGACGCTATTCTCGGTTCGGACAATATAACTCTTTCGCTTTACAGCGGATTGAGTATCGTCATTTACGACTATGACGAGTATGCCGAACAGAAGATTTCGGCAGTGTACGAAATTTATGACGGGCTCAGCGAGAGCCAGAAGTTGCGCGGCTCGATATACGCTGTCAGCCGCAGCGGTTCATCGTCTGCTCCCTATGCGGCATACTATAATTCCGAGCTCGGTTATTAAAATATATTGTTGTACCAATTTGCATTCAAGGCGGCTCAAAATGTATCGGCGAGCCGCTTTTTTGCATCATATTTGTTGACATTTACAGAACACTATTATATAATATTATTATAGATTTGCGGGCGCGTCCGCCCGCGCGTAAACGGGATAAAAAAGTGCGGAACAAAAGCGTAGCGGTGTTGGATATCCGTTCGTCGGAGGTGTGTGCTGCCGTCGGCGAAAGGGGAGTAAACAATACCTTTATCATAAAAAGTAAATACAGTTGCGCTTACGACGGCTATGCCGACGGCGAACTTCTGGATGTGGGGTCTTTTAATTCCGCGGTTGCTGAAGTGTTGAAAAATACGATAGCTGCGGCGGGCGGCGGCATCAACCGTTTTTATGTCGGTATTCCCGGCGAATTTTTAAAGACGGCGGTCACCGACGATACAATCTCCTTTGCCGCGCCTCAGCGCATAAGGGAGGCAGACGTCAATAACGTCGCCGCTATGTCACGCCCGTCCGACGGGCACGGTTTTACCGTCATTTACAGCAGTCCCGTCTATTACGTTCTTTCGGATACCCGCAGGGTCGTCAGTCCCGTCGGCTACGTGTCCGACAGTTTAAGGGCAAAAATGAGTTGGTATCTGTGCAAAGATTCATTTGCCGAATGTGTGCGCCTGGCGTTCAAACCTGTCTGTCCGGGCGTGCGGCTCAAATTCATACCTTCGCCTTTTGCCGAAATAAATTATCTTTTTGAACCGCAGATGCGCGACTCATACGTCGCCCTGCTCGATATCGATTACATCTCTTCCACATACACGGTCGCGTGCGGAAACGGCATTGTTTACAGCCAGGCATTTTCCGTCGGCATAGGTCATATCGCCGCGCTCATGATGGACGAGCTCAATATACCCTTCGAGGTCGCAACAAAATTTCTCTCCCGCGTAAATCTCAACGCCAAGGAAATGCTGACCTCTGTTCAGGAAATAAGATATAACAACGTAAATTACAGCTACTCCACGGCGACCCTGCGCGACATAATACGCGAGGGGTTGGACGGAATCTGCCAGATGGTGGAGGAGTGCATACAGACTTTTGCCGAAAAAGATATGACGGGCAGACCGGTCTACGTCACGGGTGAAGGTTTAAAGGTAATCCGCGGCACCGCAGAACATCTGTCGAACCGTCTCGTCTGCTCGGTGGAAGCAATATCGCCGAGGGTTCCTTACTACGATAAACCCAGGTTCTCTTCGCTTTTAAGCCTGCTCGATGCGGCGCTCGGCGACAGCTCAAACTCATAAAATAAACTCATATGTGCGGCGCGCGGTCTGCGCCATTCAGGGAGGTAAAGTTACATGTTCAACGATCAGTATAACGACCAGTACAACGATCAGCCTCTTCCCGTAAACAACATTTCGGGCAAGGCTAAAATAAAGGTAATAGGTGTAGGTGGCGCGGGCAACAACGCCGTCAACCGTATGCTTGAAGCCGGAATCGACAGCGCCGAATATATTGTCGTCAATACCGACAGTCAGATTCTCGCTCTTTCGCCCTGCGCAAACAAAGTGCAGATAGGCGCTCAGCTCACCAAGGGTCTCGGCGCTGGCGCCGATCCCGATATAGGCAGAGCTGCCGCGGAAGAAAGCAAGGATGTCCTTACCGAACTCATCAAGGGCACCGACCTTCTGTTCATAACGGCAGGCATGGGCGGCGGCACGGGTACGGGCGCCGCTCCCGTAATCGCTAAAATTGCGAGGGACATGAAGATCCTTACCGTTGCGGTCGTAACCGAACCTTTTGCCTTTGAAGGCAAAAAGAGAATGGAAAACACGGTAAAGGGACTAGAAAATCTTAAAAAATATGTCGATACCCTCGTGATCATTCCAAACGACAAGATAAAAACGGTAGTGCAGAAGAACACTCCCATGGTGGAAGCTCTGCGCGTCGCCGATGAAATTTTAAAACAGGGCATAAAGGGTATTGCCGAACTCATCGTCAATCCCGCGCTCATCAATCTCGACTTTGCCGACGTAAAAACCGTCCTTAAAGACAAGGGTATTGCTCACCTCGGTGTGGGCGTTGCCAAGGGCGACAACAGAATTATCGAAGCTGTCCGCGTTGCGGTAAACTGCCCGCTGCTTGAAACGACTATCGAGGGCGCGCGCGGCGTCATCCTCAACGTCGTCGGCGGCACCGATCTTACCTTCGACGAAGTTGCCGATGCTGCCGAACTCGTGCGCAGCGTTGTAGACGCCTCGGCAAACATCATCTTCGGTGCGCGCATCGATCCCAACGTTCAGGACGAAGTTGAAATTACCGTCATTGCCACGGGCTTCCCCGGATTTGATAACAAGAGGGAAGAGGAGCAGCAGAGGGCTTACACCACAGGTCAGCTCTATACAAACCAGAGCTATTCTTCGCGTATGCCCATAAACAACGATCCTTATTTCGGTCAGCGCACGCCTTATCAGGCTTCGCCCCTCTATCAGGCGCCCGGTCAGCAGCAATACTATCCCCAGCAGGGTCAGCCTTACGGACAGGCTCCCGCATATCCCCAGCAGGGTCAGCCCGTTCAGCAGCCGCAGACGATGCAGCAGCCCCAGCGCAGCGCACAGCCTTCGCAGGCGGCGCAGAGTTCGCAACAGACTTCTGCTCAGCCCGCTTCTGCGCCCCAAGGCGTTCAGATGCCGCAGGCTCCCCAGATGCCTCAGTCGCCCCGTATTCCCCAGGCGCCTCAGGCTCCGCAGGCACAGCAAAGCCAGTCTCAGCCTGCACAGCCTTCGCAGTCTGCCGGCGGTTATGTGCCCATGCCTTCCATGCCTGCGCAGCCTCATTTTTCGCAGCCTTCCGAGGATGTGACTATCGAGCGCCCCGCCGATAAAAGCGTTCCTAAATTTGCCCGCCTTCTCAAAAATTTAGGACGTCACGGCGATGAATAATCAATAATCATGGTAATAATTGAATATGAAAATGGTCGGGATGGAGCTTTTGCTCCGTCCCGATTTTGTGTGCGGCGGTCAAAATCCGCCGCGAAGCTTTTATAAAAAACGCGCAATATGTCATATTGTGCATTTTTTTGCAATAAAATGCAGTATGAAAAAAATACTGCTATGCGGCGCGCGCTCCTTTTATTTCGTCGGGATAGGCGGCGTGAGCATGAGCGCGCTCGCAAAAATACTTATATCTATGGGATATACCGTCTGCGGCAGTGACCGTTGCGAAAGCGATTATACTGCGCAATTTGCCGCTCGGGGCGTTTCTGTAACTTTCGGCGCGGACGACGAAATTATAGATGATTGCGACGCTCTCGTGTACACGGATGCGATAAAAAAGGACGACCCGCATATTCTGCGCGCCATAAATGGTAACAAAATAATAATACCTCGCGGCAGGCTGCTCGCCGCTGTCGCGCAGCTATACGACTGTACGATAGCTGTGGCGGGTTGTCACGGCAAGACGACGTGTACGTGTATGCTCGCTCACATTTTTGCCTGCGCAGACAAACCTTTTACCGCGCATATCGGAGGGAACGATTTGTCTTTCGGTAATTGCCGTCTTTCGGGAAATCAATTTTTCATAACCGAAGCGTGTGAATACAACAAAAACTTTTTGCTCCTGCAACCGGATATAGGCGTCGTTCTGAACAGCGATGCCGATCACCTCGAATGTTACGGCGACGGTGCTCATGTCATAAAGGCTTACCGTCAGTTTTCTGAGGGATGTAAAAAATGGGCGGGGTTGTACGGCGACCCCTGCGGGCGTGCCGACGTCACTTTCGGCCCTGACGAAAGCGCGGACTACCGCGCCGTCCGACTGCGCTCGGAAGGCGGCAGATATGCCTTTGACGTCTTTGAGTGCGGACGTTTTTTATGTCGGGTCAGGTTAAATGTTTACGGCAGACACAATGTATTCAACGCCCTCGCCGCCGTCGCGGCGGCGAGGCTGGCGGGAATACGCCCCGAGGCGATAGAAGGGGGACTCGCCCGTTTCTCGGGTGTAGAGCGGCGCTTTGAAAAGATAGGCAACTGCGGCGGTTGCGAGGTCATAGCCGATTATGCTCACCACCCGCGCGAAATTACGGCGGCGCTGCGCACCGCGGCAGAGATAACGCGCGGTGAAATTTACGTCATCTTTCAGCCGCATACCTACAGCCGCACCAAAAATCTGTTCGGCGACTTTGTAGTCGCTCTCTCGGGGATAAAACATTTGCTCATCTACAAAACATTTGCCGCGAGGGAGTATTTCGACGCCGAGGGCAGTGCGCTTACGCTGTCGAATGCCATAAAAAATTCCCGTTACGCGGAGTGCGAACGGGATATAAAACATTTTGTAAAAGATGCAGGAGGCGACGATAAAATTCTCGTACTCGGCGCCGGAAACATATATGATATCGCGAAAAAGTTGTTTAACTGAAATCTAAAAAATAGGGAATTTTTCAGAAATCGACGTCTATTCCGCGCTGTTCGCGCGCATAGATAAAATCTACGAATTGCCGCGCCCGTCTCGGTGATCTTCCGCCCTTTATCAGCGCCCATCTTTCGGCGAGGGCGGCAAGCTTTTGCCTGTCGCAGGCGATGTTTGCGTCGTCTGCGAGCTGCGTTACGATGGAAAGATACTGCGCCTTGTCCGTAGAGGAGAACATTACGGTCAGTCCGAACCTGTCCGAAAGCGAAAGTTGTTCCGCCATAGAGTCGGCGGGATGTACGGAATTTTCTCTGTCCGAAAAGCTCTCTTTGACGATGTGGCGGCGGTTGGATGTGGCTACAATCATTATATTGTCGCATCCTCCGCTCACCGTGCCTTCGAGGGCGGCTTTTAGCGACGAAACCTTGTCGTCATATTCACCGAGCGAAAGGTCGTCTATGAATATTATGAATTTCAGTGGATTGTCTGCTATAAGCTGACGTATGTCGGGCACGCATAGAATATTTTCTTTGCTGAGTTCTATCAGCCTTAGTCCGTCGTCGCAGTATTTGTTGAGCATTGCGTGGACGGTTGAAGATTTGCCCGTGCCTCTGTCGCCGTAGAGCAGCATGTTTGCATATGGAAGTCCGCCGAGAAAATTTAGGATGTTTTCGTTTATCCGTTCTTTTTCGTCGCGGTAATCTTTAAGCTCTTCGAGCGTGACGGGCGAGATTTGCGCGATGGGCGCGAGCTTTCTGTCGCGATAAGAAAACGCCTTGTATGTTATAAACTGTCCGTATCCGTGTGCGGCGTAAAATTCGCTCAGGTTGTCGGTGCATCTGTCGCTGTCCATGTCTCCGTCAAAGGGAGGGATGACGTTGCCGAGATTGAAATGTTCGTCGTTTTCAAATTCTTCTGCCGCCGCGAATATCGCGCCGAGGTCTGAGGAGAATGCATCGGTCAGGTAAGCGGACGGAGTATCCCCACGGGCGCAGGTGCGTGCAAAGGCGTTGTCATCGGTGAGAATAAGTGCGCACAGCCGTTCGAGAAAATCGTTTTCCGCTCCGCAGTCGTACAACTCGAAATAAAATTTTTCAAGGCTTCCGCCCGCGCAGGCATCGGCAAAAGAAGCGAAAAGACGGTCGCCGCTGAGCCTGCGCAGAACAGTCAGTTTATCAGCAAAATTATTCATAATTATTCATCCGTAAACTTCTTATTGAATTAATTATATATTAAAATTTATTTTTATGCAAATTTTTATGCAATTTTTTTGTCGTTTTCATAATAATTTTTTTATATCGCTTGACTTAAAAAGATTATGATTATATAATTATAGACATATAATTCCGGAGGAAACAATTATATGGCAAAAATTTATTATCAGTCAGATTGCGATATCAATGCACTTAAAAATAAAACCGTCGCCATAATCGGCTACGGTAGCCAGGGACATGCACATGCCCTCAATTTAAGGGACAGCGGCGTCAAAGTAATTATAGGTCTGCACGAGGGCGGAAAGTCGTGGCCCAAGGCACAGGCTGCGGGTTTTGACGTTTACACCGTCGCCGAGGCGGTAAAGCGCGCCGACATCGTAATGATGCTCATAAACGATGAAAGGCAGGCCAAGGTATATAAGGAGAGTGTAGAAAACAACCTTAAAGACGGTGCCGCGCTCGCATTCGCACACGGCTTCAATATACATTTCAAACAGATTATCCCTCCTTCAAATATAGACGTGTTCATGATTGCGCCCAAGGGCCCCGGTCATACCGTCCGTTCGGAGTATCAGGAGGGCAAGGGCGTTCCTTGCCTTGTCGCTATCGAACAGGATTATACCGGAAGGGCGCTCGACATTGCGCTCGGCTATGCCGCAGGCATAGGCGGGGCGAGGGCGGGCGTGCTTGAAACTACATTCAAGTGCGAAACCGAAACCGACCTCTTCGGCGAACAGGCAGTACTCTGCGGTGGCGTCACCGCGCTCATGAAAGCCGGCTTTGAAACGCTGGTTGAGGCGGGTTATGACCCCAGAAACGCATATTTTGAATGTATTCACGAGATGAAGCTCATAGTCGATCTTATATATAAGGGCGGTTTCTCCATGATGAGATATTCGATTTCCGATACCGCCGAATTCGGCGACTATGAAACGGGCAAGCGTCTCATAACCGAAGAGACCAAAAAGGAGATGAAAAAAGTGCTCGAAGAAATTCAGGACGGCACTTTCGCCTCCAAATGGATTGCCGAAAACAACAACGGCAGGGCGCACTTTATCGCCAAGCGCAACTTAGAGGCTTCGCACCAGCTTGAAGAAGTCGGAAAGGAGATAAGGGCGATGTATTCGTGGAACGACGAAGATAATATCATTAAAGCAGAAGAGGGCAAAACAAAACTTTAATTGCAGAACAATCAAACCCGCGCGCAGCTGCAAGGCTGCGCGCGGGTTTTTATGTGTGGGCGTAATTTTGACTCATTAAAACAATTGTGCAGATAACTTGAAATATTTTGCCCCCAATTTGTTGTCTTTTCAGTGCGTTGATGTTATAATATAAATTACCATAATTCTATTATTTTACGGAGTGTGTTTCGTGAAGAGAAAAAACGATAACAACAACCATTCATATATTTTCACGCGCGAAACTCTCGGTATGACTATACTGCTTTTCAGTGCGCTTCTCGTGCTGATTCTGCTGACTTATAACACGGTGTTTTCATCGCTCGGAGCGGCTGTATGCGCCTTTATGTACGGCACATTCGGCTATGCCAGCTATCTGGCGGTGGCGGCGCTCGCATGTCTCGGCGTATGGCTCGTCTTTGAAAAGAAGCCCGCCTTCCGTCCTTCCGTCGCTGTCTTCGTCGGATTGACGATAGCAATGTTCTTCATGCTATTTCACGCGGTCGCCACGCGCGATTTCAATATGGAAAACTACGGCGCTTACCTCGGTCAGTGCTACACCGCCGCCGAGGCAGGCTATGCCGGATACACCTTTGGCGGGGCTCTGGCAGGGCTTGTAGTCTATCCCGTCGCACGCGGAATAACTTTTACGGGCGCGTATGTCGTATTCGCCGTCCTCATGTTGTTGTTCGGGTATGTTTCCTATCTCGTCATCCGCCGCGAAAAGATTGCCCGCGGCGAAACGTCGCCCAGGGCTAAACGCACAAAGGGCGCAAAGCAGGGGGAAACTGTACAGCAGGCGCCGCAGCCGGGTTATGCGCCCGAAGGCGGCTACGGCACGGTGAATGCATACTATCCTGTTCAGGACGGAACACAGGCGGCGCAGCCTTATGCGCCTCTTCCTGCGGACTACGCTCAGCCCGTTCAGCAGCCTGCCCAGCCTGTGCCACAGCCCGCTCAGCCTCAGTATTTTGCCTATCAGCCTGAACCTTTGTCACCCTATTATCAGCAGCCGGAGCCTCAGCCCGAGCGCGACGACGACAGATTTGCACCCGAAAATCTCGGCAGGAAAATTTTGTTTGAAAACGGCGAATTTGCCGCAGAAAGTTATCGCAGGAACATGATTTTCAACGATGACTCATATTTCAATCATCCAGTGCACAACGAAGGCGATTATCTGAGCAGTTTTTCGCTCGGCGGTAAATCTAAGGCTAAGCCCCAGCAACCCCAGGTTCAGGGCTACAATCAAAGCTATACCCAAAGCTATTCCGATGATGTTGAAAAGCGAGAAAGCAAGCCTTCTGCACCGTCCTATATCTACGGCGACAAGCCCGCCGATAATCTCGACGCTTACGTTCCCGACAGTGATTACGGTGATGAAGACGATTACGATTCGTCAGCGGAAGAATACGGCGGAGATGATTATTCTTCCGGTACGTACGGGTACGAAGAAGATTACGATAGTCCCGTTCAGCCGGAGAAATCATCTTTCGGGCGTCCGGAGCAGGATAATTCCCGCAGAGGATCGGGCGATATTTCCCGACCCGTTTTCGGTCGGCCTGAAAACAGCTCGCAGGCAGATTTTACGCGCCTTCCCCAACAGCCTCCGCGCGATTATGACCGTCCGGCAGAGCGTGAGGATGCCTCCGCTGCTGTCCGCCCGCCCGAGAATTTTTCAAGGGGGCTTGACCGCGATTTCGGACAGGTAACTCCACCGACAGGCGAAATTCGCCGCGGCGAGACTCAACAGTTAAACTCGGAAACAAACCCGGCATCTGCAAATGACGGACAGTTTATGCGCCGCACGGACAGCAGCGAAGAAATAGTGCGCAATACGGAAGAACGTCCTTCGGTGCCGCATGTCCACGAAAATGACAGGCTTGCGCGCCCCGACGAACCCGCGGTGCGTATGCCCGACAGAGCAGTGGGGGAGGGGTCAGCCGATAATTCTGATAAGGAGAATGAGCAGCAGGCTCCTACCCAGCAAACACAACCCAAACAGGGCAGAAATAACGACCTGAGAAGTATTTTCAGCCCTTCAAATTCAAATATTTCCGACGAGGTAAAACCCGATGTTTCCCGCCTTCCTTCGGTTCGCGAAGACAGGGAAAATCTGTTCGACGGCGATGATGACGATTATCTCGACGATGCTCCCGACCCCGATCTCGGCGTTGCGGGGCTCCGCAATCCGTCCGTCGAGCCATCTACCGGACTTTCCCGCACGTCCCAACCGAGGGAGAGTGCCGCGCAGCCGCCGCAGTCCCGCCCTGTTCAGGCAGAACGCGCGCCCGCGCCTGCGCCCGAAAAGCCTAAGCACGTATGGAAAAAGTATGTCCGCCCGACGCTCGATCTCCTCGCAGATTATCCCGAGGACAATAACGCCAATCGCAGCGAAATCGAGGAAAATAAAGCGCTTATCATTGAAACGCTCGAAAATTTCCGCATAGGCGCACATATATCGGAAGTTACGATCGGGCCTGCGATAACGCGCTACGATGTAATAATCGAGGACAGAACAAACATCAAATCGGCGATGCGCTACCGCGAGGCGATCGCAATGGCGCTCATGAAAGAAAATGTAACCGCTTACCTCAATTACTCCAAGGGCGCAATTTCTATCGAAGTTCCCAACGGCCACCGCACGGTCGTCGGGCTTAAAACCATGATCCGAAGCAGTCAGTTTGTCAACTGCAAACCCAATACGCTTACGTTTGCGCTAGGCAAGGATGTGGAGGGTAAACCGATCTGCCCCGATATAACCAAAATGCCTCACCTTCTGGTTGCAGGTACCACAGGTTCGGGTAAAAGCGTCTGCCTGAGCGCGCTCATAATAAGCTTGCTCTACAAGTACGGGCCGGATGAACTGCGCTTTATTCTCGTTGACCCCAAGCAGTCTGAATTTATTTCTTACGAAAATCTGCCTCACCTTATTATCAATGAAATAATTTCCGATGTCGATAAGGCGATAAAAGCTCTGAATTGGGCTATAAAAGAAATGGAGCGTCGCTACACGCTCTTCAAAGAAATGACTCTTTCGGGAACGCTCGTTAAAAATCTCAACGAGTATAATGCTCACCTTCCCGAGGGCGAGGAAAAGTTGCCCAAAATAGTCATCATCCTCGACGAGTTCGGCGACCTCATGTTGCAGAGCAAAAAGGATGTCGAAAGCCGCATAATCAGGCTCGTGCAGAAATCGCGCGCCTGCGGCATTCACCTCATTCTCGCAACGCAGCGCCCTTCGGTAGACTGCATAACAGGTCTTATAAAGTCTAACCTTCCCACCCGCATAGGTTTCAAGGTAAACTCGTTTGACGATTCGCGTACTATTTTTGATATCGGCGGCGCTGAAAAATTGCTCGGCGCGGGCGATATGTACTATCGATCGGCGCAAAATCCCGACCTGATGCGCATTCAGTGCTGTCTTATAGAATCTGAGGAAGTTCAGGCTGTAACCGACTTCGTCAAGAAGAATAACGAAACGTACTTTGATCAAAGCGTTTCAGATTTCATAAATACCGTTGAGGAACCTGACGACGGCGGCAACGCCGATTCTGTGGAAGGCGACGGAAAGATAGACGACAAGTATATTCAGGCGCTTAAATTCTGCGTAACAAGCAATCAGGCGTCCGTATCAATGCTCCAAAGGCGCTTCCCCATAGGCTATGTAAAGGCGTGCAAAATTATAGACTGGATGGAAAATATGAATTACATAACACAGTCGGAAGGCTCCAAGCCGAGGAAGGTATTGCTCTCCCTCGACGAGTTTACGCGTATTTACGGAGATGTGGATGACTGATTTACATTCAAAAATATACGGCGTCATTTCGCTCGGCTGCGACAAGAACAGAGTTGACAGTGAAAAGCTTCTCGCCATTATCCGCGCAAACGGCTGCACCGTCAGCAACGAGCTTGAAGACGTGCAGGTTCTGGTAGTAAATACCTGCGCGTTCCTCAATTCGGCGCGGCGCGAAGCTATCGAAACCGTGCTCGACTGCGCCGCATACAAGAACGGCAGACTTGAAAAACTCGTGATTACGGGCTGTCTTCCGCAAAAATATGTGCAGGAGACCTTTCCGGAACTTACCGAAGCCGACGTCTTTTTAGGTATAAACGACTACGACAGGTTTTTCGAGGCATTACAGCTTTCTTACGAAGGTCAAAGGGTAAATTTTGTCGGAAAAGGCGATAATAGCAAAGCGACTGACAGGGTGCTTACAACGCCCTGTCATTACGCGTACTTAAAAATTGCCGACGGCTGCAATAATTACTGCACGTATTGTCTCATACCCAAAATACGCGGCAGGTATGTAAGCTATCTCATGGAACAGCTTGTCGAAGAAGCTACGGCTCTCGGCGATATATCCGAACTCATTCTCGTCGCGCAGGATGTAACCCGCTACGGCGAGGACTTGTACGGCAAAAAAAGCATTGTCGAGCTAATTAAAATGCTGACCGCGCTCGAAAATATCGGCAGCGTGCGGCTTTTGTACTGCTATCCCGATGCGATAACTGACGAGCTCATCGCCGAAATGCGAGATAATCCCAAGGTCATCAAATATATCGACATTCCCCTCCAACACAGCGAGGACAGAATTTTAAAGCTCATGAACCGCAAAGGTTCGCGCGCGGAGTATCTTTCGCTCATAGCGCGGCTGAGATCTGAAATTCCCGGTATTGCCATTCGCTCGACTTTTATATGCGGTTTTCCCACTGAAACGGAGGAAGAGGCAGAGGCGCTCGGCGCGTTCCTCAAAGAGGCAAAACTTACAAATTGCGGCTTTTTTGCCTACTCGCGCGAGCCTGATACCGCCGCATATAAATTGAAGGGGCAGATTGCGCAGTCTGTAAAAAACAGGCGCGTTAAAAAGCTCTACGCGATTCAGGGTGAAGTTTCGCAAAGGTACCTTTCGGAATTTATCGGCAAAAGAATTACCGTGCTGTGCGACGGAATCGATTACGAAAGGGGTTGTTTTGTCGGCAGGGCGTATTTTCAGGCGCCAGAAATAGACGGCAAGATTTATTTCAATTGCCCCGAGGCTGTTCAGGGCGAGTATTACGACGTCATAATAGATAATTGTAACCAATACGACCTGTTCGGTCACACTCCCGACTATACGGAGGAATGATATGGCAAAAGACAATAAAAATATCGATAAATCTTCCCGCGCGTACAAAATCGCGGCCGGCAGGGGTGTGATGAATCTGCCCAACAAGCTGACGATAGCGCGTATGATAATGATACCCGTGTTCATTCTCTTCTTTTATCTCAATTTTGCGGGACATTATTTCGTGGCGCTCGCAGTATTTGCGATAGCATCGTTTACCGACCTTCTCGACGGCAAAATCGCGCGCAGATACAATCTTGTAACCAACCTCGGCAAGTTTCTCGACCCCATAGCCGACAAAGTGCTAGTGTCTTCGGCGCTCATCGTCATTCTTACCGTGCCTTCCTATTTTACCGCATTTCTCGGCGGCTGGGCAATGATTGTCGGCGGTTGCTGTGTGGTCGTCATTTTCGCGCGCGAACTTATCGTCAGCGGCTTCCGTATGGTTGCGGCAGATGCCGGAATTGTCATCGCTGCGGATAAAATAGGCAAATTTAAGACTGTCGCACAGGATATAAGCATAATAATGCTGCTTCTCTTCGGCGGGTTTTACGAAATTTTCGGCGACGCCGTCGGCGTGCAGGTCGTCAATTACATAGGGCTTATAATGCTTGCCACCGCAGCAATTTTAACTGTAATTTCGGGAATAAACTATATCGTAAAGAATATAGCGGTATTAAAAGTTTAATGACATATAGTCTTGTTATCATACGCAACAAAAAACTAAATATCCATTACGACGATCTTAGCGCGTTCATTCGTGTTTTTTCAGCGGGTTGTTATTACTTTGATAAAATTGCAGCCGTAGCATTCGACAGTCCGCGGGCGATTACCGACCAGTTGAAAGAATGTAAAAATTGTTTTGATAATTGCGTCGTCATCTGTCGCCGTGAGCAGAAGAGTGTTATTGCCGACTATCTCCAAAAAATTTACGGTTCGACATTCGGGCAGAATTTCTTTCTCAACAGCGGCGATGACTCGGTTTTACTCGGTACGCCGGAAGAGGGGCAGGATTTCGCCCGTAAATGCGTGCAGTTTTTTAACCGCAAATACGGCATAAGCTACGATAAATTTTACGTAAGATGTGTTTCTGCGCCCGCAGAACTCATTTACGAGAGCATAGAAAAGGCAAAAGAAAACGGCGGCGATACGGCTTTTGCTGTTTATGATGATTACGGCGACCAGACAATTGAAATTTCGTATTCGAGCAATACGCCCAAAATGATTGCCGACGGCATACAGCGGGTGCTTGTAAGCCGTCTTGACGACTACATTTACGCACTCGAAAATATCCCACTCGAACGCCGCCTTTATGATCTATTAAAGCTAAGGCGCATGAAGATTTCCGTCGCCGAATCGTTTACCGGCGGTGGTATTTCTTCCCGCCTCGTTTCGGTTCCCGGCATATCGGAGGTTTATTTCGAGGGCATAAATGCCTACGACAATATGTCTAAGCATAAAAGGCTCAATGTCGGTGAACTCACGCTCAAACAGTCGGGCGCCGTATCGGAGCGGACGGCTTACGAGATGGTCGAAGGACTGCTCAAAACGGGTAATTGCAACGCGGCAATTTCGACGACGGGCATAGCCGGACCCAAGTCGGACAATACCTCAAAACCTGTGGGGTTGGCGTTTATAGGCGTCGGCACTAACGAGGGAATTAAAGTTTATAAATTCAATTACAAAGGGGACAGGGAGAGCATAACGCGTACCGCCATAAACGACGCGCTTTTCCTCGCCTATAAAATGTTAAAATAATCAGGAGAAACATATATGAACGAAGAAAAACAAAAGGCGTTAAATTCTACTATCGCTATGATTGAAAAGCAGTTCGGCAAGGGCGCGATTATGAAGCTCGGCGACGTCAATGTCAATTCCGAGATAGACGTGATACCCACGGGCTGCCTGTCCCTCGACCTCGCTCTCGGCGTAGGCGGCGTTCCCCGCGGCAGAATAATGGAAATTTTCGGCCCCGAATCCTCGGGTAAAACTACTGTCGCCCTGCATATAATTGCCGAGGCGCAAAAGATGGGAGGCGTTGCGGCGTTTATTGATGCCGAGCACGCACTCGACGCGGCTTATGCAAAGGCGCTCGGTGTTAATACGGACGAGCTTTATGTATCACAGCCCGATACGGGTGAACAGGCGCTCGACATCTGCGAATCTCTCGTCCGTTCGAGCGCTGTCGACGTAATAATAATCGACTCTGTCGCCGCCCTTACTCCCAAGGCGGAAATCGAGGGAGATATGGGCGATGCGCACGTCGGTGCGCTCCCCAGACTTATGTCGCAGGCGTTGAGAAAGCTGACCGCGATAACCAACCGTTCAAAGACGTGCGTCATATTCATCAATCAGCTGCGCGAAAAAGTAGGCGTCATGTTCGGCAATCCCGAAACGACGCCAGGTGGCAAGGCATTGAAGTACTTTGCCACCATCCGCCTCGATATCCGCAAGGCGGATGCGCTCAAAAACGACGGTGAAATCATAGGCAACAGGGCAAAGTGCAAGGTCGTTAAAAATAAGGTTGCGCCCCCCTTCAAGGTTGCTGAATTTGACATTATCTACGGTCACGGCATCTCGCAGGAAGGCTGTCTTATAGATCTCGGTGTCGAATACGGATTTTTGACCAAGAGCGGTGCATGGTTCAGCTACAACGATACAAAAGTCGCCAATGGAAGGG
The DNA here is from genome assembly GCA_018712135.1 of Candidatus Coproplasma avicola. Classification (GTDB taxonomy): domain Bacteria; phylum Bacillota; class Clostridia; order Christensenellales; family Borkfalkiaceae; genus Coproplasma; species Coproplasma avicola. The sequence continues at coordinate 22,434 of DVHK01000076.1, read as the reverse complement.
AGAAGATGAGGGATTATTTAAAAGACAATCCCGAAGTCATGGCGGAACTCGACTCAAAAATCAGGCAGGCTCATAAGGCCGCCCTTGCAAAGAAAGACTGATGTACGGATTTATTAAAGTATGCGCCGTTACGCCCGAATTAAAAGTGGCGGACGTGCCTTTCAATACGAAAAAAATAATCGAAGGCATAAACAGTGCAAAAGATGCGCAGCTAATAGTTTTTCCCGAACTGAGCGTTTGCGGCTATACCTGCGGCGATTTGTTCAACCAGCGCGCTCTCACCGACGCGGTTGAGCGCGGATTGACCGAAATTTGCGCCTCAACAAAAGATAACTGTGCGCTCATCTTTGTCGGTGCGCCTGTGTTGCGTTTCGACAGACTTTACAACTGCGCCGTCGCCATGAACCGCGGGCGTATTTTGGGCGTCGTGCCTAAATTCTTTCTGCCGACTTATGGCGAATTTTACGAGCGCCGTCACTTCACCCCCGCCGAAAAACAAAATTCTACCGTAAATTTATGCGGTCAGGTCGTCGACTTCGGTACAAAGCTTATTTTCAGGGCGCAGAATTGCCCGCAATTTACTGTTTCTGCTGAAATTTGCGAAGACTTGTGGGTGCCCGACAGTCCCTCGATTTATCACGCCAAGGCGGGCGCAAATATAATCGTCAACCTGTCTTGCAGCGATGAGACAGTCGGCAAAGCCGAGTATAGGCGCGACCTCGTTAAAATGCAGTCGGCAAAGCTCGTCTGCGGATATGTTTATTGCGACGCGGGCGAAGGCGAAAGCACAACCGATATGGCGTTCGCAGGTCACGATATAATCTGCGAAAACGGCGCGGTTCTTGCCGAAAGCGAGCTTTTCAAACGCGGCTGTGTTTATGCCGATATCGACGTAGACAAGCTCTCGAACGAGCGCAGAAGAATGGCGAATACCTTCTTCACATGCGGCGATTGCGCGCAATACAAGGTAATAGATTTTACAGCCGCGGATGGGGGAGAGGTCGAACGCTCTTTCCCACAGACGCCGTTCGTTCCCGCAGACGATGAAATGCTGCGCGAGCGGACGGAGCTGATTTTATCTATCCAGGCATCGGGGCTAAAAAAGCGCTTCGAACACACCCGCGCAAAGACCGCTGTCATAGGAATTTCGGGCGGGCTTGATTCGGCTCTCGCGCTCCTCGTCGTCAGCCGCGCATTCAAAAGAATGGGTAAGCCCGCCTCTGATATTATTGCCGTAACAATGCCCGGCTTCGGTACTACGGGCAAAACCTATAACAATTCGTTGAAACTAATAAAGTGTTTGGGCGCCACTGCAAAGACGATCGACATCACAGGCAGCGTTTTAAAGCACTTTGAAGATATCGGGCATGACCCCGATGTGCTCGACGTCACTTACGAAAACGCGCAGGCGCGCACCCGCACGCTCATTTTAATGGATCTCGCCAATAAAACGGGCGGGCTTGTAATAGGTACGGGCGATTTAAGCGAACTTGCGCTCGGCTGGGCTACTTATAACGGCGACCACATGTCAATGTATGCCGTAAATTGCTCGGTACCTAAAACGCTCGTAAAACATCTCGTAAGGTACGAAGCTTCAAATCTCGGCGGAGAGGCGGAGGAGGTGCTTTGCGACATTTTAAATACCGAAATCAGCCCCGAACTGCTCCCGCCCGACAAGAGCGGAAATATTGCGCAGAAGACCGAAGACCTCGTAGGACCCTATATCCTGCATGACTTCTTTTTATACTACGCCGTGCGCTGGGGATTTGCGCCGGATAAAGTGCGTTATATAGCAAATAAGGCATTCAAGGGAGTGTTTACGGAAGAAGTCATTTTAAAATGGCTCAAAAATTTTTACCGCCGCTTTTTTGCCCAGCAGTTCAAGCGCTCGTGTATTCCCGACGGGGTAAAGGTGGGATCTGTTTCTCTGTCTCCCCGCGGAGATTGGCGTATGCCTTCCGACGCGTCCGCAGAACTATGGCTGAATGTGCTTGAAAGCTGAGTATATATAGTACTATGTGTGACATAATTATTGATTTTTACTGTTTTTATGCTTGTATTATGATTTTTAGTCATAATTTTTAAAAATGCGCCGAACCAAATTGGTTTGGCGCATTTTTAAAAAGCAAGGGATATATGAAGGTATTTTCACAAATAAATTGACTTTTTTTCACTTGTAGTATATAATTAAATACAGATATATAGCAGTCTTAAATTTTTAAGATTTTATTATATATTTTAATAATCACATCAGGAGGCTTAACGCACATGTCTAACTTAGGCTCCCTGTTTCTTGCTACGATGGACCTCGGTTTATCTGTCGCGCTCATTTGCGTGTTGTTTATCGTTGGTATCGCCGTCGGAGGCTTGTTTGGTTGGTTGATCTATAAAAAATCTACCGACAAAAAATTAGGCACGGTGGAAGAGCGTACCAAAAAGATGGTCGACGATGCCGCCGCAGAATGTAAGGCTCTTAAAAAGGAAGCTATACTCGAAGCAAAGGAACAGGAATCAAAATTAAGATCGGATTTCGAGAAGGAATCGCGCGAAAAGAGAAATGAACTCAATAAGTTCGAACAGAGGTTGCAGTCGAGAGAGGACAACCTCGACAAACGCGAAGATTCCATTATGAAGAAAAACGATGAAATCGAAAAGCAAAAGAAAGAATTGCAGAACAAAGAACAGGAGATCAAGCGCACTCAGGAAAAAATCAGCCATCAGCATGATCTCATGATTCAGGAACTTGAAAAGGTTGCGCAGCTCACCAAGGAAGAGGCAAAAAATCTTCTGACTGAGGAAATCCTCGATGAAACCCGCAGGGACGTAGCTATTCAGGTACGCAATATCGAGCAGACCGCCAAGGACGAAGCTAACAACGAAGCTAAAAAAATTATCTCCCTTGCAATTCAGAGATGCGCAAGCGACCATGCTTCCGAAATTACCGTATCGGTCGTTCCCCTTCCCTCGGACGACATGAAGGCGAGAATTATCGGGCGCGAGGGCAGAAATATACGCGCTCTCGAAAACGCGACGGGTATAGAACTTATCGTCGACGATACTCCCGAAGTAGTCATTGTGTCGGGGTTTGACCCCATAAGAAGGGAAGTTGCCAGGCTTACCCTTGAAAGATTGATTGCCGACGGCAGAATTCATCCCGCAAGGATTGAAGAGACTGTTGAAAAAGTTAAAAAGGAACTCGACCAGGAGATTAAAGCTGCGGGCGAAAGCGCCATGTTCGAGGTCGGCATCTTCGGACTTCACCCCGAACTGATCAAACTTATCGGCAGACTTAAATACAGAACGAGCTACGGTCAGAACGTATACAGACATTCGATTGAAGTTGCCCAGCTTGCAGGTCTTATGGCATCCGAGCTCGGTCTCGATGTAAACCTCGCCAAGCGTGCGGGACTTTTGCACGATATCGGCAAGGCCGTCGATCACGAGCAGGAGGGTACCCATGTTCAGCTCGGCGCCGATCTCGCAAAGAAATATAAAGAAAACGCAAACGTAGTCAATGCCATTGCCGCACACCACGGCGATGTCGAGCCCAAAACTGTCGAGGCCGTGCTTGTCGCGGCGGCAGACGCAATTTCCGGCGCTCGTCCCGGCGCGAGGAGGGAAACGGGCACGAATTACGTTAAGCGCCTTGAAAAACTTGAATCTATTGCGTCAAGCTTTAACGGCGTAGATAAGAGCTATGCCATCCAGGCGGGCAGGGAAGTGCGCGTTATCGTCAAGCCCGAACAGATTGACGACGCTCAGGCAATGTTCCTCGCCAAGGATATCGCAAAGAAGATTGAGGCCGAACTTGAATATCCCGGTCAGATCAAAGTCAACGTAATCCGCGAATCCCGCGCTGTCGAATACGCAAAATAATAAATCGCAATATTGATATGTTACATGCCGCCGCGCAGAAATTTCTGCGCGGCGGCAATTTTTGTGATACAATAAAACCCCTCTCCGGGCAGAGAGGGGTTTATGGTTTATTTTGTTCTGCTCATAAAGTAATAGCAAACGCCGAATACAGTGATAAATAGTGAAGTGCCTGCTGGAATGACCAGTTTTACGGCTATGTCCCTGAGCGACTGCATATTGACGTCGAGTAAAAAGCTGACGAGGCAGACAATAATTATTGCTATTATCGTAAGCACTGCGCACACAAGTATATAACCGTGCGTTGCCGGGCGAACGCTGCCTTTGCCGTATCCTGTTGCGTAAAGCACGCCGAAAACTGCAAGTTGTGCGACTGCAATCAGCAATATGGTCACGGGATACATTGCGCCCACGCGCAGACGATCCATAAGCAACATGCACAAGCCGAACTCGATCAGCATCATCACGGCAACAATGCCTGAACTTATAAATAATGCCTTGCCTTTGTTGAACGTTGTTCCCCGTGCGCTTTTTGTATGTGTCCCGCCGTTTGCGGCAATGTTTACTTTCAAGCCGTCCAATTTTGCTTTTTCGATGACCGTCTCCGTCGCCAAGGATGTTGATATTCTCGGCTGTTTTGGCGCTTCCGGCGTGACGGGCGTTGAAATAAATTGTTCTGCGGGAATATTCTGAGGCTGTTCGGGTTGTTCTTCCGCAACATCGCCTTGTTGTTTCCTCATTGAGCCCCCGCGCTTGATTGTGTTGTCAAACATGTTGCCGACAAGTTTTTTGTAATCGCGCTCTGTTTCGGGTCTGTTGGTGTAGATGAGTTTTTGCGTGTCTATTTCGTCTGCATTCGGGGCGATGTTCTTGTCTGTCATCGGCTCGTTCATCAGTTTGACGAAATTTTCGTGTGTAATGCGCTTTTCCTCGTCTGTGCGCGTGTCTGCGGGTTGTTCGGGGATTGGCTGGGTTGCAAAAAGCTCGCGATTTGGTTGCTGTTCCGTTGTCGTGTTATCTGTGCGTAGATAAGGCATACGGAAATCCTGAGATCCGCCGAAAGGCGAATAAGGCATGTCATCCGGATTAATATATCTTTCCTGCGCGGGAGCTTGTTGTGGAGCGGGCGCAATAGGCTGTGGATAAAACGGTGCCTCGGGTGTAAACGGCGGCGTGGGATAAGCGGCGGGTTGTTCAGCCGTATTCGGTTGAACGGGTGCCATCGGTTGTGCGGGGTAGGAAGGAGTATGTTCCTGTATAATCGGCGGGACTGTTTGTTCCTGATAATTGTTTGCGGGTTCAGGCATGATTGGCTGAACGGGCGTCATTGGTCTCGCGGGATAGGGAGCGACAGGTTCAGGTGCAATAGGTTGTGCAGGCGGCTCCTGATAATTGGTTACAGGTTCAGGCATGATTGGCTGAACGGGTGCCATTGGTTTCGCGGGGTACGGTGCGGCAGGTTCGGGTGCGATCGGCTGAACGGGAGGAATAGGTTGTTCCTGCTGTCGGATGTCCTGCGAGTCCTGTTCCGTATAACTGTCTGACGGTTGTTGTGTTTCGGACGGTTGAGCGGGTGTGACGGGCTGATTTTGCTGCGCGGCATCGGGCTGCGCCTTGGGATTTGCGTCGTCGTTTAGTTGCTGGCCGAAATAATATATGGGATGGCTGCCCTCCTGGTTAATAATGAGAGGGGGAGCATCGTCGTTATCGTTGCGTAAAGGCTGCCCGAAAACGTATGTTGCCGGCTGTTTATCCTGGTCGGCGTCGCTTTGCTGAGAGGCGGATTCTTCGGGTTGAGGGTTAATTTCCTCGGTGGTGTTTTCGGTTGCGGCCGTTTCCTGCTGTTGTATGTCCTGTTCCGGGAGGGGAACGTCGTTATGATCTTCGCTTGCATCCTGTCCGTCGGTTACTTCCATGCGTTCAGGCCGTTCTACAAAGACATCCCTGACGGCATGTCCGGAATATTCTTCGCTCAGCTGCGAGTTTGCAATGGCGCTGTATTCGCTTGTATAGTCGTTTTTTGCATAATCGTCGTCGCAGACGTTTTCGTCAATCTGATCTTCGTAATCCGTTGCGGCATCCCTGCCTGCGCCCGTGTAAACGCGCGTGACAGATTTTTTAAGAATATTGAAATCTACGGAAGTGGGGGCGGGGCGCGAAAAATCAAACGAGCGGTCAGATATGAGCGAATCAATAACCGTCCTTGAATATTCCCATTCAGATTGGTTTTTCTCAGAAAACTCTCTGCCGAGTTCGGTCAGTGTAAAGTACTTTCTTCTGCCGCCCGAGGTAACTTCGTCGGTTTTCCAGTATGCTTTTATATAACCTTGGCTTTCAAGCCTCTTTAATGCGCTGTAAAGCGTGGGTTGTTTAAGGGTGTACTGTCCGTGCGATTTTTCCTCGATTTCGTTTATAATTTCGTATCCGTATTTATCGCGCTCGTCAAGCGTGCGTAAAATAATTGTATTTATATGTCCGCGTATGAGATCTGCGCTTATCGTGCCGTGGGCGGACTGTTCGGCAGTTTCTTTGTCGTGCCGTTCTTCCTGCTCGTCGCCGTATGCTTCTTCGCGCTCTTCATCGCGTTCTTCTTCGAAGTCATGTTCGTCATTCATGGCGTTTTTCCTCCGTATTTTGTATATATTATACCACATTATGCCTGATATGTCAATATCATTACAAAATAAATGGTACTACGCCAGACATAATAATTATCTCGTCCATCTTTTTTGCTCAAAATGTTTTACTTAATATTTTAAAAGTGGTAATATAAAAGAAAAAAAGAGGAAACTATGTATCTTCATTCCAAAGATTATGAGTTCCGCTATACCGATGCGGACTTTCAGGATATAATCCGTCCGGCGTCGTTTTTGTCCGTCATGCAGGAGTCGGCATGCCTCTCTGCGGATGAGCTCGGTTTCGGCTACAAAGACCTTCAACCAAAAAATATAGGTTTTATTCTTTCAAATTGGTACGTTGAACTTTTCAGACCGATTAAGTACGACGATGTTCTCACCGTTCATACCTGGCCGATCAAGCCCAAGCACATGATTGTTCTCCGCGACTTTGAACTTTTTATCGGCAAAGAGAAGGTAGGGGTAGGTACTTCGCGGTGGTGCCTTGTCGATCTGGCTACTTTTTCGCTCCTTCCTTCGTCGGCTATATTCGACGGGGTGAATACTGAATACAATGAGTTTCGCTCGACGTCTTTCAACAGTTGGAAAATTCCGCGCGCCGACAGTACGGAACCGTCATACGAAAAAATAATTTCGTATTCCGATTACGACCATTATAATCATGCTAACAATACAAAATATGCTGATTTGCTGATGGACGCCTTTTCTGTTGATGAACTTAAAGATAAATGGGTAAAAAAATTCAGAATTTCATACATCAAACAATGTAAGTGCGGCGAAAAATTGTTGTTCTATAAATCTCAGTTGCCCGAAGGCGGTTGGGTTGCCGAGTGCAGAAATGGCGGCGAGTTGAGGGCTCAGCTACATGTCGAATTTGGACAGCTTTGATTGTTGCGGCTTTAACTGTAAGGTTATTTACGCGCGCAGGCGATCGATGTGCGTCAGCATTTCCGACGATAATTCCGTCACTGTCAGGTGTCCTTTGGGTACTTCGCGTGCGAGAATAGTGAGTTTTCTGCAAGAAAAGTTAAAGTGGATAGAAAGGAACATGGCGCGCAACCGCGCCGTCGGGCAGGAATTCGGCGAAGTTACCGCGATGAAAAAAATTCTCGTCGAAGGGCGTTTTTATGAATTGTCTCTTGGCGGTGAGGACGGCATTTCGGATTGCTACGTGAGCGCAAAGGATTTAAAGAATCTTAAAAAGATTTATGTCGGCTGTTTCGGCGGGCAGTTTATCGCGCGGTTTAAAGAATTTGCCGGGGTGTTCGGGTTTAAATATAATAAGGTATCGTTCAGAACATATCGCGGCAGGTGGGGGTGTTGCGACTGTGCAAACAACATCACGTTCAACTACAAGCTTCTGATGTTGCCGCGCAATTTGCAGGACTGTGTAATCGCCCACGAACTCTGTCACACCGTTCACCACGACCATTCGCCCGCTTTTCACGTGCTCCTCGACAGGGTTTATCCTTCAAACCGCGCCGATGAAAGGCAGCTTAAAAGATATTCTTTTATTGCGCGCATGTACTGAAATTTGTGTGACTTCTCATTGTACGGCTTCAAACGCATAATTATGCGTAAGATATTGTATATTTGAATATTTATAAATTATATTAAGAATTAATGCAAATTTATTCACAAAAGTCGCCGAAAACTTTTATTTATGCGGCTATTTCGCTTGACTAACATTATATATATATTGTATAATTGTTCAGGTTTGGGGCAAAGCGCCCCGATTAAATAAAAAATAACGGTAAAGGCATATGGAAAAGAAAATCAAAAAAGTTGTGCTTGCATACTCCGGCGGTCTCGACACGTCGATTATCATTCCCTGGTTGAAGGAAAATTACGACAATTGCGAAGTTATCGCGGTGTCGGGCGACGTCGGTCAGACTACCGAGCTCGACGGCCTTGAAGAAAAGGCGTTAAAAACCGGCGCTTCTAAGCTTTACATTGAGGACCTCAAAAAGGATTTCATTGAAGATTACATCTATCCCACGATGAAAGCGGGTGCGGTTTATGAAAATAAATATCTGCTCGGCACATCGTTCGCGCGCCCCATTATCGCAAAGAGAATAGTTGAAATAGCTAAAAAGGAGGGCGCAGACGCAATCTGCCACGGTTGCACGGGCAAGGGCAACGACCAGGTGCGCTTTGAGCTTGCAATCAAGGCTTTCGCGCCCGAAATGACCATAATCGCCCCTTGGAGGATATGGAACTTAAAGAGCCGCGACGAGGAGATTGACTACGCCGAAGCTCATAACATTCCCCTCAAAATAAACAGGGAGACAAATTATTCGAAGGATAAGAACCTCTGGCACCTTTCGCACGAGGGTCTCGACCTCGAAGATCCTGCAAACGAGCCCGATTACGATAAAATCTGCGAACTCGGCGTTTCTCCCTGGAAGGCGCCCAACAGATCGACATACGTAACCATTCACTTTGAAAAGGGTATCCCTACTGCAATCGACGGCAAAAAGATGAGTTCTGTCAAGCTCATCGAAAAGCTCAATAAAATCGGCGGCAAAAACGGCGTCGGTTTAGTCGATATGGTTGAAAACAGGCTCGTCGGCATGAAGTCGCGCGGCGTGTACGAAACGCCCGGCGGCACCATCCTTTATACCGCACATGAATTGCTCGAATCCATCTGCCTCGATAAGCAGACAATGCACTTCAAGCAGCATCTTGCAATAAAATACGGTGAACTCGTCTACGACGGACTGTGGTTTACGCCCCTGCGCGAAGCTTTGGACGCGTTTGTCGATAAGACTCAGGAATGCGTAACGGGTGACGTAAAACTGCGCATTTACAAGGGTAACGTGATGAATGCGGGCATAACCTCGCCCAACTCGCTTTACAGCGAAGACATCGCAACTTTCGGCGAGGACGATTGCTACAATCAGATGGATTCGCAGGGCTTCATCAACCTGTTCGGTCTGCCCATAAAGGTCAAAGCTCTGCTCGACGAAAAAAAGATTAAGTAAATTTTAAAATGCATAACATTTTTATAGACGGCAAAGAGGGTACGACGGGGCTGCAAATTTACGACAGGCTGTCTGTCCGCAATGACGTCAAAATAATTTCACTCTCCGAAGAACTGCGCAAAGACGCAGACGCGAGGAGGGAGTGTCTGAACAAAGCAGACATAAGTTTCTTATGTCTGCCGGATGCAGCGGCAAAAGAGGCGGTTGAAATGGTGGATAGCCCCGCCGCGCGCATAATCGATGCGTCGACCGCGCACAGGACGAGCGACGGCTGGATTTACGGATTGCCTGAAATTTCGGCTGAACGCAGGGCACAGATTGCTTCTGCAAAGAGGGTGGCAAATCCGGGCTGTTACGCAACGGGGTTTATAACGCTCGTCGCACCCCTCGTAAATGCCGGCATTGTTGGCGCCGATTATCCATTTGTCTGCCATGCCCTCAGCGGCTACTCGGGTGCGGGTAAAAAGGGTATTGCGCAGTATGAAAGCGGTGAGAGGAGTGCAGAGCTCGACTCTCCCAGACACTACGCCCTCGGGCAGCATCATAAACATCTGCCCGAAATGGTGCAGCAATGCGGGCTTTCGTCGGCTCCTGTATTTTCGCCGATAATTTGCGATTATTACGCAGGCATGTGTGTATGTTTGCCGCTCCATAAGTCTTTGATGACCAAAAAGTACGGCGTAAACGCGCTGAGAGAGTATTTTGCAGAGTACTATGTCAGACAGAATTATATAAAAATCGTCAAAGAAAGCGATATTCCCGATTATCTTGCTTCAAATAGAATAGTCGGAACCAACGAGCTTGAAATTTATGTCTGCGGCAGCGACGATAAAATTACGCTTTTCAGCGTATTCGACAATCTCGGCAAGGGAGCCTCGGGCGCGGCAGTTCAGAATATGAATATCATGCTTGGTCTTGACGAAACAACTTTTTTGAGTTAAAATATAATTGAATAGAGAAATCGTACAGCGCGGGAGAAGGGTGTTTTCGTTCTTTATGCCGGGCTATGCGGTTGGAAGTTTGAAATTATTGTATGAATATAAAGGAAGTAAACGGCGGGGTGTGCGCCCCTAAGGGCTTTAAAGCCAACGGCGTGCACTGCGGCATACGCAAGAATAAGATTAAAAAGGATTTTGCGCTTATAGTAAGCGACGTCAGGGCGAGCGCTGCGGGTGTTTATACGAGCAACCTCGTAAAGGGTGCGCCTGTAATTGTCACTAAAAAGCACTTGACCGACGGGTTTGCGCAGGCTATAATAGTCAACAGCGGCAACGCCAATACGTGTAACGAAAACGGCATCGAAATTGCCGAGGGCATGTGCGGCATGGTTGAGCGCGTTTCGGGTATTCCTTCGGGCGACGTCATCGTCGCTTCAACGGGCGTCATCGGGCAAAAGCTTGACCTCGCGCCTATGGAGGGGCATATCGGCGAACTTTATGAAGGCATGGGCGACAACAGCTCCGCCGCGGCGGAAGCCATAATGACTACCGATACAGTAAAAAAGGAAGTTGCGGTAGAATTTGAACTCGGCGGAAAGATATGCAGAATAGGCGGCATAGCCAAGGGCGTGGGCATGGTATGCCCCAATATGGCGACCAACCTCATTTTCCTCACTTCCGACGTAGCTATCTCCCCCGAAATTTTGCAAAAAGTACTTTCCGATGACGTTAAAAGCTCTTTCAACATGGTTTCGGTCGACGGCGATCAGTCGACAAACGATACGTGCTGCGTTCTTGCCAACGGACTTGCGGGCAATGAACCGATAACGTCGAAGGGCGCCGCCCTGAATATATTTGCCAAGGCGCTCAATTACTGCACGGTAAAGCTCTCCAAAATGCTTGCAAAGGACGGCGAAGGCGCTACAAAGCTTATTGAATGTACCGTCAAAGACGCGCGCAGCCTTAAAACCGCGCGGATAGTCTGCAAAAGCGTAATCAAATCTTCGCTCGTCAAAGCCGCGATGTTCGGCGCTGACGCTAACTGGGGCAGGGTGCTGTGCGCGATAGGTTATTCGGGCGCGTCCGTAGACATTAGCAAAATCGACGTGTGGTTCAATTCGCGCGCGGGCTCTGTCAAGGTCTGTGAAAACGGCTATGGCCTCGATTTTTCGGAAGAGCTCGCAAAAAAGGTGCTCACCGAGGACGAGGTGACCATTTTAATCGATTTGCAGTCGGGCAGCTTCAAGGCTTCGGCGTGGGGGTGCGACCTGACTTACGACTACGTTAAAATCAACGGCGATTACAGAACGTAACTTTTTATAGTTCCGGCTGTCGCCAAAAAAACAATTTACTGTCACGAAAACAAGATAGCGGTATTGATAAATCAAGGACATAAAATGGATAAACAGGAACAGGCGGCTTTTCTGATAGAGGCGATGCCTTATATCAAAAAGTATTTCAATAAAATACTTGTCGTGAAGTACGGCGGCAACGCGATGGTGGACGAAAATCTCAAATCGTCCGTCATGCGCGATTTGGTCGTTTTAAATCTTCTCGGCATAAAGGTCGTCCTCGTTCACGGCGGAGGCCCCGACATTTCCCAGACGATAAAGCAGATGGGAAAGGAGAGCAAGTTTATAAACGGACTGCGCTACACCGACGGAGAAACTGCCGAAATCGTCCGCATGGTTCTCGCGGGAAAGACGAATAAAAATCTCACCGACCTCATCTGCCGCAACGGCGGAAAGGCGATAGGCATCTGCGGGCAGGACGGACACCTTTTAAAGTGTTCCAAACAGGACGAAAATTTAGGATTTGTCGGCAAAATCGAGCAGGTAAATACGCAGATCATTCTCGATTTGCTGGGGCTGGGTTATGTGCCCGTCATTTCAACCGTCGGTTACGACGACGAAGGCAACATCTATAACATAAATGCCGATACCGCCGCGGCGTCCATTGCCGGAGCTTTGCAGGCGGAAAGTCTTATTTTAATGAGCGATATAAGGGGGCTTCTCGAAAATAAGGATGACCCCGATAGTCTCATTAAAAAAGTTTATGTTTCCGATATTCCCGCGCTCGTAAAGCAGGGCATTATTTCGGGAGGCATGATTCCCAAGATCGAATGTTGTAAAGAAGCAATCCGCCGCGGAGTGAAAAAAGTTTTCATCACCGACGGACGGGTCAGTCATTCCATTTTAATAGAATTATTGTCCGACGAAGGCAGCGGAACAATGTTCATATAACCCGACTGATTTATTTTTTAAATCAGTCTTTATTTTAAATTTTATTGTTTCATAAAACAAAATTACAGTTAAAAGCCATTTAATGAGGCATTTTTATGGATAAAAACGAAGTTTTTTACGACGACAAACAGTTTGTCGCCCCGACTTACGCGCGCTTTAACGTCGCCTTTGAAAGGGGTGAGGGCAGCAGGCTGTACGACATAAACGGAAAGGAATATATCGACTGCGCCACGGGCATCGGCGTAAATATTTTCGGCGTGTGCGACGACGTGTGGAAGAGCGCCGTTACAGAGCAGCTCAACAAAATTCAGCACACTTCCAATCTCTATTATTCTCTCCCGCAGGCGGAACTCGCCAAACTGCTCTGCCAAAAGACGGGCGCGAAAAAGGTTTTCTTCGGAAACAGCGGCGCCGAGGCGAACGAGTGCGCAATCAAGGTCGCCCGCAAGTACGGCAATACAAAATACGGGCGCAATGAAATAATTACGCTTAAAAATTCATTCCACGGCAGGACGATCGCCACGCTTTCGGCCACGGGACAGGACGAATTTCATAAATATTTTGATCCGTTCCTCGCAGGTTTCAAATATGCCGCTCCCGACATGGACGGCATAATAAGCTGCTATACCGACAAGACATGCGCCGTCATGGTTGAGTGCATACAGGGTGAAAGCGGAGTGCATGTGCTCGATTACGATTTTTTGAGGGAACTCGAAAAATTCTGTAAATTGCGCGACATTCTTCTTATCTGCGACGAAGTTCAGTGTGGCAACGGCAGGACGGGCAAGATGTATGCATACGAGCACGCGGGCATTCATCCCGACATCGTCACGACGGCGAAGGGGTTGGGCGGAGGTCTGCCCATCGGCGCCTGCATGCTCTTTGAAAAGTGCGCCGACACCTTCTCTTACGGCGACCACGGCTCGACATTTGGCGGAAATCCCGTCGCCTGCGCGGGCGCGGTCAGCATAATAGAGCGCATCACCGACGAACTTCTTTTGGAAGTACAGGGCAAGGGCGCATACATGAAAGCCAACATAGAGCGCATAAAAAACGTGCAGGAAGTGACAGGGCTGGGGCTTATGATAGGCATTAAGACCAATAAACCCGCTCGTGAAATTGCGCAGGGCTGCCTTGACAGAGGTCTGATAGTTTTAACCGCACACGACAGGGTGCGCTTGCTGCCCCCGCTGAACATCTCCAAAGCCGAGATGGAGCAGGCATTAAAAATTTTAAACGAGGTGATAGGAAAATGAGGCATTTGCTTAAATTGCAGGATCTGACGAGGGAGGACATTTTATCCATTTTAAACCTCGCCGACCAGCTTAAATTCGAAAGGATAAACGGCGTCCAGAAGGACTATCTCAAAGGCAAGAAGATGGGGCTTATCTTCCAGAAGGCTTCCACCCGCACGAGGGTGTCGTTTGAAGTCGGCATCTACGAGCTCGGCGGCTACGGCCTGTTTTTGTCGAGCAACGATTTGCAGATAGGCCGCGGCGAGCCCGTTCAGGACACCGCGAGGGTGCTTTCGCGCTATCTCGACGGCATAATGATACGTACTTTCGAGCAGAAAGAGGTCGAAGACCTCGCGAAATACGGCTCCATTCCCGTAATCAACGGTCTCACCGACTACGCGCACCCCTGCCAGGTGCTCGCCGACCTCATGACTATACGCGAATACAAAGGCTCTTTTAAGGGGCTTAAAATGGCGTTCGTCGGCGACGGTAACAATATGGCGAACAGCCTTACCGTCGGCGCGATTAAGACGGGTATGTCGTTTGCCATAGCCTGCCCCAAGAGTTACGAACCCGACGCGCAGATTATGAAATGGGCAAAAGAAAACGGCGACTTCACCATAACCGAAAGCGTTGAAGAGGCGGTAAAGGATGCCGACGTCGTATATACCGACGTGTGGGCTTCCATGGGTCAGGAGTCCGAAAGGCAGGCTAGGGCTAAGGCTTTCAGCGGCTATCAGGTAAATAAGGAATGTATGAAATGCGCAAAGCCCGACGCCATGGTCATGCACTGCCTTCCCGCGCACCGTGGCGAGGAGATCACCGAGGATGTGTTCGAAGCCCACGCAAAGGAGATATTCGACGAAGCCGAAAACAGGCTGCACGCCCAGAAAGCCGTAATGGTCAAACTTTTAAAGTAACAGCTTATCGTAAATAATAAACACAAGGAAATAATAAATGGAAAACGGCAAAGTTTATTTAACGCTGCAAAACGGAAAACAATTCGTCGGAACGCGCTTCGGCGCGGGCGGCGACGTCATCGGCGAGCTCGTGTTCACCACGGGCATGACGGGTTATGTCGAAACGCTCACCGACCCCAGCTACTACGGTCAGATCGTCACGCAGACTTTCCCCCTCATAGGCAACTACGGCGTCACTCCCGACTTCGAGAGCAAAAAACCGTGGGTTTCTGCCTATATTGTCAGGGAAAAGTGCGATGCCCCCTCCAATTTCAGGTGCGAGGAGACGCTCGATAAATATTTGAAGGACAATGGAATAATCGGCGTTTATGGCGTAGACACGCGCGAACTTACCAAAATAGTCAGGGAATCGGGCGTAATGAACGCTGCAATCACCTCCAAGCCCGTCACCGATTTTTCGGCGATTAAATCTTACGTCATCAGGGACGCCGTCAAAAGCGTCACCTGCAAACAGCCCGAGTATTACGGCGACCCCGACGGCTTGAAGGTCGTCGTCTGGGATTTCGGCGCAAAGGACAATATCGTGCGCGAGCTCGTAAAGCGCGGCTGCTACTGCATAAAGGTTCCCTCAACCTATACCGCGGAGCAAATTCTCGCGCTCAATCCGCGCGGGCTCATGCTGTGCAACGGTCCCGGAGACCCCGCTGAAAACGTTGAAATAATCGAAAATCTTAAAAAACTTGCCGGCAAGCTTCCAATCTTCGGCATCTGCCTCGGTCATCAGTTGTTCGCCCTCGCCATGGGCGGTAAGACCAAGAAGATGAAATATGGTCACCGCGGCGCAAATCAGCCCGTAAAGTGCCTTGCAACCGGCAGGGTGTATATTTCCAGCCAAAACCACGGCTACGAAGTCATCTCCTCCAGCCTCGAAGGGGTGGGGCAGCTCAGCTATATAAACGCCAACGACAACACGTGCGAAGGTTTCGATTATCCCCAACTGAACGCATACACCGTGCAGTTCCATCCCGAAGCATGCGGCGGCCCGCAGGACGCTTCGTTCCTCTTCGACAAATTTATCAAGAACATGACGGAGGGAAAGTATAATGCCTAAGAGAGAAGATATAAAAAAGGTACTCGTAATAGGTTCGGGGCCCATAGTTATAGGTCAGGCTGCCGAATTCGACTATGCGGGCGCGCAGGCATGCAGAGTCATGAAGGACGCTGGTTTAAACGTCGTCCTCTGCAACTCCAACCCCGCGACAATAATGACCGACAGCGCCCTCGCGGATGAAATTTACCTTGAACCGCTCACCGTCGAAACGCTCAAAAGAATAATCATAAAGGAACGCCCCGACAGCCTTCTCGCCTCCCTCGGAGGACAGACGGGGCTCACGCTCGGCTGCAAGCTCGCCAAGGAGGGCTTCCTCGACGAATACGGCGTTAAGCTCATAGGCGTCAATGTCGACTCTATCGACAGGGCGGAGGACAGGGAGCTCTTCAAGGAGACCATGAATAAAATCGGGCAGCCCGTCGTTCCCTCGGACATCGCTTATACCGTCGACGAGTGCGTAGAGGTTGCCAACAGAATAGGCGGCTACCCCGTAATCATTCGCCCCGCTTACACTCTGGGCGGCGCGGGCGGCGGCGTGGCTCACAACGAGGAGGAGCTTCGCCTCATCGCCCATAACGGACTCATGCTTTCGCCCATAACGCAGGTACTCATCGAAAGGTACATAGGCGGATGGAAGGAGATTGAGTTTGAAGTTCTGCGCGACAGTGCGGGCAACGTTCTTACAGTCTGCTCGATGGAAAACTTCGACCCCGTCGGCATTCACACGGGCGACTCCATAGTCATCGCGCCCGCCGTCACCCTTTCGGACAAAGAATACCAGATGCTCAGAACGGCATCATTGAACATAATTACCGAACTCGGTATAGAGGGCGGCTGCAACTGCCAGTTTGCCTTAAATCCCGACTCATTTGAATATTCGGTTATTGAAGTCAACCCCAGGGTTTCGCGCTCGTCGGCGCTCGCCTCCAAGGCGACGGGCTACCCCATCGCAAAAGTTGCGGCAAAAATCGCCCTCGGCTACACTCTCGACGAAATCAAAAACGACGTCACGGGCAAAACTTACGCCTGCTTCGAGCCCACGCTCGACTATGTAGTCGTCAAACTTCCTAAGTGGCCCTTCGATAAATTTCTCTATGCAAAGCGCACGCTCGGCACGAGGATGAAGGCTACGGGCGAGGTCATGGCTATCGGCACGAGCTTTGAAATGGCTATAATGAAGGCGGTGCGCGGCGCAGAAATTTCGCTCAACACCCTTAATATGCCCAAGATGGCAGAGCTTTCGGACGACGAAATACGCCGAAAGCTGCACGAACTGACCGACGAAAGGCTGTTCGTCGTATACCAGGCTATAAAGCGAGGGTTCGATATTGCCGAAATTTACAATATAACTAAAATCGACGAGTGGTTCTTAAACAAACTTAAAAACCTCGCCGATTACGAAGCCCGTATTGCTGGTAAAAAGCTTAATAAGGCAGAATATCTCGAAGGCAAAAAACTGGGCTATCCCGACAAGGCTCTCGCCGACATTTCGGGCAATCCCTTGCCAAAGCATATAGACGCGGCGTTCAAAATGGTCGACACCTGCGGCGCCGAATTTGCCGCGCAGACGCCTTATTTCTATTCGACGTACGACGAAAAGGAGCACGACGAAGCTCTTCCATACGTCGCCGATAGCAGAAAGAACAAGAAAAAGAGGATAATAGTCATCGGTTCCGGACCCATAAGGATTGGTCAGGGCATCGAGTTCGACTATTCGTCCGTTCACTGCGTCTGGGCGCTCAAACGCCTCGGTTATGAAGTAATAATAATCAACAACAACCCCGAGACGGTATCCACCGACTTCGACACTGCCGACAGGCTGTATTTTGAGAGTCTCACCCCCGAGGATGTGCAGAACGTCATCGATGTTGAAAAGCCCTACGGCGTAGTAGTTACCTTCGGCGGACAGACCGCTATCAAGCTGTGCGGCTACCTCGATAAGAAGGGCGTTAAGATACTCGGAACGCCCGCTTCGTCCATCGACCTCGCCGAGGACAGGGAAAAGTTCGATGAGCTTTTGGAGCAGTTCCACATCGCCCGCCCCAAGGGTCTCACCGTCATGACCAAGGAAGAGGCGGTAAAGGCGGCAGAAACGCTCGGCTATCCCGTTTTGCTCCGCCCTTCGTACGTAATCGGCGGTCAGAACATGACAATAGCCTTCACGCAGAACGACATAGAAAGGTATATGGATGTCATCCTCGCGCAGAATATCGAAAACCCCGTGCTCTGCGACAAGTACCTCATGGGCACCGAGCTTGAAGTTGACGCCATATCCGACGGCGTTGACGTGCTCATCCCCGGCATAATGCAGCATATCGAGCGCGCGGGCGTTCACAGTGGTGACTCTATCGCCGTATATCCCCCTTATAGTCTGAGCGATGCAATGCTTAAAAAGGTCGTGGAAATTTCTACAAACCTCGCCCTTTCGCTCAAAACAAAGGGGCTTATAAATATTCAGTACCTTATTTATCACAACGAACTTTACGTAATCGAAGTCAACCCCAGGGCGTCGCGCACCATACCATATATTTCAAAGGTCACGGGCGTTCCCATGGTCGACCTCGCTACCCGCATAATGGTGGGCGCCAAATTAAAGCGCCTCGGCTACGGCACGGGTCTGTACAAAAATTCGCCCTACGTCGCCGTAAAAGTGCCTGTATTCTCGTTCGAAAAGCTCAACGACGTCAACTCGCAGCTCGGACCCGAAATGAAGTCTACGGGCGAAGTGCTCGGCATAGGAAAAACCATCGAAGAAGCGCTCTTCAAGGGGTTGGTTTCGGCGGGATTCAATATGAAGCATCCCACAAAACAGAACCCTTCGGGCATCTATTTCACAATTAACGACCAGGACAAGTTTGAAATTGTCAATATCGTAAAAAAATTTGCCGACCTCGGGCTGACATTCTACGCGACCAAGGGCACGGCGCAGGTGATACGCAGCCTCGGCATCGATTGTACCGAAGTTGCAAGGCTTTCGACCAACGACGACATATTCAAACTCATGGACGAGGGTAAAATAGACTATATAGTTTATACCGGCAAGACGGATATAGAGTCGATTACAAACTATATCTCTCTCCATCACCATGCAATTCTGCTCGGAATAACCGTGCTGACGTCGCTCGACACGACCAACGCCCTCGCCGACGTAATTGCCGGCAGATATAATCAGTTCAATACAGAGCTTGTCGATATCAACCATTTAAGGACTGAAAAGCTCAAACTTGAATTCAATAAAATGCACACCTGCGGCAATGACTACATTTTCTTCAATAATATGGAGGGTCGCATCACCTGCCCCGAGTCCCTGGCGATCAACTTTGCCGACAGGCATTATGCCATCGGCGGCGACGGTATAATATTGATTGAAAAGTCCGACAGGGCAGATGCAAAGGTGCGCGTATTCAACCGCGACGGTTCGGATGCTGGCCTCGCGGCCAACGCTTTAAGGATTGCCGCAAAATATATTTATGACAACCATATGGTTTCGGGCGACAAAGTTACGCTCGAAAGCGACGGCGAAGTTGCTGAACTCACAGTTTCGTGCTTCAACAACGAGGCGAGCTCGGTCTGTGTCAATATTGGCTGTGCAAAAATGGAAGACGTTGCTCTCCCCGAAATGCAGACGTACAAAAAATACGGCGGGCACGACAGTGTGGCACACGTAGTCACATTGGGCAAAAAACATCTCGTAACTTTCCTCGACAAGATAGACGACGTCGATTTTGAGGACTTCACGCAGGAACTTTCTGCGTGCGACGGACAACTTTACGCAGATGTTGATTTTGTCGAATGTGTCAGGGTTGTCAACAGCGTCACCGTGCGCATGCGCGTGTTCGGCAAAGTCAACGGCGAAACGTGGTCGTGCGGCACGGCGGCTGCTGCGGCGGCGATTGCTGCAATAGAGCGCGGGGATTGCTCGCGCGGTGAACTGATAACCGTTAAAGTCAAGGGCGGCGACCTCTTTGTAAAAATCAACGAAGATGGCTCTGTCGAAGTCGACGGCCCCGTAAAGCAGGCTTTCAAGGGCATAATTGAAATTTAAGTCTTTGAAAAATAATTAAAAGAATGGCGGAAATAATTAAATTTCGCTGCAAAAAATATGATTTATCTGGATAATGCCGCAACGACGCGCCCCGACGGGGAGTGCCTCGATAAGGCAAAGCAATATATTTTTGAAAATTATTATAACCCTTCCGCGCTCTACGCGGAAGGTTATAATTTGCACCTTACTTTAAAGCGGGCGCGCGCAGATTTTCTTTCGCTCGTCGCAGACGAAAATTACGAGCTGATTTTTACGTCGTGCGGAACCGAAGCCGATAATCATGCGCTCTTTTGCGGCGGGAGGAGGGGCAACGTCGTCACCACCACGGGCGAGCACTCGGCAATTTTTTCTGCTGCAAACGAGCTTAAACAGCGCGGCATCGAAGTGCGTTTTGCTCCGCTTAACGCCGACGGCAGCGTAAATGCTGAAAAGCTTTTGGCTTTGGTTGATAGTAAAACTTCGCTCGTGTCGGTCATTCACGTAAATAACGAAACGGGCGCCGTAAACGACATAAATGCGATAGCCAAAAGCGTAAAGGATATAAACAAAAATACGCTCTTTCATTCGGACGGAGTGCAGGCTTTCGGGAAAATTCCATTTAGAATTGGGAATTTTGTCGATTTGTATAGTACTTCGTCACACAAAATAGGTGGCATGAAGGGCACAGGCGCGCTGATTAAGCGTAAAAAGCTGCCTTTAAAGCCCTTTATCTACGGCGGCGGACAGGAAGGCGGAATGCGCAGCGGAACCGAAAATGTTTTCGGCATAATGATGTTTGCGTTTGCTGCTCAAAAAAGGTACGCCGCAATGGCTCAAAATTATAATCATGTGCGCGCGCTCAGCGACGAGCTTTGGAACAGACTTGACAAGAATCTTTTCGGGCGGATATCGCCCGAAGGCGGTTCGCCGTATATTCTGACAATCAGCGCTCACGGCGTGCGCGGCGAAACCATTCTGCACGAGGCGGACGACGAAGGGCTTATAATCGGGACGGGCTCGGCATGTTCGTCCAACGATAAAAAGCGCTATTCGCGCGTCATTCTTGCGTGCGGTGTTCCGGAGAGTGATGCCGACGGTATTCTGCGCCTTTCGTTCAGTCCCGAAAATACTATGGAAGAGGTTGTCGAAGCGGCGCGCATACTCAATAAAGTTGTAAAAAACAGAAGAGAGATAATGTTGTAACTCATGGAAAAGGTAATCATAATCAGGTATTGCGAATTATATTTGAAGGGCAAAAACCGCGGATTTTTCGAGCGGCAGTTTGTCGTCAACATGGAAAGAGCCTTAAAGGGCATACGCCACGAAATTCGCCGCCAGAGCGGCAGATATGTCATCGAAGGCTTTGATGAGGTCGATATTTCGTTAATTTTATCAAAACTTGGCAAGGTTTTCGGTATTCACACGCTTTCTGTCGCGCTCAGGGTCAGGAGCGACATGGGTGAAATTTATAATGCGGCAAAGCAGGTCAGTCCTGCCGGCGGCACGTTTAAGGTTGAAACCCACCGTGCGGACAAGACTTTCCCATTAAATTCTATGCAGATAAGCGCGCAGATAGGCGGGCGCCTGCTCGACGATGTTAAAACGCTTTCGGTCGATGTGCACAATCCCGAGCATGTCATCAATATCGATGTGCGCGAAAACGGCACGTCGCTCGTATTCTGTCAGTATATCAAAGGTGCGGGCGGTATGCCCGTCGGGAGCGCGGGAAAAGGTTTGCTTCTCATCTCGGGCGGCATAGACAGCCCCGTTGCGGGGCACATGATAGCCAAGCGCGGCATGAGCATAGATTGCGTGCATTTTCACAGCTATCCTTATACCAACATGCAGGCTAAGGAAAAGGTCATCGACCTTGCAAAAATTCTCGCTCAATACACCTGCGGAACAACTTTGCACATAATAAAGGTTACGCATATCCAGGAAGAGATCCACAAAAAATGCAACGGCGAGTACATGGTGACTCTGCTGCGCCGATTTATGATGAGGATTGCTGAAAAAATAGCGAACAGTTGCGGCGCTCAGTGCATTATAACGGGCGAAAGTTTGGGACAGGTTGCAAGCCAGACCATCGAAGGGATGACGTCGTCTAACGCCGTAATACAAACGATGCCCGTTTTGCGACCCCTTTGCGGTTTCGACAAAAACGAGATAATCGATCGCAGCAAGGACATCGGCACATACGAAACATCTATTCTGCCATACGAGGATTGCTGCACGGTATTTTTGCCGAAGCATCCCGTTACCAAGCCCAAAATGGTAGATATTTTGGCGGAAGAGGCAAAACTTGATGTAAGTGCGCTCGTGGAAGAGGCCATGTCTACGCTTGAAGTTGTTAAACTTTAATTTGTTATCCGCAACCAATAGAATTATATAAGTTAAAACGAGTACCGGGAATAAAATATTTAACCTTTGACGATAATAATCAGCCCGCGCGAACAAATTTGTTCGCGCG
>DVHK01000015.1 GCA_018712135.1 Candidatus Coproplasma avicola | reverse complement strand
CGCGCCGCGCGCCTTTATATTTGCCGTATCAAAGCTTGGGCGCACTGTTACGTGCGCCCAGGCTTTTTGTCGGGTAGTTATAGTGTTTGACATCGTTAATCGCCGCATATTCGGCGGGCAATTGCAACGCCCTTACAGCACCGCCCTGCCCTGCGCCGTGCCTATCACGGTGAGAACCTGAACTTCCTCGCCCGTCTGCGCGTCGACGTAAACAAAGTAATCGCTGCCGTCAAAGCTGCCCGCAAACTCGTGGCAGAGTATCTCTTCGCCGTTCAAAGGTATTATCGCCAGGCGGGAGGAGGTGACTTCTATGCGCCCGTCAATGGCGCTCTTCGCTTGCGCCTCGGTCACGGTTGCCGCGGGAATATCCCTCTGCGAATGGTTCATGACGTAAGTCATCGCCTCCGCGCCCGTGACCAGTCCGCGCTCCTCGCACACCTTAACTTTTATCATATCGGGATATATGGTGACGCCGTTCTGAACGTAGCAGAAGTTGATGTTGCACGTCGTTCCGTTTTCGCTCACCCACACGAGTTTTACGTTTTCATATCCCGCCGCCTTCAAAAAGTCGGTTGCAATGTCCTTGCACCTGTCAACCGAAAAGTTGTGTTCGGCGCACTCCTTATAGCTGTCGAACATGACAAGTTTTCCGCCCTTTTTGGAGAGCTGCGCCAGCATTTCGCCGTCCTCGGTCGCAACCGAAATGTTATAAAAGGATAACTTGCCCTTGGTCGCTTCGCCCGTGCAGCGCGCTTCGGTGACTTTATAATCGGCAAATATGCCTTTGGCAATTTCCTCGGCTTCCGACTGGCTTATCTCGCCCAGCCCTTCAAAAAACGACATGTTGGTGTCCTCGGCGCTGTCCGAAAAAGGCCCGTCGAATATGCCCTTTGGCTCCTCTATTACGTTGTTCTGAATGTCCGAAAAACTGCCGTCGAGCACGCTGCCCTTGCCCTTCAAGCATTCAAGCATCGCCTTGCCGTCTGCGGTCGCCACAACTTCGTTGAGCGCTCTTTTGAGCTTTAAGTTGTTGGCGTACATATATTCAATGCTCTTTATCTGCCATTCTTCAAGCTCGCCGCCTGCGGCAACGGTGTAAAGCATGTTCTGCGCGCTGTCGCCCATTTTGTTTATAAAGCCCGCCATCTCTTCGGTAAGCGTTATGTCGAGCGGCATGCGCTCCAAAATGACTTCCGCCATCTCGCTTTCGATTGCTATGTCGGTCAGCACCCTCGCGCGGTCGGCGGAGGAAGTAGAAACTCTCGCCTTTGAAAGGTTGGAGTCGAGGTTGTCGACTATGGCGTTTAGCTCGTAAAGGGACTGCGTGTACATGCCCGCCATGCCCGTCTGCATTGCCGACATGTTTATCCAGCCGTAGGTGACTATGGTGGCTAATACAAGGCAGGTTGCCCCCAGCGAAATTACCGCCGCCAGCCATCCGCCGAAACCCGGCGTGTGCCTTTTCTGTCTTTTTTCGGCGCGCTGTTCCGCCTTTTCTCTCCTGTGGCGCTCTTTAATTGCCTGCTTTTCGGCAGCCGCCTTTTGCCTTTCGGCGGTTCTTGCCTCCATCTTTGCGGCGCGCGCCTGCTTCGCCTGTTCAGATTGCTTGCGCTTGTCCTCTTTTTTATTCGCGCGCGCCTTGCCTTCGGCTTCGGCGCGCTTGTGCCTGCCCTCCGTGCGGCGCTGCGACTGTTTTTTCGCCTCGGCGCTTTCGTTGGCAAGCTCTTTTACCGACGCGGTGTTCCGGCTGTTGTTATTTTCGTCGGTGCGGGTCAGGCTCTGCGCCTTCTTTGCCCCGCTCGAAATATTTTTCTTTTCGCTCATCTTTTACCTCCTATATGGCAAACACGTGCTTGCCTATCACGGTCACGGTCTCTCTGCCGAAAATCCAGCTGCTTGTCGCAACGGCGGGGTTATAGTAATACAGGCACCCGTAAGTGGGATCCCAGCCGTTCATTGCGTCGCTCGCCGCGTTCATTGCCGTCTGGTCGGGTTCAAGGTTGATCTGCCCGTCCGAAACGGCGGTAAACGCGTTCTTCTGGTATATTACGCCGGCAATCGTGTTGGGAAAGGCGGGGCTGTCCACGCGGTTCAAAATTACCGCGCCCACGGCTACCTGACCGGTATAACTTTCGCCGCGCGCCTCGGCGTAAATGCATTTTGCAAGCAGGTACAAATCCGAACTCGTGTAGTTTGAACCGCCGCCGCTGCCGCCGTCGTTTTCAAGCGCTTTAACGCTGTCGTTCATGCCCAGGGCGGCAAACGTCGCCTTGCCGGCAATGCCGTCGACCGTCAGCCCGTTCTTGCGCTGAAAATACTTAACGGCTTCAACCGTCTTGCTGCCGTAAATGCCGTCCACTTCGCCGTTGTAATACCCCCACATTTTAAGGCGGCGCTGAACTTCCTTAACTTCGCCGCCCGTCGAACCCTGCCTTAAAACCGCCGTTTCAACCACTTCCGCGGCGGGGTAGGCTTCGGGTTGGCTCTGCCAATTGACCGCGGCATATCCCGCAAACAACGCCATCGTCGCCGCTAAGGCTATGCCCGCTTTAAGTGCTTTTTTCATTTATACCTCCAAAATGCGCAAGCAAAAAAGGGTGCGTCGCCCTTTCAGTCCTGCTTAAAAAATTTATCTATTATGTCTTTTATTATGCTGCGGTACTGCACGTCGGCGCTCGCCGAGGTAAAGCACAGCGGCGGGTAAATAACGCACCACCAGTTGTCGCCCGTGCCTTTGCCAAGCTCTATAATAAGCGCGTCATAGTCGCCCGCTTCAAGCGTCGCGCCGTCGTAAACGCGGGTGGGGAAGTATTCCTTTCTCACCTCCGCGCGCGAGCGGTAGTTCACATCCAGGTTTTCAAGCGCGTCGTCGCAAACGTCCTCTATGTCCCCCAATATGCCGCCGATAACCTGCATTGCGCGGTCTTTATCTGTGCATTGCGCAACGTACGGGGTGATGAATTCAACAACTTCGTCCTTTACCGCGTATTTAATGCTCTGGTCGTATTCCGAGTTGGAATTTGCCCTCACGTGTATGCGCAGATATTGTTCGTTTTGTCCGCCGCCGTTTAAAGAAAATTCGTTCGCCGTCAGTACCGTTGCAATTATGATGAGTAAAACACAAAAAGTTATACAAATTTTTTTCATGCCACGTTTATTGCCCGCTGTTATAAAATTTATACGTTAAAATTTGTTTTGTCCGCTTGTTGCAGTCGCTGTCGTTACCCGATTATCTACCTGCATTATTCTTTGTAAATGAGTTTGGGGCGGCAATATGCGCCATTCAATGCAGTTTTTTTGGGGGTGAAAGATATGTAACTTTAATAATTTTGTCATTTCGACCGAGCGGAGCGAGTGGAGAAATCTCGGAGCGGAGCGACGGACAAAGAAAACATTAATAAGTTATATAAAGCTTTATCGATAAATTTATGTGCTAACGGCGTTACAAAAATATTACATTAATATTACATTTTTGATACGTCATTTTTTACAATCGGGATATATAATTATAATGGTTAAAAAATGGCGCGCCGTTACGGCGCGCCGCAGGAGGTTTAACATTGAAAAAAATATTTAGCGTTATTTTATGTGCAATAACGGCGCTGTGCCTGTGCTTTACCTTCGCCGCTTGCGGCGGACAGCAGAACGAGCAGAACGGACAGACAAAGTACGACGTGTCAATCCGCGTTGCGTGCAGCGACGGTGAAGTTTACGAATTCCCCGTAGGCGAGGACGAAAAACACATTACTATCCCTTACGACGGAGTTGAGCGCACTTACTGGGTGAAAGAATACAATCTGCCCGATCACCCTCGTTATAGCGACGACTGGTTTTCGCCCAGCGGCGAAGGAGCCAATGTGTTTGGAAGAACAATGACATATTGCCCTCCGGGCGGATTAAATCAATCATATACGGGACCTGTAAAAGAGATTGGGAAATATTGTGTTACCATATATGCTGATTCAACCTCTGATTTATGGTACTTTAGATCAATATATTTATTTGTAACTGTGGAATAAGAGGAGGTATATAACATGACAAAGATAAGAAAATTTTTATTAGTTATTTTAGCTACAATAGCGACGCTGTGCCTGTGCCTTGGCATCGCCGCCTGCGGCGGCGAAACAAAGTACGATGTAAGCATAAAAGTGGTCAACACGTTGGGTGATGAATTTATTTTTACTCCCGATGTAAACGAAATCAGCGCCACTTATGAATACACAGGAGAAGACGTGGGTTATTACGTAGAATCTTACAACATGCCCGATCACCCTAAGTATGGTGATATCTGGTTGGAACCCCTGCAACAGGGATATGATTATATATCGATGCACGGAGTATATACTGCCCCCGACGGAAGTACAACAGATATAACTGCTAACAGAGTAACAAATAAAATAGGCAGATATGCTTTTAATGTATACATAGGAAATGATTCTGAATCATGGTATGGAAGAAACATGTGCTTATATATAACGATAGTATAATAGGAGGTTTAATATGAGTAACGTAAAAAAATTATTTACTGGCTTGCTTTGTACAGCTTTCCTGCTTTGCACGCAGAGTATAAGATACGAATAAAGCCGCAAAGGCGAGATTTTTCCGTGCGTTCCCTTCGGTCACTTAGTCGAAATGACAAATGTTACAAAAGCTGTCCGCAAGAGAGGCAGGGTATAGTGATAACGCTGTTTGCGGAGTATGATGCAACGGAACGCTGTTGTCCGCAAGACGAGCTGTATAATGCGAAATACTGAATTGCGGAACCTGATGCAACGGAACGTTGCATTTTTTTTAATTTTATGCTAAAATATATGCGAGGTGCAAAATGAATAATCAGGCATTCAATCCCTTTTTGCCCGCGTGGGAATATGTTCCCGACGGCGAGCCGCATGTATTCGGCGACAGGGTCTATCTGTTCGGCAGTCACGACCGCTTCGGCGGCGACAAGTTCTGCATGAACGATTACGTCTGCTGGTCGGCGCCCGTAACCGACCTCAAAAACTGGCGTTACGAGGGCGTCATATACAAAAAGGAGCAGGATCCCCTCAACCCCGACGGGTCGCACATGTTGTTCGCGCCCGACGTCTGCCGCGGATTCGACGGCAGATATTACCTGTTTTACGCCCTCGACTTCGTCAGCGTAATTTCGGTCGCCGTCTGCGACACCCCCGCCGGTCATTACAAATTTCACGGTCACGTCCACTTCCGCGACGGGCATCTTCTCTCTACCCGCGCGGGCGAACCCTATGCGTTTGACCCCGCAGTATTGCGCGACGAAGGCGTAAATTACCTCTACATGGGCTACTGTCCCTACCCCCCGAGGCATCTGATGAAAGTGCCCAAAACTTACGACTACGCGTGGGTCTACCGCCTCGACGACGACATGCTCACCGTCCTCGGCGAGCCCACAAAAATCGCCCCGTCATTTTCGAATTCGGCGGGCACGGGTTTCGAGGGTCACGAATTTTTCGAGGCGTCGTCCATAAGAAAGGTGGGCGATAAGTACTGCTTCATCTGGTCGTCGTACTACGGTCACGAGCTGTGTTACGCCCTGTCGGACGATCCCGAAGGCCCCTTCGAGTTCGGCGGCACAATAATTTCAAACGGCGATATAGGCGTCAACGGCATCAGGGACGAGGCGGACTGCGACAATTATATAGGCAATAATCACGGGTCAATCGAAAAAATTAACGGCAAGTGGTACGTCTTTTATCACCGCCACACCAACCGCCGCTCCTTTTCGCGGCAGGCGTGCGCCGAGCGCATAACCGTGTTGCCCGACGGGCACATTCCGCAGGTCGAAATGACCAGTTGCGGTCTCAACGGCGGGCCGCTCGCCGGCAAGGGCGTCTATCCCGCGCCCATAGCCTGCATTTTAAAGAGTCGTTCGGGCGCCATGCGCGGCGAAGTCCCCCTGCGCGGCATTCACCCCTACATAACGCAGGACGGCGAGGACGGGCAGGTCGAAGCCTTCCAGCACATCGCCAATTTCAGAAGGGGCGCGATGTGCGGCTATAAATATTTTTCGCCCGGCGGTGCAACCACCCTTTCGGTCACCATCCGCGGCGATGCCAGGGGCTTTTTCACCATCACCGACGGCGCGGGCAACGTGCTTTCGCACATCAATATTCTGTCGTCAAGGGGCTGGCAGACTTTCTCTGCGCCCTTCAAATGCCCGCGCGAAAAATTCGCGCTGTACTTCACCTTTGAAGGCGACGGTGCAGTAGATTTTTTGCGCTTCTCTCTCGACTAAAATTTGGCGGAATGCCGTTCGCTGCGGCATAGTAGGGGGTGTACGGCGGTTTTGTTCGGGCGTACCGTGCGTGATCGGCTTAAAGTTAGTATAAATTATAGATTTATAAAAGAGTGGGCGGGGCGGAGAATTCCGCCCCGCCCATCAAAAAGTTGTGCCTAAACAGCGCGCCAATGCGGTATTGCCACGGTTGCATAATACGGCAGTGGCGGTGTGCTGCCGACGGAGCGCCGCAATACATACTATATATTGTGGTTAAATCGCACGCGGCAACTATCTGACTAAATTTTAAAAAAATTTATAAAATATCATAAAAAATGCTTGCATTTTGCGTTTTTATTTGGTATATTATTTAAGCGTTGCGGGAGCTTAGCTCAGTTGGGAGAGCAACTGCCCTACAAGCAGTGGGTCACAGGTTCGAGCCCTGTAGCTCCCACCA
>DVHK01000075.1 GCA_018712135.1 Candidatus Coproplasma avicola | reverse complement strand
TTTCTCCATGCGTTCGCGTTGCTCACTTAGTCGAAATGACATATTAATTTAAATTAAACGCCTTTCAGGAACTCCGCTTTGTTTTGCGGCGTCCGTCAAATAAATTCAGCATAAAACAATAAGTTCATGGCGGCTGTCTGTAAAATTTACAGTATTATAGTTACTCGGATAAAAATTCCCGCCGCGGCAAATTTGCCGCGGCGGGAATTTTTTGTCTCCGGCGGTCTGCCGCATAGCTTTGTGCGCGTAAAGGGGAAGGTGAGGTAAGGCGACTGCTTTTGTCTGTTAGGGTGTAAACATTGCATTTCATGTCAAAAAAAATGCAGTTTATATTCCCGATTTCATTATCGCGCGTAAATCGTGCGTGTTGAATTGTTTTTATTGAAAGTCGCCCCTCCCGATGTTACTATTCTGTTGCAAAGTCACAGAAAATGTATGTGACAAGCAAAGAATTACATTTACAGGAGGGTAAAATGCAAAAACTTAAAAAAGGCAAACGCAGAGCGGCTTCTCTCGCGGCGGTAGCGCTTGCCATGGTAATGGGCACAAGCTTAGTGGCGAGCACGCCTTTCGCTTCTGCCGACGAAAGTTCGGAAAGCAGTCTTACCAAGTACTACACCGACTTCAACAGCATGGAGGAGGCAAAGACGGCGGCGGAAGACCTCACCCGCGAAATCGTTGCCGAAGGTGCTTCTCTTCTTAAAAACAAGGACAACGCTCTCCCCATGAACGGCAGCGAGTGGGTCAGCGTGTTCGGCGTGCGTTCCGATAACCTTATCGGCGCTTCGGACAGCGCCGGCGCATGGAGCGACAGCAGCTCCGGCAGCGATGAAACGGTAGCCGACGCGCTCGAACATGCGGGCTTTAAGGTGAATCCCACTTTAAAGAACTTTTACAGCCTCGACAACTCCGAAATAGGCAGAGAAGTCACCGATTTCAGCGGGCAGGTCGACAGCTCGACAAAGCTTTACAACGACGCGGCTTTCATCGTGCTTTCCCGCGAGGGCGGCGAAGGTTCGGACGCGTCGCGCGTGACCGATCAGACGGTCGGCGAGGACGACGAGCATAAAGCCCTCTATACCGACGACGAAGGCAATACATACAAGCATTACCTCATGCTGACGGACGAGGAGCAGGAACTCATCGATTACGTCACATCGCGTTTCAACAAGGTAATAATTCTCACCAATACCTCCAACCCCATGGAGATCGAAGAACTTGAAAACAATCCAAAGATAAGCGCAATACTTCACATCGGCCGCCCCGGCGTAGGCGGACTCAAAGGCATGACCGATATCCTTACGGGTCTCAGCCCTTCGGGCGGACTTGTCGACGAGTGGATGAGCGACTTCACCACCGACCCCACATGGTACAACTTTGGCGACAACAGCCAGACGGGCGACGCGACCGTGGGCGACGGCGCAGGTTCCAACAGCTACATGCACGAGGACGGCACGGTGGTCGGCAGTGCGGGCGACACAAATCTGACCTCGTACGACACCGAAGGTTATCACGGCGTCGACTACGAAGAGGGCATTTACCTCGGCTATAAGTATTACGAAACCGTTTACACCGAAATCGCCCTCGGCAACCTCAGCTATGACGTTGCAAGCGATACGCTCACCGAAAACGCAACTTCCAAGGGACAGACGGATGAATCCCTTAACGCCGCCGAAGCGTGGTGGGAAAAATACGTTCTCTATCCCTTCGGTTACGGCCTCAACTACACCACGTTCTCGTTCAACGCGGGCGGTATCTATACCGACGAAGGCTGCAACACGGCGCTCGCTTCCGAAAACCTTGCGCAGCTTTTCAGCTCGTCCTATAACAGCGAAACGGGCGATAAAACTCCCGCAGAGATCGAAAAGATTTATGTCCCCGTCACCGTCACCAATACGGGCGACGTCGCCGGTAAAAAGACGGTGCAGGCGTACGTTTCCGCACCTTATACAAAGGGCGGCATAGAAAAAGCGGCAGTTTCGCTCGTCGGATTTGCCAAGACCGACGTGCTTCAACCCGGGCAGTCCCAGACGGTCGTCGTTTCCATTAACGTTCAGGATATGGCTTCGTGGGATTATGACGACGCCAACGGCAACGACGTTCAGGGCTGCTACGAGATGGACGCCGGCGACTACACCATAAGGCTGATGGAAGATTCGCACTATGATTACAAGACCGACGTCGCGGATGAGACGGACGCCTACGACGAAGTGACGTTCAGCCTCGGTCAGACGGCATATCTAGAACTCGACGACTATTCGCACGGCGCGCTCGAAAATCTCTTCTCCGAGGAGAACGGCAGCGCGGACGGCACCACCGAGATAGGCGACCACGACTACAACAATATCCGCACCGACGAAATGATGGCGGACGGAGAGAGCGGCATGACCATCATTTCCCGCGCGAACCTCGTTTCGTCCTTCCCCGAAGCTCCCACAACGGCAGATCTCACCTTCCAGAGCGAGGTTCTGAACAATATAGCCTACTGGGATAATTTCTCCGTCACCGACAGGCAGGAGATAGACAGCAGTACAGGTGTAGAAATTCCCGGCACCAGCGAATATCCCGCAAGCTACGACAGCGAGGACGATCCCTGGTATAAGACCTATTCGGACATTCCCACGTCATGGACTCAGGCTACGGGCGTATACGACGAGGATCATCTCGTTCAGAATAACAGAACCGAACTTGAATTCCCCATGTACGTTTCGCAGGCTTCCGAGTCGCCCATCAAGTTCAAGGATATGGCGGGCGTCGCCCTCGACGACGAAAAGTGGGATCAATTCCTCAACCAGCTCACATGGGACGAGCTCTGCACGATAATCGAATTCGGCGGCTACTCAACGGTAGATATCGCCTCGGTCGGCAAGCTTAAATCAGAAGATTCGGACGGCCCCAACAACTGGGACAGCTCGCACTGCTGGGCATCTGAGGATATGATAGGCGCGACCTTCAACACCGAACTCGCCAACAAGCAGGGCACCATAATGGGCAACCTCGGCTTGCTGCTCGGCAGAAACGGTTGGTATGCACCCGGCGCGGATATTCACCGTTCGCCTTTCTCGGGCAGAAATAATGAGTATTACTCGCAGGACGGCTTCCACAGCGGCACAATGGCAGCCGCAGCCATTCAGGGCGTGCAGTCCAAGGGCATAGTCTGCTATGTCAAGCACTGCTTCATGAACGACCAGGAGACCAACCGCGGCAACCTCTTCACGTGGGCAGATGAACAGACCATACGCGAAAATTACTGCAAGGCATTCCAGATGGCGTTGCAGGAGGGCGGCAGCAAGGCTGCAATGACGGGCTATGGTCGTCTCGGCGGCTGGTCGAACACCAACAACTATAACCTCAACACCAAGCTCTATCAGGAGCAGTGGGGCACGCAGGCATACTTTGTAACCGACGGTTACATCGGCTGGGCAAACAGAACCGACCCCGACATGATGGTGCGCGCGGGCAACCAGATGGAACTTTACACCACTCCTTTCGTAGAATATCTCTCGGGCGAATGGGATCCCGACTACGAATGGACGGCGTCCGACGGCACTAAGCACAAGGGCATGGTAATGCTCGACACCGACGCAACCGACGACAGCAATCAGCTCATCGCCAGCCCCACGCAGTGGTATTGCGTAAGGCAGGCGGCAAAGGCAATACTTTACCAGCTTGCAGACACCTCCGCACAGTTCAACGGTTACAGCGAGGCTAACCCCACGGGCGGCGCGCTCGTATCGGGTATGCAGAAGGTAAGCTACGAAGCCAGCGTATCGGTAGAAAGCCTTCTTTCCGCAGGCTCCACGGCTACTTACGAAATTACCGAAGGCAGTCTGCCCGCAGGGCTCGAACTCGACAAGAACACGGGCGCAATAACGGGCACTCCCGAAGCTGCCGGCACCTATAACTTCACCGTCGAATTCATGATCGACGGCTGGGTAGACAAAACGGCAAGCTATTCGATAGTCATCGAGGAAGCTATCACCATCAACGAGGACAGCGACTCTCTCAACGAACTCAAAGTCGGCGAAGATTTCTATGCGCTGCTCGAATCCGAAGAATTCACAACCGAAAACTATACTGAAATCAGCTGGGGCGTAGCTCCCGGTTCAAGTCTCCCCGCAGGTCTGACCATCAATGCCGAAACGGGCGAAATTACGGGCGTTCCCACCGAGGCGGGCACGTTTACAACGACCATTCGCCTTACCGCAACGCAAGGCGGCGGTGGCGGCGACAGCAAGGACAGCAAAAACGGCGTCCAGACCTTTGATTTCGGCAACAAGGGCGGCGACACAACTACGACTACCGAAGTTGACCTCGTTCTCACCTTTGTAATCGCATCTTCTTCCGAGCAGCCCGAAGAACCCACTTATGTAACCTCCGATCAGGTTAAACAAATGATCGAAGAAGCGCTCAAAGGAGTGAGCGGCGGCGAATCGATTTCTGTTGAAGAAATTCAGTCCATGATCGACGAAGCCATTGCAAAAGTTGACGGAGGCCTCACCGAAGCCGAAGTTCAGGCTCTCATCGACGCGGCTATCGCCGACATCGAAACTTCCGGCGGTTGCAGCGGCAACATAGGCAGCACCTTAGCGGTCGTGGGCGCAAGCTTCGCACTGGCTGCGGCAGTAGTTGTCATTGCAAAGAGCAGAAAAAAGAATGATTAACATCACTTCCCCCTGATATACCGGTGTTAGCCGTATATCAAACACTCATCAGGCAGGCACGGTGTGCCGGAGCAGTCCGGCATACCTGTCTCCTGAAAATTTTATAATATGCCTGATTTTTTGGCGGCGACAGCCGCATGATGTAATAAAAACCATTAAAAACGAATAAAACCCCAAAAAAGGAGTGTACATATCATGAAAAAACTTACAAAATTGTTATTTGCTTCGATGTGCGCGGCGTCGCTCATGTTTACCTTTGCCGCGTGCGGCAACGGAACTACGGACACCCCCGTTGACCCCGGCGACGATCCCGACGATCCCGGCGATACCCCCGAACCTGCCGTAACTTATACGGTAGATTTCGACACCGACGGCGGCTCGGCAGTTCCCTCGCAGACGGTCGAAGAGGGCGATTACGCAACCCGCCCCGAAGACCCCGTAAAGGACGGCGTGCTCTTCGGAAACTGGTATGCAGAGCAAACGCTCGAAACGCCCTTTGAATTTGAAACCACGCAGATAACAAAGGATACTACCATATATGCAAGCTGGATAAGCGCCGACAGCGCGCTCACGGCAACGTTCTACTGGAATTACGACGGCGCGCCCGACGGCGGCGTGTTCTACACGGCAAACTTTGAAGAGGGCGAAAGAATAGGCGCCATTTCCAGCCCCGAACGCGACGGCTATGTATTCGGCGGCTGGTACACAGAGGACGGCGAAGAATTCAGCCCTGCGAGAAAGTACGATTCATCTATGGAATTCTATGCCCAGTGGCAGGCTTCTTACACGTTCGAGGCGGAATATACCCAGGTTACGGGGCTGACTGAGGACTATCCCGACTATGCCGACCTAAACGGCAACAAACTTGGCTACAACTTCTCCGGCTCGGCAAACGGGGCAAATCTTATCAAGTCGGACGCTTCGGCTAGCAACGGGCAGTATATAAGCGGTCTTTACTACCGCGGCGGCTATATTGAGTTTGTCATCACCTCGGACGCGGCTGTGGAAAACGCCCAGCTCCGCCTCGTGCTCGGCTGCGAATACGCAGACATAACGCTGACCGCTGCAACTTATCGCGTGTCCGTCAACGGCACAAACATCGCTTACACCACGCAGATAAAGCTGGGCAACGGTGCAGAAGTTTCCTCCCAGCCCGGACTGCGCGGCAGCTGGCAGGAAGTCAACATAGGCGAAATCAGCCTCAAAGAGGGTGAAAACATCATTCGCCTGACCGTAAACAACAATCAGACTCCCGCGGGCGAAGCAGGCACGGTCGATGCGGCTTCCCCCATGGTGGATTGCATAAAGATAATAACCAATGCAAACCTCACCATGACCGAATACAACAAATGAGCGGTGAATTATGGGAACGGTTAAAAAATTTTTGACGGGCAGAGGGGTAGGTTACTACCTCTCGCTGCTCGCTCTCGTCTGCGGCATAACCGCGGGCGCACTGTACATGGCTACGGGCGTAACGTCGTTCAATCCCGACCTCAATTCGGGCGCGCTCTGGTGCATATGGCTCGCCGTAGCATTGTGCGCCGTTACGATCGTTTTCGACATAAAGGAAATAAGATACGTCGCGGCAATGCTGTTTTTGTACGGCTTTATGTGGTATCTCTATTCGCAGGTTACTTACATAGCCAACGTGTTCGTCGCAATCGACGGCTACGGCTTTACCGCAGGGTTTATTGCAACGTTCGTATTTTGTATTCTTTCGTTCGCCGTTGCGCTGCTCGCGGGAATTTTCACCGCATGGCGCCCCTGGGCGAAGATAAAAAAGGCAGAGGAGGCGGCAGATGAAGCTGTTTAAAAAAAGATTGTGGGAGGGGCTCGCCCTGGGAATGACTTCGGTGTTCGTAGTCGTTTCGGGCGCGTACTCCATTGCCATGAGCCAGAGCGCCGCCATAAATAATGCGCTCAATATTTCAACTTCAAGCATAGAGCGCTCTTCCGACCCTCAGTATCAGTACTTTAAAAGCGATTACGGCGCCGACGAGTATGACAAGCTGCAATCGGACTATCTCGCCCTAGGAGAGGAGGTCGAAAGCGAGGGCATAGTGCTTTTAAAGAACGACAACGACGCCCTGCCCCTCTCTTCGGGCGAAAAGGTAAGCACTTTCCTCACCGGTTCTGTAATGTTCAATTACTCGGCGTCGGGATCGGGCGCGGTGAATACGGAGGGTTATACCGACTTCAAAACGGCGCTCGAAGGCGCAGGATTGGAGGTGAACGGTGCTCTCTGGAACTTCTACTCCGACCAGATAACCCTGTTAGGCATGGGCAGGTACAAGGAAGGCGGCACGCGCTACATGGTCAATGAAGTGCCTTATTCCGACATATCCTCCGACGTCACCGCAACTTTCTCCGAGTACGGCACAGCCATAGTCAACATAGCCCGCAACAGCGGCGAGGGTTCTGACATAAACTCCACCCGCGCAGACACGGTAGACGGCAGCTATCTTTCGCTCTCCGAACAGGAGCTGGGCGTTCTCAGGGAGCTGACTGCGCTCAAAGCGTCGGGACAGGTCAAAAAAATCATCGTGCTTTTGAACTCTTCGGCTACCATTCAGCTCGATTTTCTGCAAAACGAGGATATAGACGTCGACGCCTGTCTGTGGATAGGCAACGTAGGCAAGAGCGGCATAAACGCCGTCGCCAAGGTTCTGACGGGCGAATATGTGCCCAGCGGCAAGCTCGCCGATACCTACCTTGTAGATAACTTCTCGTCTCCCGCAATGCAGCAGCAGATGTATAACGAGTTCAACAACTTTATGCGCCAGTACGAGGGCGCTTCCCGCCTCGCCGATACCTCGCAGATGTATTACGGGGTATATTCCGAGGGTATATATGTGGGTTACCGCTACTACGAAACGCGTTACACCGATTACGTAACCGCGCGTCAAAACGTCGGCGAATATTCATATGCGGACGACGTGGCTTATTCCTTCGGCTACGGGCTTTCATATACCGATTTCTCTTACGAAACATTTGAAGTGACTTACGACGACGCGGCGCGTGAATACACCGTAACCGTCACCGTAAAAAATACGGGCGATTCGTACACGGGCAAGGAAGTCGTTGAAGTTTACCTTCAAAAGCCTTATATTGACGGCGGCGTAGAAAAAGCTGCGGTAGAGCTCGTCGGCTATGCCAAGACGGGCGCCCTCGCCCCCGGCGAAACGAGCGAACCCATAGAAATCGTCGTCCCCGAAAGTTCGCTTAAAAGTTACGATTCCGAAAACGCAAAGACATACATAATCGACGAGGGCGAATATTTCTTCACCGTCGCAAACGGCGCGCACGAGGCGGCAAACAACATTCTCGCGGCGCAGGGTTACACGGTCGAAAATACAAAGGGGCGCATGGACGCCGACGGCAACTCCTCGCTCGTCGAAAGCTTTGAAAAGGACTACGACGCGACCACTTATTCGGTGTCGGAGCATGTAGAAGGCGCGGAAATAACCAATCAGCTCGATTTTGCCGACCTCAATAAATACGAGGGCAGCGACACGAAAGTCACTTATGTTTCGCGCGGCAACTGGGAGGACACCATGCCCAAGGCGGCGATAGTCGTCAACCTCACCGATACGCTTTATAACGATTTGCAGCGCAACCAGCCGATAGAGGAGGATGCAGACGCT
The DNA here is from genome assembly GCA_018712135.1 of Candidatus Coproplasma avicola. Classification (GTDB taxonomy): domain Bacteria; phylum Bacillota; class Clostridia; order Christensenellales; family Borkfalkiaceae; genus Coproplasma; species Coproplasma avicola. The sequence continues at coordinate 33,718 of DVHK01000075.1, read as the reverse complement.
TCCTTCCCCGTCTACGGCGCAAACAACGGCTACACCATAACCGAACTGCGCGGCGAACCTTACGACAGCGAGAAGTGGGACGATCTCCTCGACCAGATGTCGTTTGAAGACCAGGCTTATCTCATCACCAACGGTCAGTACACCACCGTGCCTTTAAGTTCGGTCGCAAAACCCGACACGAGCGAGCACGACGGCCCCACCGGCAGCACAACGTCTTTGGGTTCGCTCTCCTTCCCCAGCGAGGGTATATGGGCGTCGACGTATAACGACGAACTCATAGAGCGCGTCGGCGAAATGCTGGCTGAGGACGCGCTCGCCGCGGGCGACACGGGCATTTATGCAAACGCAATAAACATTCACCGCACGCCTTTCGGCGGCAGATCGCACGAATATTTCTCGGAAGACCCTTACCTTTCGGGCATGGCGAGCGTGGCGGAGATCACAGGCATACAATCCAAGGGCGTTGTAGCCCACGTCAAGCACATCGCGTTCAACGACCAGGAAGATCAGCGCTCGGGCGGCGCGGTGTGGCTCAACGAACAGTCGGCGAGGGAAATTTATTTAAAGCCCTTTGAATATTCCCTGTCCTCGGCAGACGGCATGGGCAACGCGCACGCCGTGATGTCGGCAATGAACCGCGCGGGCGCGGTATGGGTAGGCGCAAGCGACGCGCTTCTCAACGGCATAATGCGCGGCGAATGGGGCTTCGACGGCTATTGCATAACCGATATGGCGGCTTCCGATACGGCATATATCATGACCTATCAGGACGGTATCCCCAACGGAACGGACGTCTACCTCGGCAGCGGTTCGCGCACGGCGCTCAACGATTACCGCAACAACGCCACATTTGCACAGGCAATGCGCGAGGCGAGCCACAGAATTTTATACGTAATTTCCAATTACAGCGCGGCTGTCAACGGCATGACGCCCGACACCCCCGTCGGCGAAACAAGCTGGTGGTGGAGCAACGCGTTAATCGCCGCGATGAGCGTGTTCGGCGTGCTTGCGGCGGGCAGCATAGGCATGTATATAGTCTGCCTGGTAAAGGACAAAAAGCAAAAATAACTTACACTGAAATGCTTCGGTTTCGCAAGAAACCACCTTGTTTTCCTCCATAAGAGTAAAGAAACGCAACGGAATTTCTGTTGCGTTTCTTTTTGTCTGCACCGAAATTCAACGCGATATTGTTGGTGTGCCAACTACATTATTTCTGTCGGTTTTATATACTTTTTTTCATTTCTATTAAGTTCGACAAAGCCCTGCGCCCCGTGTGTCATTTCGACTAAGCCGCAGCGTTTTTTAATCGCTGCGGCGCATGGAGAAATCTATCAATAAAGCAAGAAATAAGGAATAGATTTCTCGATTACGGGCTAATGCCCTTCACTCGAAATGACATAAGTAATAAATAAAGTTTTTTGTCCGTCGCGTTGCTCCGAGATTTCTCCGCTCGCTGCACTCGGTCGAAATGACAGTTAATAAGTAAATACACTTTTAATAAATAAACATTCTTTTCGGGAATATATTGCGTAAAAATATCCCTTGCAACGGCGATTGACGGCAGGGGGCTTTATGCTGTTCGTATCAAAAATTATGCAAGTTGATTTGCCGTATTGAAATGCGCGCTTGTTTGTGCTAATATTAATACGTAAAGTGGGTGTGCAAAGGCGATATCGCCTTTGTTGCTTAAATTGTCATTTAAGCAACAAAGAATCTCTATCTGCATACCGTTGCGCCTGCCTGTGCGCATATCGTGAGAGGGGGATTGATGGAACAATTATTTTTGTATTTTACCTTTGTCTATGACTGGGTAAACGTTTTGCAACTAATCGCCGTATCGTTTTCGATAGTCTTTGTGCTGAGCGGTTTTTCGTTCAACAAAAGGGGGCTTTTGCGCTTCGGCGCAGGGATCGTGTGCGTGTTTGCGGCGGAAACGCTCTTCAACTGGCTGCTGTTTTTCATCTCGCATTACTGGAAGTGGCTCGCGGGAATAAATTTTCCGCTCGCGCATCTCATCGTAATAACGCTGTACGCCGCGTTTGTCAGCAAATATAACGTAAAAAGCCGCATAGTGCTGTCCGTCACTATGTTCGTCACTGCCATAGATATGGCGGAACTCGGCGTTCAGACCATGCGCTTTTTTGCCAATCCCGACTTCGGCACCGAATTTTTCGGCGTGCTCGCCGACCTCTTAATCGTCGGGTTTGCCGTGCTCATACGCAACCGCTCGATACATATTTACGAAGATATTCCAAAAATGTCGGTGGCGGTCGACGGCGTCGTCTCAACTGCCTCGGTTACGCTCGTCATATGGATGGAAAAATATGCCGTAATGAACGGATTGAATACTCCCGGCATGTTCAGCCTGGTGCTGTTGTATATTTACCTCGTAACCGTGGCGATATACATAATTACATATCACCATTGCACCGAGCACAACGCAAAACTCGTCCTCGAAGTCGATAAAAAGCTCATGGAGGCAGATATCGAAATGCTTTCTCTCTCCGAACAGGTGGCCGAAGAGATGAGGGAGATGCGCCACGACATCAAAAACCAATACCTCGTCATGGGCGTTATGCTCAAAGAGAAGAGGTACGACGAGATGGAAAATTACTTCAATTCCATGAAGACCGAGTTTGCGCAGTTCCCGCACTTTACCGACTGCGGAAATGCCGCGCTCAACTCGATAATGAACATGGAAACGCTCAAAGCTGCATCTTTACGCGTCAATATAATAAGCAAAATAAACGTCCCCGCCGAGCTGTCGGTTACGGTAAACGATCTGTGCAGAATACTTGTAAATCTTATCGACAACGCCATGGAGGCGGTGCTTAAAACCGACGGCGAACATATTGTCGACCTCAATGTTCACGTGCAGAACGATTACCTGTTCATAAGCGTTACGAACGCCATAAGCGCCGACGTCGACCACGATGCGGTGCTCACGCTCAACACCACAAAATCCGACGCTAAAAATCACGGCTACGGACACAGAATAGTCAAAAAAATTGTCGATAAATACAATGGTTACATCAATTATTCAATAGAAGGAGACGAATTCATAGCGGAAGCTATGCTCGATATGAAACGGGAGGCAGACAATGGAAAAGGTTAATTTTGCTGTCTGCGACGATGACGAAATAGTCTGCGACGCAGTCTGTTCAAGGGTATACAACATTTTCAAAAGATGCGGCATAGAGGCGAGGGGAACAAAGTATCTCTCTTCGGTGAAGTTATACAACAGCATAGTTCACCCGCCCGAGGGTATGCCTAAGTATAACCTCATATGCCTCGATATCGACATGCCAAAGCTCGACGGCATCGCGCTCGGCAAAGCCATACGCGAAAACAGCGCGGATACCGACATTATATTCGTGTCGAACAGGGAGGATAAGGTTTTCGATTCCCTCCTCAACGTGCGCCCCTTCGGTTTCGTGCGCAAAAACAATTTTTCGTCCGACCTCATCGATACCCTTCGCTCGTATATAATTTCAAAGATAGATTCAAACAATTACATCGTCATAAAGACGGACAACAATTCTGTTACGCGCAAACTGCGGGCAATAGATATCGTGTGTATCGAAGGTCAGCGCGCCCATCAGATTATTTATATGGCGGACGGCGAAGAGATTGACGTGCGCATGACGTTGGACGAGCTTGAAGACAAGCTTAAATCTTACGACATAGTGCGCACTCACAAAGGGTTTCTTGTAAATTACAAGTATATCCAGCGCATAGACGCAAAGGAGATAACCCTTTCAAACGGCAGGGCCGTGGGCATAAGCCGCAATAAAATTCAGGAGGTAAAGGCGCAGTATTTAAAATATCTGCGCAAAACGGGTGCGGTGCTTTTCACCGACTGAAAAACGAGGGCAGATGAAAACCAAGAAAAAAATTACGGCGGCAATACTCAGCGCGGCGATTGTTTTGCTTTGTTGCATTGCGCCCTTTTTTGTTGTCTTTCTGACGGGCGTCATGCTGCCGCCGCAGTTCACTCAAACGTGGTACGGCGCTCTCGCGCCCATGTACGACAGAATTGAAAATGCGCAGGGCAATAAAATAATTATCGTCGGCAATTCCAACGTGGCGTTCGGCGTGGACAGCGCCCTCGCCGAAGAGCTTCTCCGCGCGGGCGGACTCGATTACGGTGTGTACAACTTCGGGTTGTACGGCTCTCTCGGCACAAAGATGATGATGGAGCTCGCTTTCGGGCAGACAGACGAGGGCGACATAGTCGTTCTCGTCCCCGAAATAGCGGCGCAGTCCCTCTCCACATACTTTTCCGCGCAGGAGGCGTGGTACGCCCTCGACGGCGACATGTCAATGTTTTGGGCGTTCGGCGGCGAGGAACAGGGAGCGCTGGCGGGGGCGTATGCCTCATACACCGCCCAGAAGTTGGAGTATGCGCGCAGCGGTTCGCCTGCGGCGGGCAGCGGCGTTTATGCCGCGTCGTCCTTTGACGGGCACGGCGACCTCAAAAATTACGACCGCCCCAACAACATAATGTCGGGCGGATACGACGTAAACAATCCCGTATCCCTCGACACTTCCTTCTTCGCGCCGCAGTTTGCCGAGTATGTAAACGACTATGCGCAGAGGTTGAAGGATAGGGGCGCTTCACTTTATTTTTCCTTTCCGCCGATAAATGAGCGCGCCCTGACGTGCGGGGAAGAGGATATAATCGCCTTTCAGGCGCACGTATCGTCGGCGTTGAATTTTCCCGTGATGAGCGACCTGCGCGACTACATAATGGAATACGAGTGGTTTTACGACAGTAATTTTCACCTCAATTCGTCGGGCATGACGGTGCGCACCGTGCAGCTCGTCAACGACATAAAAAATCAGCTCGGCAACACCACCAAGACGGAGATAACTCTTCCCAACAAGCCCGCCCTCCCGCAGGAGGGAGTAGAGGGCGAAGGCGACAACAGCTGCGCGCAGTACTTCACTTACGAACTTGCAGACGGCTATTACACGGTAACGGGGCTGACGGAAGAGGGGCGCGCGCAGACCTCGCTCGTGCTGCCCTATCAGGTCGACGGCATATATATCAATGCTTTTGCCGCAGAGGTATTCGCCGGCGACGACGCTCTCGTCAGCCTTACCATACAGCAAAATATAAGCGTGCTGCCCGACGGCAGTTTTTCGGGGTGCTCTTCCCTGCGCGAAATAAAGCTCATGCACGAAGATCCCGCCGATATATCCGTCGGCTACGGACTGTTTGAAGGAACTAACGGCGCCTGCCGCGTGTATGTGCCGCAGACGTCTTACAGTCAGTTTACAAATAATTATTTCTGGGGTAGATATGCGGACAGGTTGCTCTGGTATTAAAAAAATATTATTGGCGGCGTCCGCCGCCGCTCTCGTATTCGCGAGCGCGTGTTCGCAGGCGGAGCCGCCCCCGACCATTGCGGTCAGCATAACCGACAGCATTTTTTTCAGTCCGTCGGTTGCGTCCGGCAGAGTGGAGGCGGGGCGGGATTTTACCACCGTGCTCGACATGCTTCCCGGGTACGAATTTGTCTCCTGCGATTACGACGGCGAATATGCGTCGTCCGTCGACTCCGACGGCAATGTCACGCTCACGCTCAGAAACGTAACGGCTCCCGCGCGCGTCACAGTGCTCTCGCAGGAGGTTTACAGGCAGAGCGAGCGCGAAGTCATAAATTGCAGCATAACATACGACTATAACGGCGGAACGGTCGCGGGGCAGGCTGCACAGTCCGAAACGCGGCAATATACCCTGACCGAGCATATCCGCCCCAACACGTGGAACGGGCAGGAGCTTGAACGCGGGGGCTATACCCTGCTCGGCTGGAATACCTCGGCGGAAGGCGACGGCGAGCACATAGGGCTGGGCAGCCGCGTAACCGTCCCCGACGGACAGAGCATAACGCTCTACGCCGAATGGGTGCAATGGCTGCCCGAGGACGACTTTTTATACCGCGCTCTGCCCGACGGCACAGCCGCGCTCACGGGGTACCGCGGCAGCGGCGACGCCGATATGTTCGTCATCCCTGCCGAGGCAGACGGGCGCGCCGTCACCGAAATCGCAAGCTCCTTCACCACGAATATCCCCTGCGGCGCCATTTCCTCGCCCGTGCTCGTTCTGCCCGATACCGTCGTGTCTTTAAAGAGCGGCGCGTTCGGCAACTCCGCATTTTCGGAAATATATTTCTTCGACAATCTTGAAAGCGTGTCCGACACGGCTTTCCCCAACAATATTTCGACCTATCACCTCAACGCCGCCCTGCCGCCACACTATCAGGCGGTTAACAACAGCGCGTATTATGCCGACAACGTCGACAGGCTGATAGTCAACGCCGATAAGAAAAAGCTTGTTTTCTTTGCGGGCTGTTCTTTTGCCTACGGGGTAAACAGCAACATGGCAGACAATATGTTCGGCGGCGAATATGTCGTGTGCAACATGGGCGTCAACGGCGATATCAACGGCGCGTTTCAGATGGAAATAATCCTCTCCTGCCTCGGCGAGGGCGACATTCTCGTTCACTCTCCCGAGCAGATGAGCGCGCCGCAGCTCATGTCGTCTTTCTATCTCGACGGCAGAATGTTCATTATGATCGAGGGCAATTACGACCTTCTGTCCATACCCGATTTTTCGGACAACGACCTTATTTTCAGGGCGTATATGCACTATGCGGAGATCCGCGGGCGGGAAGAGCCGTGTTCCTATTCGGACGGCAGAACCGAAAGCTTCAACGAATACGGCGATTTCACTTATCCCCGCCCCTATGACGAAGCCACCGAAAACGAACGCGACGTCACTTACAGCGACGATAAATATAATTTTGCGCCCGAAATGCTGACGGAAGAGGGCGTTGCAAAACTCGCGGGGTATTATGCCGCGGCGGAAGATGCGGGGGCGAAGGTTTACATAACTTATGCGCCCGTAAATTCCAGCGCGCAGACGGCTGTTTCCGTAGAGGAGGCGGGAGAAAGCTTTGACGCCCGTTTTAAACAGCTGCTCGCGCCCTATGGGTATGCGCCCATATCCGACTACCGCGACTACATCTACCCCGGCAGATACTTCTACGATTCCGATTATCACTTAAACGATTACGGCGCAATAATGCGCACCGTACAGCTCATAAAAGATTTGCAGGCCGCGGGCGTATGAACCGCCGGAAAATTTTAAAAGGAGGACGCAGTTAATGGCAGACAGCGTTATATTCAATTCGCCGCTTCTGATATTGGGTTTTGCCGCCGCGCTGGCGCTTTGCTTATTTTCTCTCGCCAAAAAGGCGGGATTTGCCGCCACTCTTTTTTCCGTGCTCATATTTATATGTACGGCCGCTTATGCTCTCCTTCTGGGCGCCCCGCTCGAAGAAGTCGGGCTCGTGGCAATACTTTTTTTCTGCGTAAACCTGCTCGCCGCATGGAGGGGGAGGAGAAATAAATGAATTTCAATTCGCTCGAATTTCTCATTTTTCTGCCCGCAGTCGTCGCGCTGTACTGGATTTTGCCGTTCAGGTTCCGCTGGGCGCTGCTTCTCGCCGCGTCGCTCTTCTTTTACATGAGCTGGAACGTCTGGCTGATAGTGCTCATAGGCATAACCACGATTACCGCGTATGTCGCGGCGATATGTATCTCGCGGGCGCATAGTGCGGGGGTAAAGCGCGCTTGCCTGATAATAACGCTCGTAATCTGCCTGGGAATACTCATATTCTTCAAGTACATAAACTTCATTCTGGAAAGCGTTGTCGGCGTCATAAGGCTGTTCAATGCCGCTCAGGACGACATAGTGCTCAACATAATTCTTCCCGTCGGCATAAGCTTTTACACCTTTCAGACGCTGTCGTACGTCATCGACGTCTACCGCGGCGACTATCCCGCCGAAAAACATTTCGGCTACTTCGCGCTGTACGTAACTTATTTTCCCCAGCTTGTGGCGGGGCCCATAGAAAAACCCGGCACGCTCCTTCCACAGTTGCGCGCCCGTCACGAGCTTAACGGCGACGACATGATGGCGGGCGGAAAGTGGTTGCTTTCGGGATTTTTCCGCAAGTGCGTCATCGCCGATTTCTGCGGCATATTCGTAGATAAAGTCTATGCCGACCTCGCTTCGGCCAACGCCCTCGCCATATTCGCGGCGAGCGCACTCTTTCTGATACAGATATACAACGACTTCGCGGGCTACTCTGAAATTGCCCTCGGCAGCGCGCGGCTGATGGGCGTAAAGCTCTCAAAAAATTTCGATAAACCCCTGTCGTCGACGTCGTTTACCGAATTTTTCCGCCGCTGGCACATAACGCTCAACCAATGGTTTGCGCAGTACGTATATATTCCCCTCGGCGGCAACCGCAGGGGTACGGCGCGCAAACTTCTGAACACAATGATGGTTTTTGCCCTCTGCGGTCTGTGGCACGGCGCAAACTGGACTTTCGTAATCTGGGGGCTTGTGGCGGGCATGTTTATCTGCATCGAAACGCTGCTCAAAAAGCCCTGCAAGAAAGCGTGCGGCCGCCTCGGCATAGATACCGGCGGCGCGGGGATAACCCTTTTGCGGCGCGCGGTCGTGTTTGTGTTGTTTGTCGCGTGCTGCATACCCTTCCGCGCCCAGAATATCGGCGAAATAGGGGTGGCGTTTTCGCGCCTGTTTACGGCGTGGAATTTTGGCAGCGGATTATTTACCGGCGCTTTTGAAAGTCTCGGCATGTCGGCGATGCAATTGCTGCTGCTTCTGTGCTGCCTCGTCGCTATGGGTCTGATATATCACATGACCGAAGATGTTCAATCCGACGGTGCACTGCCGTTGACCGGGGCATATGCGCGGGTCAATTATAATATCAATATGTCGCTCTACATATACGGCATAATGGCGGTCGCGCTGTGCTGGCTGGCTCTACTCGCCAATTCCGACGTCAGCGGATTTGCTTACTTTCAGTTTTAAAAGGAGATAACTATGCAACCGTGCAATGCAACCATATACGAATATTTCAGTCGGTTTGCGGCGGAGCGCCCGGACGACGTCTTTATCTTTGACGGGTGCGCAAGCTATACCGTCAGACAGGCTTTTTTGGCGGCCGCCAATCTCGCCGCGCAGTTCGGGCGGGCGGGAGTGACCGAAGGGTCGCCCGTCGCGGTCGTTGCCGCGCGCACGGTAAATACCGTGCTCTGTTTCTTCGCTTTGCAGTTCATCGGCGCAGAGTGCGTAATGTATGACCCGCGCGAATGTCCCCAAAACTGCAAATTTTTGCTCAAAGACGGGGTGCTTTACAACGAAGGGCGCGGTACGGCGCTGGATATGTCCCCCCGCTTTTCTGAATTCAGCCCTTCGTGCGACAGCTCGAAGCCTACCATAGTCATATTCACGAGCGGTTCGACCGGTCAGCCCAAGGAGGTAAAGCTCAGCCAGTATAATTTTATCAACAATTCGCTCGATACGGCATATATAGGAGGGTACGCGCCCGACGACATAAACATAGATATCGTGCCCATTCACCACGTTTTCGGGCTGGCGCTGATATTCACTGCGGTGGTTACCCGCCATGCAATTTATGTGCCGGAAAGCCTTTCGGCGGAGGATATTATCGGGGGAATAATAAAATACGGCGTTACAAGGCTAAACGGCGTGCCCAGTTTATACCTCGCCATGGCCGATCATCCGCGCGCGGCGGAGGTGAAAAGTCTGCGGTGCGGACTTATAGGCGGCGCGCCCTGTTCGCGCGAACAATTTGTCAAAATCGAGTCGCGGCTGGGGCTTACGCTCATTCCCGTCTATGGCATGAGCGAGTGCATAGGCATAAGTTGCGGCAGTTTTAAAGACGCGCTCGAAAACAGGTGCGGCTGTGTGGGCAAAAAATATTCCATGAATGAAATTTTCATCGCCGATGACGGCGAAGTGCTTGTAAAAAGCCCGGCGATGGCGGCGGGTGCCGTCTGTTCCGACGGCTGGCTGCACACCGGCGATCTCGGTTATTTCGACGGGGAAGGATATCTTCACATCGACGGGCGCAAAAAGGACATTATAATACGCAACGGCAACAATCTCTCCGCCGTGGCGATAGAGCAAAAATTGCTGCGCCTGCCGCAGATAAAAGATGTGTGCGTGGTGGGCGTCGGGGACGAGCGCGAGGGCGAAGTGCCCGCCGCGGCGGTTGTGCTGAGCGAGGGGCAGACCTTCGATAATGACGCTCTTGGCAAAATTTTCATAAAAATAGAGGTGCCGAAATATATAAGAATCGTGCCCGAAATTCCCCTCACGTCTACGGGCAAGCCGGATAAACAGGCCGTCTGCGCATTGTTCTGAACGCTGAACTTATGCGGCGGTTTTTTGCGGCGTAAGGGGTTGCGGCTTACGGGTTGTATATCGTTCGGCGCTGCGCTCCGCCGCGGGTATTCCCGCGGCGGAGCGCAGCGCCCTTTTTAACGCTGGTTTTTTGTTATGTAAGCGGATACGGGCGGGGAGGCGATAAAATTACCTTGCCGCCACTTTTTGATGTCTGTATTGACATCGACGGGCCGCTGTGGTACAATTATATTATAAAATCCGACCGCACGGGGGATAAAGCAATGAGGAATATAGCCATAGTAGAAGATGAAAAGGGGGCGGCGGAAACTTTGCGCGATTATATCGCAAAGTACGCCGAAGAAAACGGGCAGCAGTTCAACGTCGTGCGCTTTAAAAATGCCGCCGACTTTCTCGAAGACTACAAGGCGATATACGCCGTCGTTTTCATGGACATTCAGATGCCCAAAATGAACGGCATGGACGGCGCGATGGAGCTGAGAAAGATCGATAAAACCACCTCGGTTATCTTTATAACCAACCTCGTACAGTATGCCCAGAAGGGTTACGAGGTCGACGCGGTGGGTTTTCTCGTCAAACCCGTAAGTTATTTCGATTTCGCGCTAAAATTCCGCAAGGCGCTCGACGTGTACGTCATGAACGAGGAGCGCAGCATCACCGTCAAATACCGCGGCGGAATGTGCCGCATTTCCACGGATAAACTCATGTACGTCGAGATTATCGCCCACAGGCTGTATTATCACCTCATAGACGAGGATATCGAGATAACCGGCGTGCTCTCGGAGGTAGAAAAAGAGCTTGCCTCTTACGGCTTTTTAAGGTGCAACAAGTGCTACCTTGTAAACCCCAAATTTATAGTCGGGGTAAAGGGTTCGGACGTGCGCGTGGGCAACCGCGATTTGCAGATAAGCCGACCGCGCAGAGCGGCGTTCCTTTCTGAACTCGCCGCGTGGTACGCGGGACAGGGGGAAAGGCATGATTGAGCAGGTTGCGGGCATATATGCGCGCATTATTCTGGAATTCCTCGCCGAGCTTTACATTTTTTACGCGCTCACCATGCACGGCTTCAACCGGTCGCGCTCGTTTGCCGCAAAGCTCATAGCGGGGCTCGCCGCGGTGGCGGCAATAGCTTTCGGGCTGTCGTTTTTTTATTATTTTTACGGTTCGACTGTCGTCGGGCGCATAGCCATTTATATCGTTCTCTTCGTCGTTTCGATAATACATGCACGGATATGCCTCGACGAAAAGACAAAAACGATTATTCTGGCTTGCTCGCTGGCATATGCCGCGCAAAATCTTACGTATAAACTTTTCCTCGTTTTTTATTGTTCGGGGGAGTATTTCGGTCTTTTTGAAAACTGGGGGCAGAATTTTGAACTGTATTACCGCCTGACGTATTATGCATTTTTTATAGTTGCCGCGGCGGCGGTCTATTTTGTGCTCATGCGCAGGCAGATAAAGCGCCTCGCCGACAGCCTGATAAATTACCGCATGATGGCAATTTCTATTTTCGTGCTTTGCATAACGGTAATTCTTTGTTCTTCTGAGGACGTGCATTTCGCCGCGCTCAGCACGGGCGGGGAAAACCGCTTTGACAATTACGATATATTCATTCTCCGCCAGACGGGCAACGTTTTTTCGGCGGTGTGCTGTGCGACGGTTATGGTGCTCATTTCAAAGACGATGGTCGAGCGCGATTTGAAGCGCGAGGTCGAATATCTGCAACATGCCGTGCGGCAGGGGCAGAGGCAGTACGAAATTTCAAAAGACACGATCGATATGATAAATATCAAGTGTCACGACATAAAGTACAAGGTCAACAGCCTGCTCGCCGGCGGAGGGGTGACGGAGGAAGCGCTCGCCGATTTGCAGCAGTCCATAAAAATTTACGATACGCGCGTAGCCACGGGCAATAAAATTCTCGACGTGCTCCTCACCGAAAAGAGCCTGTATTGCGAGCAGAACGGCATAACTTTTTCGTGCATGGCGGACGGCGGCGCTTTGGGATTTATTGAGGAAGGTGATCTTTATTGCCTGTTCGGCAACATAATAGATAACGCTTTGGAGGCGGTAAGCGCCGTGTCGCAGCGCGAGCGCAAGGTTATAAACCTCGTTGTCAAGACCAAAAACGACATGCTCGTCGTGCAGCAGGAGAACTATTTCGAGGGCGAGCTGAAATTTGAAGGCGGCCTGCCGCAGACGACCAAGAGCGATAAAAACTATCATGGGTTCGGCACGCGCAGCATCCGCATGATTGTGCATAAATACGGCGGAGCCATGACCGCCCGCGCCCGGGACGGAGTGTTTTATTTAAGCATAATTTTTAGCTTGGACGGTAAAAAATTACAGAACAAGTAAATAATTTACAGTTTAAGGAACGCCTGTTGACAACGGGCGTTCCTTTTATTATATTTAAAGCGCAATGGCGGAAGGCTTCGCTGCCTCTGCCGCAAGGGCAGATTAAAAGGATAAATTTGCTATGAAATTTGAAAAAATGACGGCCGTCATTGCGGCGGCCGCAGTGGCGGCCGCCGCTTTTGTTTTGCCTGCATGTACAGATAATCCCGTAAGCAACGAGGGCGGCGTGCACCCCTCGGTCGAGGGGCTTGAAGATAAATTCACCGACCCCGCCGATATAATTGTTGATTTTTCCGCGGGCAAAACCGAAGGGTTTTACGCCGCCCACGGCTATTCAAACGGCAACATGTTCAACTGCACGTGGAGCAGAGACAGCGCGGTTATCAGCGACGGAATAATGAACATGACCCTCTCTAAGGGAAATGACGGCGTTTATTACGGCGCGGAATACCGCTCAACGGCGTATTACGGCTATGGCTATTATTCTGTGTGCATGAAGGCGGCAAAGGGATCAGGACTGGTTTCGTCGTTTTTCACTTACACAAACAGACCTGTCTGGGACGAAATAGACATTGAATTTCTCGGCAAAGACACGACTCATGTTCAGTTCAATTACTACGTCAGCGGCGTCGGCGGACATGAATATGTTTACGGGCTCGGTTTCGACGCTGCGGAAGGTTTCCACGAATACGGCTTCGACTGGCAGAAGGGCAGCATTACATGGTATGTCGATGGCGCGCCCATTTACAGGGCCACCCAAAACCTACCCTCTAACCCGCAGCAGATAATGATGAACATGTGGAACTGCATAGGACACGATGACTGGACGGGCCCGCTCGACGAAAGCGCTCTGCCCGCAACGGCGCAGTATAAGTGGATCGCATTCAAAAGCTGCTGAAATTTTAAAAAATAGCTGTAAAAATATATTTTAAGATTTCGGTAAAAATATTTTATAGGGAGAAAGAACTATGAGAAACAAACTTCTTCGCATTCTGCCGGCAATGGCGGCAGCGGCGGCAGTGGCGTTCGGAATGGCGGTTTCCGCCTGCACAACGCCGGACGGGCAGACGGAAAACCTGACGGATAAGCCCCTCGAAGGTCAGATGCTCGCAGATTTTACGGAGGGTGAACCCACAACAGTCTTTAAGTCGGACGGCTGGGGCAACGGCGACCCCTTCAATACCTACTGGACGGCTGACAATGTCGCCTATACCGATGACGGCGCAAAGCTTACGATAAGCCAGCCCGATGAGCCCATCAAGGTTCCCGTCTATGATGAAGACGGCGTTCAGACGGGGGAAACTGTCTATGAGTACGAGGGCGGCGAAATGCGCACTTACGCCCACTACGGCTACGGCGACTACGAAGTCAGAATGAAGCCCGCCAAAAAGGTCGGCACGACGTCTACATTCTTTGTCTGCACGGGCAATTACGAAGCAGAAAACCCTGTTTATGACGATAAAGGAAACCTCATAAACGGCAATCCCTGGGACGAGATAGATATCGAATTCCTCGGCAAAGAAACCACACATGTTCAGTTCAACTACTTTGTCAACGGTGAGGGCGGTCACGAATATATGTATGACCTCGGCTTCGACGCGTCGGAAGAGTTCCACAACTACGGCTTCCGCTGGGCGGAGGATTACATAACGTGGTTTGTCGACGGCGAGCCCGTTTACAGAATTGATTTCGAGGAGGACGAACCCGCTCCTTCGACTGCCGGCCGTATTCTCATGAATTACTGGTGCGGTACGGAAACGGCGTACGAGTGGATGGGCGAATATTCCAATCCCGGCAATGAGGGCGCGGAATACGAGTGGGTTAAGACCACCGCTCAGGTAGAGTGGACTGATGCCAACGACCCCAACCTCCCCGACGAACCCGACGTGTTCGATAAATTCCAGGGCGACTGGGCGGACTACGAGGCGATAGAGCCCTCCTTTGAATCTTCGGTCGAAGGTCTCTACACGGTCGAAAACAACGGTACTTCGGCGAATATAACGTATACCGATGTCGAGGCTAATTCCTATCAGAATGTATCCACAAATGTCACCGAAGTCGCTGCGGATAAAAACTGGGTCAACCTTAAACTGACAAACAACGGCGAAGAAACTTCGCGCATCCGCATAAACGTTGTAAATAACGAGGGTGCAAGTGAGGTAATCCTCAACGATTACGGCTACTGCGGCGATTATCTTCTCGATAAAATAGACGGCAACTTTGCCGAGGTCGAACCCGGCGAAACGATGGATATCGTCATCAAGTATAAGGGAACGGCAAACAGCCTTGAACTCATGATAGATTCCGCCAATACCTCGGGCGGGCCCTTCTCGGGAGATATAACCATAAGCGACATAAAGTTTGCCAAGGAAGGCGAAATCGAAGATTTGCCCGAAACTCCCGAAGCCCCCGAAGACCTTATAATCAACGAACAGCCCGTAGCTGTCGGCGGCAGCATAACTTCAAACAACGGACCTTACACGGCAAAGGTAGAGGACAACGCGCTCAACGTCAGCTATGATTCGGTTTTGGGCAATTCCTATCTCAATGTCGAACTTCAATCGACTGCCGTGGCTTCGGTGAACAATACGTTCAAAGCTAAAATAACCAACAACGGCGACGCGCCCGTAAATATCCGCGTAAACGTTCAGGCGACTATCGCAAGTACCGAAAACACCAATGCCTGCAATATATCTGCCACTATGAACGGAGAAACCGTTTACACCGACACGCAGTGGGGCGGCTCGATGTTCGACAACATCGCCGCGGGCGCGACGGTTGAAATAGTAATCGTATACGACAGCTCAAAGCAGGCCACCAACGTTCAGTTCATGATCGACAGCCACAAGGGCGACGAGCAGGTTCACAGCGGCAACGTCACAATTTCCGAAATAGCTTTCTCGGACGACGGCACTGTTCCCGAAGAGCCGGTGACCCCTCCCGCAGGTGAAAACGTCGACCTCGTATTCAACCACGACGACACCAATTATTACACCATAGATAAGGACGGCGTTGCGGCAGGCGAAATTAACGTGACTTATACGGCCGTTCCCGGCAACTGCTACAAGAACGTTATGGCTCAGGTGGCCGAACTTGCAAAGGGCAACGATACTTTCACCATAACCATAACGAATAACGGAGACAGCGCAATCAACGCGCGCGTAGACGTGCTCGGTACTACGGCCATAACCGTCGGCGAAAACCCCAATAATCAGGTTTGCAACGTTTCGCATATTGCGACGGGCGGTGCGGATGCCGGCTATACCGATACGACCTGGGGCGGCACGTCCATTTCCGTGGGCGCGGGCGAAAGCATCACGCTGACCATAACCTATGATGAAAATACCGAGAGAGGAGCGGTAACCAGCATTCTCGTTTTCCTCGACAGTCACAAAGGCGACAGCCAGACTCATGCGGGCAACGTTACTTTAAGCGGCTTCTCGTTCTCGTCCTCGGCGGCAGGTTCGGAGGAATAACCCCCGATATATGGCTCAATCAACGGGGCGGCGACGCCGCCGCCCCGCTAAAAATAAAAACAAATAAGGGTTAATTAAATGAAAAAAGCAAAAAAACTCGGCATTATCATCATGTCAATAGGCATTGCCCTGATAGTTGCGGTAACGTTCGTTCTCAACTTCTTTGCCCTCGGCAAGTTCGACAACATTCTCGAACAGGCGCTCGGCAAAACTGCCGACGGTACGACGGGCGACACCAAGGGCGCAGACGTTGAGTATTACAAGAGCTCTTTCGGCAGCGCCGCAGAACTTTATGAATACGAAGAGGAGATCGTTGCCGACATGGCAATGGAGGGCGCAACGCTGCTCGAAAACAACGGCGTGCTTCCCCTCGCTAAGGACACTACTATAAGCCTTTTCAGCCACTCTTCCGTCGACCTCGTAAGCGGCGGTTCGGGATCCGGCTCGGGCAGCTTTGAACTGACGGCAAACCTCAAAACGGGGTTTGAAGCCGCGGGGCTTAAAGTAAACCAGACTCTCTGGAACTTTTACGAAAGCGGCAACGGTTCCAATTACAAGCGCGGCGAAGGCTCCATAAATTACGGCAGAGCGCTCGACTGGTCTATAAACGAGTGCCCGCTCTCCGTGATACTGAGCGAGCCCGGCTTGCAGGATACTTTTAACGGAACCGTGGCGATGTTCGTGCTTTCGCGCACGGGCGGCGAGGGCGCCGACCTCGCGAGGGACATGGCGGCTTACGGCGGTCAGTCGGGGCAGCATTACTTGGAGCCCGACAGCACCGAACTTGAAATTATAGATTACCTCAACAGAACTTTCGACGACGTAATAATCCTCATCAACGCAAACAATGTCATGGAGATGGGCTGGGTGGAAAATTATGACAATATCTCTGCCGTAATCTCCTTCCCGGGCGCGGGCAGAACGGGCACTTACGGACTGGGTTACATGCTCACTGGCCTTGACAGGGACGGAAACGAAATTTCTGCCTCCGGTCATCTCGTCGACACCGTCGTATACGACAGCTTCTCTTCGCCCGCCATGCAGAATATGGGCGATTATAACTACGAGGGCACCGACTATTACTACGTAAACTATGCCGAAGGTATTTACGTTGGCTATAAGTATTACGAAACGCGCTACGAAGACAGGGTGCTCGGCAACGGCAACCCCGGCGATTATGATTATGCCCAAACCGTTCAGTACCCCTTCGGCTACGGTCTTTCGTACACAACTTTCGAGTGGACTGACTTCAATCTCTCCGAACCCGATGCGGACGGAAATATGACCGTTACGCTCAATGTCAGAAACACCGGCGACCGCAGGGGCAAAGAGGTAGTGCAGGTTTATATGCAGTCGCCTTACACCGTTTACGACATAGACAACGACATTGAAAAGGCGTCGGTAAGCCTTGTCGGTTTCACCAAGACCGACTATATCGAGCCGGGCGCAAGCGTTCCCGTAACAATTACCGTCAACCTCGAAGATTTCATCTCCTACGACGCCAACGTCAATAAAACATATATCCTCGAAAACGGCACCTATTACGTCACCGCCGCTTCGGACGCGCATAAGGCGCTCAACAATATCCTCGCGGCGCGCGGAACGGACAGTTCGTCCCTCGTCGCGGCGGGCGGACTTGACGAGGACGAAAGCGCCCCCGATGCCTCGTTCGTCGGCATGTATGTGCAGGAAGAATTGGACAGCACCACCTATTCTACGGGCGCCGACGGCGAAAAGATAACCAACAGATTCGACTACGCCGCGTTAGACGACACGCCTTACCTTTCGCGCAACAATTGGGCCGTCATGGACGACAACGGGCTGCGCTACGGCAGTGCGTCAAACGTATCCAGCGGCGCCGAAATAGGCGGCAAGCAGTGGAGCCATTCCATAACTTCCGAACTCAAAGCCGAACTCGATTCCCGCTCATCGCGCAATCCCGCCGAGGGTACGGTTCCCGAAACTTACACGTTCGGCGCAAACAACGGCATCGATCTCATAGATCTCCGCGGGCTCGATTATGACGACCCTCTGTGGGAAGATCTGCTCGATCAGATGGATCTTGAAGAACTTGCAAAAATGATAGACGAAAGCGGATATTGCACTCCCGCCATGGATTCGGTCGCAAAGCCCAAAGTTACCGACCTCGACGGCCCCGCGGGGCTCAACAGCGTCGTCAATCACGGTTCCGTCGTCATCGGCAAGGACGAAAACGGCAACGAAATCAAGGCTATGACGTGGCCGAGCGAGTACCTCATCGCCTGCACGTGGGATGAAGAATTCGCCCTCAAAATGGGGCAGGGCATAGGCGAAGACGGTTTGTACGGCGAAGTCGAAGGCTGGTACGGCCCCGCCGTAAATATTCACAGAACGCCTTTCGCGGGCAGAAATTTCGAGTATTATTCCGAGGATTCCTACCTCTCCGGCGTATTCGGTTACGAAGCCGTTCAGGGCGCGGCACAGAAGGGTATGTATGCCTTCCTGAAACACTTTGCGCTCAACGATCAGGAGACCCATCGCGACCATCTCGGCATTGTCACGTGGGCGGGCGAGCAGGCTATTCGCGAAATTTATCTGAAACCTTTCCAGATGGTCATCGAAGATAACACCGTCGAAATCGATGTGAACACGCCAATAAAGGACGAAAGCGGAAACATAACGGGCTACGAAAAGGAAAAGGCTACCGTGCCCGCAGCAACCGCAATAATGTCGTCGTTCAACCGCATAGGCCCCACGTGGGCGGGCGGCAACTATAACCTGCTTACCGAGGTTCTGCGCAATGAATGGGGCTTCAACGGCTTTGTCCTCACCGACTACGAAGTGGCAAGCTATATGTTCACCGATCAGAGTCTCGCGGCGGGCGGCGATGCAAAGCTTAAAACGGTAGACGTTTCGGGCAACTTCCTGTTCGGCTACTCGCTCGAAGGCAACGAAGAGGATCAGGGCTACGCCCGCGAAGCCGCTCATCACATACTGTATACCGTCGTTCATTCGGCGGGCATGAACGGTTTCGTTCACGGCGTAAGGTATGTAAACGGTTTTGCTTACTACAAAATAATAATTATCGTGTGGGATGTTCTCGCTGCGGCGGGCGTTGCCGTGCTCGTGTTCTTCATAGTTAAAAAAATCAGAAGAAACATCAAAATTAAAAGGGAAAACAGCGATTGATCCCATAATATGCACGAAATAATTTAAATTGAAGTCCCCCGTCCGCGCATGTTTGCGCGGACGGGGCAATTTTATACGCCAAAAACAATGCGCGCGGCGGTTGACAGCGCGGCTGCCGCGTGGTAAAATTAGGTAAAATAAAAAGTGCGCCGCTATTCGGCGCAAATTTTGATGTCAGGAGATTTTTTATGTTGGAAAAGGGCATGAAGGCGCCCGATTTCGCGCTTTCGGACAAGGACGGGAATATCGTCAGACTTTCCGATTTCGCAGGCAAAAAAGTTGTGCTCTACTTTTACCCCAAGGACAATACCCCCGGATGTACGCGCCAGGCGTGCGCGTTCGCGGCGGCATATGATGAGTTTGCCCGCAAAAATGCCGTCGTTATCGGCGTCAGCCGCGACGGCGCTCCGTCGCACGCAAAGTTTGCCGAAAAATATAACCTGCCTTTTATTCTTCTTTCAGACCCCGACCATGCAGTCACCGAAGCTTACGGAGCATGGCAGGAGAAAAAGCTCTACGGCAAGGTAAGCATGGGTGTGGTGCGCTCGACTTTTGTCATCGACGAGCGTGGCAATATAGCCTCCGTCATGCCCAAGGTCAAGCCCGATACCAACGCCGCAGAGGTGTTGGCTCAGTTATAATGCAACATTCGTCGCTGCATATTGCCGCGGCAATTCAAAATTGCACATAATATTATTGCCGCCCGGTATCGGATGCGGCAGAAAAGGAGCGGTATGGACGGGTGCGGCAAAATATCCATAATAATTCCCGCATTTAATGCCGAAAAGAGCATAGGCGGGTGCATAGAATCGATAATATGCCAGACTTACTGCAATTTGCAGATCATAATAGTCGACGACGGTTCTTCCGACGGCACCCTTTCGGTGTGCAGCAAATATGCTGCCGAAGATGACCGTATTACAGTAATCGGGCAGCCCAACGGCGGCCCGTCGGCGGCGCGCAACGCCGCTTTGAAGGTTGCCGACGGCGATTATCTCATGTTTGCCGATGCCGACGACCGTCTTTCGGATAATGAGGCGTGCTCCTTTCTCGTCGGGACTCTCGAAGAGAGCGGCGCGGATGCAATGTTTTACTCCGCCGCGGTTTATGAAAACGGAGCATGCGTCGGGCGCGTAACGGCGGGAGAGGACGAGGTTGTGTGCGCCGACGGTGTTATCGACGGTATAATCTCGGACGATTCGTCGTTCGGCGGTGGATATCCCTGGAATAAATTGTGGAAGATAAGCGGCGAAGTTTGTCAGTTCGATGCCGATTTGTTTGCTTACGAAGATAAAAAATGGGTGCTCGAACAGTTGCAAAGCTGCCAAAAGGTATATCTCGGCAAGCGCGTGTGTTATAATTATCATCGCAGCGGGCACAGTCTTTCGCGCGACGTCGCACGCGAAGCGCGCAGGCTAAAAAGTATCGTCGCCGCATACGGGCGCATATATGCCATGTTTAAGGACGGCGCGCACGGCAGAGCCGCGCGCATTGCTTACAACAAAATGGTGTTGTTTGCCGCGTGGGCGGCGTACAGGGGGCGTTTGAATGACGTGCTTGCCGCGCTGAAAGAAGAATACTCTTCCGCCCGCCGCGCCCTCGCGGAGGATGGACAGCTGCCCTTAAAAGAGCGCGTAAAGTGCGCGCTCGTCGGGCGTTACCTCAATAATATGCGCGATTGAATGGTGTGCTTTTCATATCGTCCGTTGAGAGGTGCGTTTCGGGCAGGGCTGTTTTGCCGCGCGCCGGATTTATGTGCGCAGGCAGTAAAAATTTTCGCCGCTGGTGGTGTTCGATTTGGATAAAAGAAAAGGTTTAATAAACGTTGTTGTTTCCATAGTGTTCAGGCTGCTGCTGTTTGTCGGCGGCATATTTGCGCGCAGATATCTCATTCAGTGCGTCGGCAACGATGCTAACGGACTGAGTTCGCTGTACACAAGCATTATCGGTTTCCTCGCCGTTGCCGAGCTCGGGGTAGGCACCGCCATTTCGTACTGCATGTACAAGCCCATAGTCGAAGGCAACACCGAGGAAGTTTCTGCGCTTTACCGCCTGTTCACCCGCCTGTATCTGGTAATCGGCGGCATAATTCTCGTCGGCGGCTGCGTGCTCATGCCTTTTCTGCCCTACCTCGTGGGCGATTATCAGTCGGTCGACTTCAATTTATACGTCACGTTCGGCATAATGCTGGTTGCAACCGTGCTGACCTATGCTTACAGCTCAAAAACTTCGCTCATCAATGCTTATAAGAACAACTATGTCACAACTACCATAACTTCCGTCGCGCAAATCGTACAGTATGTTCTTCAAATAGTCGTCGTAATTCTGACGCGCTCTTTTGAGGCCTTTCTCGTTTGTTACGTTATATGCGCGCTCCTTCAATGGATTATGACCGAAATTTACGCCCGTAAAAAATACATGCCCGTGTTGAAGGGGAGCGGGAGCGTGGGCGCCGAAACCAAAAAATCGATAGTCCGCAACGTAAAGGGCATGTTCATGCACAAGGCGGGCAGCGCCCTCGTAAACGCCTCGGACAGCATAATAATTTCGGCGTTTATCGGGTCTGAAATTCTCGGAAAATACTCAAACTATACCATAATAATGACCAACATGACGTCGGTCATAACTCTGTTTTTCACGCCGCTGACGGCAATCATAGGGCACTTGTGCGTGAGGGACGACCGTGAAGAAATTCAACGCTATTTCAATTTCTTTTACGCCTTTAATTTTATGCTCGCCGTGGTGTTCTTTTTGGGGTATTACGGCATTATCGACAATCTTGTCACAATATTTTTTGAGGACCCCGCAGACCCTCAGGGTTTGGTGATGGATAAATCGGTTTCAATTATAGTAACCATAAATTATCTGTTGCAGTTCATGCGGCAGGCTACGCTGCTTTTCAGGGACGCTACGGGAACCTTTTATTACGACAGGTGGAAACCCGTAATCGAGGGGGTGCTCAACATTGCCTTATCGATAGGTTTCGCCTATCTCTTCGGCTGGGCGTTCGGCGAAGAGTATGAACTCATCGGCATAATTGCCGCAACCATAGTTACTAACCTTGCTATATGCCACACGGTAGAACCCCACGTATTGTTCAAATACGCGCTGCACACATCCGCAAAAAAGTTTTTCATTAAAAATTATGCCTGCATTGCGGTGTTCGGGCTTGCTCTGCTTGCGCTTCATTTCAGTATGCAGTCGTTTGAAAACGAGTGGGTTGAACTTGTCGTGAACGGTTTTATATCCGTGGGTATATCCTCTGTAATAGTTATCGGCATGTTCTTTGCCGATAAGGATTTCAGACACTATGTACTCAGAATATTTACACGCATAAAAGCAAAATTGAAGGGTTTGTCCGATTATTCCGTCCGAAACGACGGATAGGGCGAAATATATCTTGGCTGCAAAGCGTGGTATTATTGCCGCCGCGCCGACGCAAAATGCGTCGGCGCGGCGGACTTTTGTTGTTTGGCAGTTTGATTTTGTGCGCGCTGCGTCATATAATCCCGCTTTGTCCGTTTTTGTGCCGCCGAAGGGCCGGAAAAGACGTTGGCGGGGATATATGCTTCAATTATTTACATCTCTGCCGTCAGTTATTGCGGCACGACGCGTCGGATAATGTTTGCAAAACAGCTTTGAGGGCAGCTTTGTATTCGGGCGAAAGCTGCCGGTATTGACAAATAATTTTTTGTTCTTCGGTCGTGAATTTGTTTTCCGATGCGGGGGTGGTTCCGCCGAATTCGTCTTTCAGTCCCAGAAGATAGTCTGCCGACACGTTGAAAAATTTCGACAGTTTGCGTACTGTCGAAGCTGTGGCTTCGTTTCTGTTGACTTCTATTTTTGCAATAGTCGATTGGCTTACATCTATTGCCCGGGCAAGCTCTTTCTGGCTCATGCCCTGCTCGGTTCGGAGTTCAAGCAAAATTTTGTTAAGTCCCATAATAATCAGATTTTATCATCAAAAATTACTTATGTACTTGACAAGTGCAAATATCTTTATTATAATTATTCACAAGTAATAATGTACTTAACATGGCATCCTCGGCAGGGCTTTTTAAATATTATTTGCAATAAATTTTGTTGTATTAGACAAGAAAATTTAATAAATCATGCGATTGGGTCTTGACAATAGTTGATTTCTGTGATATTATTTTTTTGCTGAACAAAACAGTTTTATTTTTGTTTGTAAGGCTGAATATGCGGCTGTCAGCAACTGTCGGGCAAACGTATAAAACTAAATTGCTTTTAATGCGTTTCGCTACATCGTTTTCGTGCGGCGGCAGGTTAAGATTAATCTTAACTTGTATTTCACGCAAAAAAAGCGTTGTTTCGCGCAGTATATGTTGCCATTGTCAACGTGTGCGCTAAAATAGTTAATGTGTTCGGTAGCGTTTGTTTTTTTTGGCTGTTTGCGGTTTTACAGGCGGATTATTACAAGGAAATTATTCAAAGCATGTCTAAAAAATCAGGCAAAGGCGGCGTTGTCGCCGCAATAGTAATGGGCGTAATCGCTGTTATTTTATTGCCCATTCTGATAATCAACATTACGTTGATAATCAAGGGCTCGGCAGGCGGAGTTGCTCCGCCCGATGTTTTCGGCATAGCGCCCCTGGCGGTTGCAACCGGCTCAATGGAAGGCGACAATCCCGACAGCTTCGGCGAAGGCGCCCTTGTATTTATCGACATTTTAACCGAAGAGGAAAAGAACAATCTTGCCGAGGGCGACGTCGTTACTTATTATTTTGAAAATAACGACGGCAGCATATCATATGTAACCCACCGCATAGTCAGCGTCAGCCGCGCGGAGGACGGAACGCTTTCGTCGGTAATAACCCGCGGCGACGCCAATAATTCCAACGATCCCGAAGCTATCGAAACTTCTTACATAGTCGGCAGGCTCGCCGGCAGCGTAGAGGGGTTGGGCGACTTTGCAATGTTTTTGCAGACCCCCGCGGGCATACTTGTATTTGTGGGTATTCCCGTGGTCGCGTTCATCGCTTACGACGCTATCCGCATAACGCTCAACAACCGCAAGGTTAAGGAGCAGGAGCGCAGCGAAAAACTTATTCAGGACAAGGACGAAGAAATCGCCCGCCTGCGCGCCCTCGTCGGCGAAACGTCGGGTTCGGACGGACAAGTCAAAGGACAGTCAGAAGATACACAAAAGGTCGAAGATGCTGTGCAGGTTAAAGACACCGATAAGGTTGAAGAGGTCGAAAAAGTGACTTCTGACGGCGCTCGGCAGTCCGCTCAGGAAGAGCCCGAACCCTCCGAACCTAAGTATGAGGAGTAATATTCAGCAGTCATTAAGTAATTAGTAAAAGATATAAGCGAAAAAGTTATCCGCAAGATATGGTCGGATAAAACGATACCGCCAGATTAAGGAATAGATTTCTCGACGTTGCTCGAAATGACAAAGAAAAAACACCACCGCATATAACCGTTGGGGCGCCACACCCGACGATTGTATAAAAAAATTTCTTATATAAAGAGGAGATTTGAAAACTATGAAACAAAACTCAAAGAAAAGAATAGTTCCCATGCTGTTCGCTCTTTTGGTCGTTCTCACCCTCGTAAGCTGCTGCTTCCTCGGCTCCACGTTCGCAAGGTACACCAGCACGGGCACTGGTTCGACAGAAGTTAAAGTAGCAAAGTGGGACATTGATTTCAACGGGAGCAATACCGAAAACGGCGAGACGGATATAGAAATCGGTAAGCTTTCTCCCGATGACGCTGCTTGGACAGAAGGTCTTAACCGCGTTCATGTTATCGATAACGCTCAGGTTGCAATGGCTATACTCAATAAAAGTGATGTTGCCGCTGATATTACTGTAACTATCGGTGCGGCTCCTGTTTTCTACGGTGTCGATGGCTCTGATATAGCAGGTTGGAGTGCTACCGGTATATCTCAGGGCGACAGCCTTCCCAGCTACTTAGAGGCATATAGCACAATTCAGCTTCAATTTGCTATAACAAATGGTTCTGCCCCTGATGGAAGTACACTTTGGCATAATTATGGCGCCTCCGTTACCCAATATGATGTTGCTACTAATGGCGGCGTATATGTTTGGGTAAGAGCAGTTTGGGATACGATGGACGATTTTGGTCAGATCACATCTGATGCAATCGACACATGGCTTGGTCAGAATGTTACGAGTGTTAAGTGCAACCTCAGCTATGTAGCCGTTCAGTCGTCTGAACTTCCTGCATAACAATAAACATATTTATAAAAGTTAAAACGCGTTTACTGCCGTGGCGGGCATATAGTACGGGTTTACCGTATTTATGTTCGCCGCGGTATTTATTTTTTTCGCGGAGTAATTGCATTGCCGCGCCGCTTTGTGGCGGAGTGGCGCGGCGGTGACAATTTTTGTAAGTTGACCCCAAGCATGTCATTTCGACCGAGCGTAAGCGAGCGGAGAAATCTATCAATAAGGTAAGTAATAAGGAATAGATTTCTTGATTACGGGCTAACGCCCTCCACTCGAAATGACGTAAGTAATTAAGAAAAGTTGTCCGCAAGAGTGGCGGGGTAGAAAATGCCGCCCGATTGCGGAGCATGATGCAACGGAACATTGCTGTCCGCAAGAGTGGTGGGGTAGAAAATACTGCTTGATTGCGGAATATGATGCAACGGAACGTTGCCAGATTAATTTAACAGACAGATTAAAAATGGAAAATAATCAAAACAAAAACTTAATTGCGGCTGAAAACGACGAAACCCGCCTTGCTTTTACGCAGAGGGTCAGCCGTGCCGACTTTAAAACGCGCTCGCGCTATAATGCCATCAAGAACGCTTTTTCGGGCTATATTGTGCCGTCAAAGGGCATAAGGGTATGGTCAAAAGTCGGCGATTACGGCGAGGAATTTTACCTTGACAACACTCTGCTCGGCAGGGTGCGGCTGGTCAGGGGGTATGTGCGCCTTTTTCTCGCGCTCAAACCTTCAAAGTATTCTCCGGCAAAATATCATAACAACGATTATTCGCGGAGCGCGCGCTACGGCGACTGCCCGCTTGAAATAAATATATGCAACGCCAACCGCGTCAAGTGCGCCTATTCGCTGATAGGCGAACTTTTGCAGTCTGCGGGTGCGCTGCCCGACAAAAATCACCTTGCCCGCGATTGCAGCGTCGATTATGACGGGCTGTCTTACGGCGATATAACGTTCGACCCCGCCGATATGGCTGCGGCGGACGAGGAGATACTTGACAACGACATAGTCGAGGACGAGGTGGAGCCCTCGCCCGAAAATATCCCCGTAGGTTCGTTCTACGGCACGGGCAGGGTGGTAATTCCGCAGTCCAATGTCGCCGATGGGCGTGCGCAGGGCGCTTCGCGCCCTACTGTGACATTCTTTGCCGACTATAACACCGAAGTGCTCGCGCCTTCGCCCGTGCGTTTGCCGCGCAGGGCTAAGGTTGTCGACGCCGAAGGCGCAAAGATAGGTAAAGTGCGCGGCAGCGTGTGGTACGACCTCGAAGGCAACGAGGTGGGCGCGTTCGAGCGCGATGACGACGACAGCGTTTATTATTATCAGGGCGGCAATAAAAAGGGCTTTTTAGACAGAAACGACAACGTAATATCCCTTTCAAACGACTACATAGCCACGCTTCGCCGCTTCCCTGCGATGATAGTGCTGCTCATTCTGCTCCTTCTCGTCGCGGCAACGGCGCTTTCGGCTTGCCTGAGCGCGTATTATCTCAACCGTTCGGAAAATCTCGATTATGCACCCGTTCTGTTCGTCGCCGACGAATACGGCGACAGCTGGGCGGAAACTGAAAACATCGGCGTGTTCTACAACGAAATGTTCGGCACCGAAAAGATTGCGCCCGGCATGAAGGGCAGTTATGCCTTCTATCTGAGCAACGAAAACGCCGACCCGCTTGAATTCTCGCTCGAATTTTCGTGCATAAACGAATACGGAATTGATTTGGCGTTCTCGCTCTACCGCGACGGAATTCTGCTCGCCGGCGGCGAGGAGGGCGCCGACAAGGTTTCGCCCGAAGAACTTTCAACTTACGACATGACTATACAGGAAGAATCGGACTCGCTTTTCGTCCTCGAATGGGAGTGGAGACACAACGACGAGGTCGATACCGAGGCGGGCATCAACCAGGCAAGTTATACGCTCAATATTGAATTTACCGCCTGGGTGCAGGGCTCATGAAAAAGGTTTTAAAGGTAATTAATGCCGTTATCCGCGGCATACTTGTGGCTGTTTGCCTCGCGCTGTGCGCTTACAACATATATATGCTGATAGCGCGCTACGCATGGGGCAACCAGATGCCGACGGTTTTCGGCTTTGCCGGCGCGGAAGTCGTTTCGCCCAGCATGGACGACGGCAACGGCGACGATATAGAAGTAGGCGATTTTATAGTGGTGCAGGCGCAGGACGACTACGTAATGGGCGACGTGATAACCTTTTACGACGCGCAGCGCGGAATGTACGTCACTCACCGCATAATATTTGCCGATGAAAACGGCTATACCACCAAGGGCGATGCAAATCCTTCGCCCGACCCCGAAATTGTGCAGCGCGCGCAGGTCGTGGGTAAAGTGGTTTGGGTCATAAAGGGCGCGGGAACCGCGCTCGACTTTCTCCGCAGTCCAACGGGTCTGCTCGTGGTAATACTTGCAGGTGCGGCGGTCTGGGTTGGCGCGGACGTTATATCAAGAATAGCAGACAGGCAGAAAAATGGAACACAAAGCGAGGACTAAGAAGAAATACCCAATCTTAACATATCTTTGTTGCTTGCTCGTCGTGAGCGTATTGTTCACCGGCGTTACTTTTTCGCGCTATACAATCAGCTCAACCGGGAATATCGCCACACCCGTTGCGCTGTACGATTGTTCGTATTCTATCAACGATATTTCGTCCACCGCCTTTCCCAATATAGATTATTGGCTTACGAGCAACGGCAACCAGTCGGCAATAAGCACGGCGCGCACGGTGCGTTTTACTATGCGCAATTACACCCAAAAGGTTCATACCGACGGCACGCCGTATAATTCCGTCAGCGGGGTAGACGTGCAGGGGCACATACGCTTTTATCTGCCCGCTGAAATTGCCGATAACCTTGCAATTCAGGTTGCGGAAGTTGACGAAAACGACAGCGTCCTCGTTCGCTCTCCCGAAATAGTGCTCGGCGAACTCATTTATAATGCGGAAAGCAGCGACGGGTATGTCGACGGCAATTTAAAGGATTACAGCGACGGAACGACCGTTCACACTGATAGTTTTAAAGATTATTTCGATAACGGTAATACCGCCGTTGAGGAAAGTCTGTTTGTAAGCGGCGGATTCGGCCGCTTGGAAGGGCAGCTCGGCGGCACAATATCTGCCTACGAAGACAACGACGGCGACAAAAATTACGAAACCGACACGGGTACGGGAATTAATTTTTCCATAACGGCGAGCACGGTATCTACGCCGTACTCCATAGGTTTTCAGCGCGGCGAAAGCGCAACCGATTACGAATCTCAGCTCTTCCTCGACCTCGAAGAGGACATAGACTATTATACGATAGATATAAACTTGCCCACCATGTACTTTACGGCTAATCTTGCCGGGCAGCATACTTTTGTTATTTACCTCACGCTGACCGAAAGGCTCAACGACGGCGACTTTTCCGCCCTGTGGCAGCAGAGGGAGAATGACGAAATATACGAAGACGGCGCAAATGTTGTGTATGCGCAGAGGGTGTATGACGACAGGGTAGAAACACTTACAAACAATGACCTTATGATAACCGCCCCCGAAACTGCGGAATATTATTACACCTACCTCGGCGCGAGGGTTACGGGGTATCACTTTACGCAGACGGCGCGGTTTACCGACGTAGCGGAAGACGCGTTGGCAAATACCATCGTGCGCGTAAACTGCGAGTATAACGGAACGGGCGGTTATAATCTGACCCTTTCGCACGTGGCGCCCATAAGCTAGGACAGCACCGCAAGCTACGTCCACCCCATAACGTTCAGCATTAACGCGAAGTATTCGGAAGATAATCCCCTGCCTTATACATATTCGCCGGGCAATACAATAGAGGGGATGCGCACGGGCACTTGCAACAACCAAAGGTACATTGATCTTTCGGATATTATTCCCGATCCTTTTGCCGAGCGCGTGCAAAATACCGACGGCAGTACTACACTAATTACATTCCATGCCTACAAAGTTCTGGCAAAAAGTTATGATGTGCGCTTAACCGCGCTGTTTGTTCAGGCATCAGAAACGTGAGGTAAAACATGACGGCAAAAACAAGAAGAGTTTTGCTTTACATCTTAATATCTTTGGTCATACTCACCCTTTTCACTGCCTCGCTCACGCTGGGCAGATATTCGGGTGAGTACGAATCCGATTCCGATTATTCGGGCGATATAGAGTATGTCGTCGCCGACCAGGTAGAGGTACATTCGGTCGAAGACTTTTTTGCCGCTATAAACAACGGTTACAGCAATATCAAAATTGCCGATGATGTTGATAATCCCCTCATAATCATGGGCGGGGTGAGCGACGTAAACTCTGACCTCGTAATAGATTTAAACGGTCACGAAATTCAGCGCAACAACCGCGAACCCCTGCTTAATATAACCCAGGGCGTGCGCCTTACCATAATCGACTCGTCTGAAAATCAGACGGGCAGTTTTTATAACCCCGTCGGAAGCGTTTTGCAGATAAGCGGCGGCACTTTGACAATAGCGGCTGGCAGCTTTGAAAGCGGGCCCCGCGGCGAGGATGCGCGGAACAGCGGAGATTTGAGCGAGTATACAAATTCTGAATTGACAGACGATCAGCAAAACAGGAGCCAATTAATATGGAGAACTCCCGCAGGTGCATATACTGATGTTAATTACTATGTTGACGTGCTTTATACCAACACAGATGCTTCAATTTCTGATGTGCATATGCCCGTAATAATTCCCAATGTTAGCAGTGATGGTGGTGGGCGCGGCGTAACTGTAAATGGTAATATGTACTTTGAAAGCATGTACAGATATTATACACAAGGTACATGGTGGGCTCCTGTTAATGATACGAGATATGTCACCGATGATACATACCTTTATTTTACTATCGAGGACAAAACGGTAGAAAATACCACCATATCCGCGGACGGCAGCGCAGATTATTTTTATGAATATTACCTTGAACCAATAATAACAGAGGGTGAAACTACGGGATATTCATATGCCGGGCAGCCTGCAAGCCTTACAGAAGAAACTCCCAACGGTTTTAGGCGCGTAACCGTATATATATATCAAGATGTAAAAACTTCTGCCAATGACCCCACGCAGGACGGCACCATTCCCAACTACGCCGCAATACAAATGCAGGAGGGCAACCTTTATGTGCGCGGCGGCACGTATTATTCGTATTTCGGCGTTAACAACACCTATTGCGTAGACGCCACCGGCGGCTACATGGCGGTTGAAAGCGGCGATTTTTATGCCTACGAAAGCAGCGTATGCGTTCAGTGCGATTACGCCGTCGCGGACGACAATAATTATCTGCGCGTGACCGACGGAACGTTTAATTCCGAAGTCGGCGATACCGTGCGCGTAAACAACGGCAGAATGACAATTCAAACTGTCACCTTCAATAAAGATGCCTCCGATGTATCGGGAGACGATTATCGGGATAACGGCTCGGCGATAAATATTGCGGGCGGCGCGCTCGAAATTTTAAACTCTGCGCAGTTCAACCTTTCGGGTTCGTATATGGACGGGATAAGCGCCTCGGGCGCAAATTCAAGCGTCACCGCCAACAACGCCACAATCAATTTTAACGTGCAACAAAATCAGGACGGTTTTAGCGCCACTAATGCTAACAACTATAACCGCGGCATTTTTGCCGACGGCGGTAAGGTGGTTTGTAACGGCGATACTTCGGTCAGAATGGGAGCAGAAAATACCAACCGAACTGCGCAATTTTGCTACGGCATTTATTCGGTTAATGGCGCAATTACATGCGGAACGCAAGGCAGCAATGCCCAAACGGCTGTGTATATTTACGGCAGAACTGTCTATACGGTCGAAAATTACGGTATAGCCACCGAGGGCGGAACGGTTTCGTGCTACGGTCAGACCGGTATAACCGTTTACGGACAGCAGTCTGTCGGCATATATTCCAGCGCCGCAGAAATTTCGGAAAACACATATTCGGGCGGGGAAATCAGCATCAGCGGTACCGACTTTACTTGTGAAATCCGCATGTATACAGGTACGAATACGCTTGCCGAGAACCTTTCCGGCACGGCGATAAGCACGACGGGCGGCAACATTACATTTAATGTAAACAGCGCAACAATAGTATCGGATGGCTTGGGAATAACTGCGTTAAACAGAATTTATAGCGGCACAACAGCAGGCGACATTATTCCCGACAGCGGCAACGTTACTTTTGAAACTACGGCGACAAGCGCCGAAATCGGCTTGACAACTTCCCGCGGAACAGCTATGTACATTCTCGGCGGCAATGTTACAATCGATGATGCCATTACCTTTGAGGTGGAAAGTAACACAAGTGCCAATTATCCTTGGCAAGCGAACGGTACGGCTTATTCAACCGACGGTATCCGCATAGAAAGCGGCTCGCTGCTCTCCTACGGTACACTCAATATAACCCATAAGGGCGCGGATAACGATGATGTGGGTGTCGGCGAAAATGCTGATTTGCATTATTCGACAGATTGGTGGGGGAATATACCGGATGTTTATGACAGCATAGATGCGTACTATGCTTTTAATATTAAAAGCTTTGCAGTAAGGGTAGTCGGCGACACTTCAAGCGCGACCGCCACTGATGTTACAATTTTAAAAGGCACAATAACTAACTCTGTCGGCGGCGGGCTATATGTTTCGGGTGGAAGCAACACGTCGGTTTCCCTTAACGGTATGATAAGCGAAGATGATGTGAACGGCAACGGTCAACTTGATGATGTAGTTGGCGGTGATTCGGCTGCGGTTTCAATAAACACCACCGGTGTTGCTGCGTTTGATAAGCATATGCATGTCGCCGGAGCCGATACAAACTGGTCTACTCAGATGCCGCAAACAGGCGGGCACTCCGTTCAGGTAAGCGGCGGCACGCTGAACATCTATAACGGATCATACAGTGCGCTGTTAGGTAACGGTATAATGGTGACTAACGGTAATGCTAATGTTTATAATGGTACATTTGTCGGCGGCGACCAAGGTATACGTGCTTCTAACAATGACCTTGTTTGCGGAGCGGCTGCTTCGTATTGTTTGAAGGTGTGCGGCGGCACGGCAAATATTTATAATGGCGTATTTGGAAGTGCGGTTCGCAAAGACCAAAACGGTAATTATATAGTAGAAAATAGTAATGTTTCAAGTAGCGGCGCGTTCATAATGGGAACATCGGCAGACTCGCGCGGCACGGCAAATATTTATAACGGCACATTCAACGTTGCGGGACAATCGGCATTTGCAGTATATCAATATGCAACCGTTACGTTTGGACAGCAGGGAGCGGATTCAGATATTTATGTGCGCGGAAACGCTGCCGGAATGACGGTTGAGATTACACGAAATGCTAATGGTTCAGTGACGGATACAGGGGTTGTTCTTACGATATATGACGGAGAATTCCGTGCATACAGAAGTTCCGGCGGTGACGGAATTTGGTTTGGCAATACTAATGCTGACACATATATCTATGGCGGCGATTATTATGGCGAAACGCGTTACGGTTTAAATATTGCAGGTGGCGATATAAGAATTGCAAACGGTTCGTTCTATGGAACGCAACGCTCTATTTCGGGGAATTATTCTCTTGTAAGCGGTTCATATATAGCAATGGATAATGTTTACGATAACGGGTATTTTGTTACAACTATAACCGATTGATAATTTTTTACAAATTTATTAAAAGTTTATATAGGATTTTATTACATCTTAGTGGTATAATTATATTGTAAACAAGATAGGGGAAAAACTGTAAGATCATATCTCCACTTGGGAATAATGTTTTTATTCCACGGGCGGCCGGCGGGCGGTAAAGCTCGCACCGCATAACCCCGCACATTCTTTCCCGCGGTCAACGGAATTAACACCTGTCATTTCGACCGAAGCGCACGGCGGTGCGCGAAGCGGAGAAATCTATCAATAAGGATAGGTATTATTCCCGACCCGCACATTCAGATATTTCTTTTTCCTTATAATATTTTTTTGCGCCGCGCGGTTTTTTAAACCGCGCGGCGCTATTTTGTCTGCCGCATTGCCCCAAGATTTCTCCACGCGTTCGCGCTGCTCACTTGGTCGAAATGACAAAGAGAAAAAGATGTTTGCAGTCAAGTCCGGTAATGTGGTAACGCCCGATTGCGGAGCATGATGCAACGGAACGTTGCTGTCATTTCGACTAAGCCGTGCGAAAATAATGTGCTCCTTAGCATTCGCGCAAAACCGTGGCTTTTGCG
>DVHK01000074.1 GCA_018712135.1 Candidatus Coproplasma avicola | reverse complement strand
GGCTGTCAAAGCGGATCTATAAAGACGCAATGACAGCCGTTTGTGCGGAGCAAGCCGACGGCAAGGCATTAGCCCCGGCTTGCGACTAATTGTTTGCCGTATAGCGGATAATCTGATAGCGGCAATTCCACTTGGCAATAGTATTCCGTTCTGTTTATCTGATATAATACGGTGTGCGTTTTTGCGGCTTTCAGTTCCACCAAAAATGATACCGCCCGTAAATCGGGCGGTACTATTTTTTATGGTGAGATGCACAAGAGGCTTGCGGGGAGGCAAGCAAGCATAAGCTTGCGCAGGTCGGCGGGTTCTACCGCCGACAAAACAGTGGACACCCACTGTTTTCCGTGCGTGTCCGCCCAAGGCACAAGTCCCCGCAGCTCCACCAAAACCAGCGCCGTCCGATTTTCGGACGGCGCTGGTTTTATGCGTGAAACTCAAAACTCCCCGAGCGCGTTGCAATGTGCCCGGGGAGTTTATAAATTGCTAATCTTATTTGCCGTCAATTTTTGCGAAATTTACTCGTCTTTTGCGTCGCCCTCGGGCAGCTCTTTCTGTCCGTCGGAAGCAGAGCCGGGTTCGCGTTCCTTGATATACTTGGGCAGATCGATTATGCATATTACCACGCTGACTGCGACGAAGCCGATTATCGCACCGATGACCGCAGCGAGAATGATGTTCATGCCGCCTTCCGCCGAAATAATGTTGCTTGCAAACGTTACGTCGCACATGTCGGCATAATAGCTTTGATATACGCTTTTAAAAGTTTCGGTCGCGCCGGAAAGAAGATCGCGATAGCTGTCAATATTGTCGAGAATGGTGGCGATATCGGCGTCGAGAGCTGCGGTGTCATCGCCCGCAGACTCAATCCATTCCATAGTCGTTCTCAGCGAGTCGAGCTGGTTCTGCAACGTCACGTTTTTAGCGGTATACCTTGCAATCATCTCGTTATAAGGCGAAAGGTCGGCGGAAGAAATCTGACCGTTGCCCACGAGTTCGATGAGCGCGTCGCGGCTTTCCTCCTGCGCGGCTATGAGCGCCTGGTTTTCCTCGATCTGTCTTGTAAGGTTAGCTTCGCGGGCGGAGTACTCTTCTTTAAACTTGGAATAATTGAGCACATAGTTGCTTGTTGCGACGAGCGAATTGAGATATTCCTCATCCATGCTCTGGAAGAGCAGCGAAGCCTGCGTACGGTAATCGGCAAGCGTTCTGCCGCCCACCGTGTATTCACCCGACGTTTGCGCAATCATTTCGTCGTACATTCCTACAAGATATTCGCGCTGGGCTATGAGCGCGGATATTTTATCTTCAAACGTATCGGAAGAGTCATATACGGTGAGACTGCTGTCGTGCGTGAGCGCATTTGCAATCTGCACCGCCCTGTTCAAAGGATAGTTTGCCACGGCGCGAAGAAAGACAGCCGCTTGTTCGGTGCTGGTGAAGTATCTGACGGCGACGGTGATTGTGAAATGACGCTCGGCGACGCCGCTGGCGCTGCTGTCGGCAGGAACGACCGACTGCGTAAATTCTATGTCGTCCGAATCGACCATTGCGCCGACATCTATTCCGCTGAGCGAGGGATTTGCTGCGACGATCTCTTCGAGCGTGCTGCGCGAAACGACCGAACTGAACCTGACCGTGCTGCCGTCGGGATAAGCGCTGTCTTCAATGCCCGGAAATTCGAGCGTGTAGTTTACCGTATACGTCTGATTCTGTCTGTTGAGCCAGAACTGCACGGCAAAGATGAAAACGAGCATTACGGCGAGCGTAACGCCTACCACCCACCATACTCTTTTGAATATGATTTTTACAAGTTCGCTTAACGATATGCTTCTTTCTTCGTAATCCATTTAACTCCTACCCCTTTCATGGCGAAAGATATTGCTTGCGCCACATATTTTTAGTATAGACAAAAAAATTTATCTTTTGAAATCGACGAGCACGCTCTCGTTGCCGGTTTCGGATTTTATGAGTACCGCCGTTAAAAAAGTGTAAAAAAGCGTGGGCAGTATGTAGAATATATGATTGTCCAACAGGCTCAAAATGAGCAGCGCAAACAGGGTGAGCGCGACGTAGAACCTGTTTTCGTTGGGATTTTTGATAAAGGATATTACCGTGTGAACGCGGTGAATAACGTAAGGAATGGTAGCCACGAGCCCGCCGACCGCCATGAGTTCGAGAATGGTGTTGTGATACATGTCTGGCACGAGAGGCACGCCGACGGCGCCGGGGTCTTCGGCAAGGTCGCGGTAAAAGCCGTCGCCGAACACAGGATTTGCCATAAACGTCTGAATGGCATTTTCATATAGAGTCGACCTGCCGCTGCCGTAGAAGAAGTTTTCAAACAGCATGGACGCAACTCCGCCGAACCATTCGCGCTTTACCGCCAGAACTATTACGGCGATGAGCGCCGACCCGACAAATATCGCCGCGTTGAGCCATCTTTCGGGACACTTGATGAGAATCCATGCGGCGCAGATTAAGAACACGAGCGAACCGCACAGCATAGCCTGGCGGCTCATGGACAGGAACGCGCACACGAGCAGGACGACGAGATAGGCCGTAAAGAAATGTCCGCCGCGGCGATAACGGCGGGCAAGATACGCCGCCGACGGCATAGAAACCGTGAAGAGCATACCTATCGTATTGTATATGCCCCAGCCGAAGTAAAGCTGATTTCTGTCTATTCCGCCCGTAGACGTCCACAGTTTATCGTAAGTGCAGTAAGCGACGATAAGTTCGATGACGACGCACACCGACAGCGCGAAAAAAGCCCAGGCTATGCGCTCGTACGTGTGGCCGTTTATTGTTACGCTGCCGAAGCAGGCGACGAAGAGACCGAGGAACAAAAAGGCGAGGATGAAGCCGTAAACGGCGTTCATCGGCGAATATCCGTCGCTCAACACACCGTTGAGCACGAGGCATACCGCGAACACGCACAGCCCGAAGAAAGTGGGCGAAACTTTAAAATTGCCGTTTTTGATATCCACGACGGCGCGGTATATGCCGCCGGCTGCAAACAATCCTACGGCAACGCCTATCTGAGCGAGCACTGGCGTCTGAAAAAAATAATCGTTGTCGTTACCGGCGGCGTGCGTGGGCGAATTGCCCATTGATATCATTATGTTCATGAAAAGAAAAACCGTTATGAGCGGCGTTGTATCCCTCATGAAAATAAAGATAAACGCCCCCACAAGCGCAATGTACCAGATTAAAACCAGATCGAGCGCCATATAGTAGCAGAATAAGGTTATAACCGCCGTGACGAAAGGGAAATAATTGGAACCGACGAACACGCGGAGCGCGTCTATTACCCTTTGCAAATTAAATTGTCCTTTGCTTTCCACAGAATTCATGCATTCACCGTAACTTTACGTTCATACCGTAATAAAATTATAACAGAGTAAACCCCGCAAGTCAAGCGGCGGGGCTTATAATATGCCCTCTATCTCGCGCGTGCGGTTGACGGGATAGGGCGCCGTTTGCCTGGTTACGTTCTCCACCCTGGTCACCCTGCCTTTTGCAGACGTGCGCCCGAGCGGAGCGAGCACGCAGTCGCCCTCATTTATCTGCGGAAAAGGACTGATGTACCATGCCTTTTCGCCGCTTTCAAACGCGACGAACACGTAAATTAAATTTTCATAATCGGCTATTATGCCGCCGCTTAAAGAATGGATCATACAATTATCCCTTGACGGCGCGCGGGCGCATGTCCGCGCGCAAAATTATTTGTTAATGTCTTATATGTATTATAACTCATTGAGCACAAAAATGTTCTAAAAAAAAGGTCAAGATTGAGGCAAGATTTTTTTCGTTGGGTAAAAATGCGCCAAACAGGTTCGCGACGGCGCTAATTCCGCGCCCGCCGCAAGCAACGCTGAACATTATGATAGCACACGATACGCCTCAGCACAAGCATTAAAGGCAGGCATCTGAAAATTACGCAGCGCCCGACCAATAAACAAACCCCCGCGCGCAGCTCCAGGCGAGTTGCGCGCGGGGTTTATAAAAAACTGTTACATGAGCATGAATATGCTTATAAACTGGCAAGCCGTGCCTGCAAGCACGAAGATGTGCCACACACAGTGCATGTAAGCGTGATTTTTACCCAGCGCGAAGAATATGAGCCCGAAGGTGTAGGACAGTCCGCCCGCAAGCAACCACGCAAAGCAGGCAACCGACACCGACGAGAGCAGCATGGGCACGGCGGGAACTATCATCCAGCCCATGACGACGTAAGCTATCATAGACAGCACTTTGACCGCCTTCCAGCGCATATTGATTGCGTTGAAGGTTATGCCGAGCACCGCCAGCCCCCACTCGACGCCGAGTATGGTATAGCCGAGGGGCGTACCCCAGAATGTTATGAGGCAGAATGGCGTGTAACAACCCGCTATGAGAAGAAATATCGTGCAGTGATCGAATATCCTGAACAGCCTTTTTGCCCTGCCCTGCGGGAAAAAGTGATAGAGCGCGCTCATAGTGTAAAGAATAATTATAGACAGCGAATAAATGCCCGCCGCCGCGTATTTGTTGGGCGTGGGGTTAGCCGAAGCGGCTATGAACAAGGCTATCAATATAGCTATGCCCAGCGCGCCACCGACAATGTGCGATATTGCGTTGAACAAATCTTCGCCCTTGCCGTAAACCGGTTCTGCGGGGCGGATTTTACTGCGGCCGCCTGCGCCGCCCGCCGTTAATGTTTTTTCCATAAACCTGTTGTCTCCTCGCGATAATTTTTACTTACAATCAAATTATAACCCGTCGCGGGCAAAAATACTACCTACTCTTTAAATATGCGCTCTCCCCTTCAAATTGACCCCTCCACCGTCCGAAACGCGCACTCTACCATACAAAAAGAGCACTCTACCGACGGTAGAGTTGAGTATTTTTATTACAATTTTTGCCCAAATGCGCGCAAAACCGCGCGAAACGGATGGCCGCTTGCAAAATAAACAGAGGGCATATTTATACGCAGCAGAAAAACGGGTGCAATAAAAATGTCGGCGTGGGGCGCAGATAAAAGGCGCCGAAAGGTAAAAATATAGCGGAGGCGATTAAAAATCGCCTCCGCTATCGGCATATGAATATTGCCGCCGCAGATTTTATGCCCGCCACTGCAATAAAACCGCGCGGATACTCATTGAAAATAATTAAACCGTCCCCATAAGTTTTAAACTTGCATTTTAAAAATTTTTGCAAATGCGACGGCAATCAGTCGGCGCCCACCCGGTCAGCCGCGGTTTCAAACCAGCATTTTACAAACTTTTGCGGGCAAACATGCCAATCAGTCGGCGCCGACCCCGTCGGTTGCGGCTTCGCCGCTCTCTTCGCGGGCGCGCACATCTTTATCGGTTTCAAAACCCGTAAAGCCGCACAACTTTCCGAGTACTTTGTACCCCGCCAGCTTGTCGGCGAAGAACGCCGCAAAGAACACCAGACTTCCCACCAATGCGGCGATGATGTCCTCCATCGTGTCGGAGATGGGCGATTTACCGGCCGCCATGCTCTCCAACACGCGCTGCGCGTCGCCGCCCGTGATGAAGTCAGAGGCATATTCTATCACCTCCCACAGCGCCGCCACACCCATGGAAAAGCCGAAAATCGTCACCAGACAGCCTATGGGGCTGAGCTTTGAACCGTTCCAGTCCATTATGAACATAAAGATTATGGCGCAGCACAAAAAGCCCGAAACGCCGTGCATGGCAAGGTCGTAAAACCATATTTTATGGTAGAAGTCCATAGCCGTGCCCAGACAGCAGGCGAGGAAAACAAATATTGCGCACGCCACCGAGATTGCCGTTGGCAGCGACTTTTTGGCGACCACGTTGTATGCGGGAACGAGAAACGCCAGAAGCGCCGCGCCGGGGAGCTCTATGTACATGGTGACTTTGCTGCCGTCGATGACTGCATAAATTATGCAGAATATGACGGCGACGACTTCGGCAACGATGCCCGGAATCCATTGGGTGATTTTGCTGTTTTTCAAAATACCTTCTCCTTTGTTAAAATTTTATACGCCTGTCTGCGCCTTTTTTCTTTAAATATAGCGCGGGCGTGCAAATTTACGGTTAATTTTTTGTTAACCAATTGTTAATCGTCAAAATAAATTTATTATAAACGGCAAATTATATGCAACATTTTGTCGGATAATTTCATTGAACTTTCACTTTTTGGGATTGATTTCGGCGTGGCGCGCGCAAAACG
>DVHK01000073.1 GCA_018712135.1 Candidatus Coproplasma avicola | reverse complement strand
ACTTTAAGTGCGCCCCGCCTCTTTTGAATACGCGATATAAAGTTTATATATTTGAACTTACAAACTCTTCGAGTTCGGCTTTGGGCATGAAACCTAACGACTTTGCAACCATTTCGCCATCTTTGAAAATTGCGACGTAAGGTATCGACATTATGCCGTAGCGCGCCGCGAGGTCGACGCATTCATCGACGTCCACCTTTATAAAAGCCGCCTTGCCGGCGTACTCCGCCGCGACCTGTTCAAGCACGGGCGCAAGCATTTTGCAGGGCCCGCACCACGTTGCAAAGAAATCGCATACCACGGGCTTATCGCCCTTTAAAAGCTCGTCAAACTGAGCGGAATTTACTTTTTCAGCCATTTGTTCCTCCTTGATTTTCGGTTATATATTTGCCGATGTCATCGAGCTGCACGCAGTTCGTGCTGCCGTCCGACATCTTTTTTAAGTTTACGCTGCTCGTGGCGAGCTCGCTTTCGCCGATAACTGCCACATACTGCGCGCCCAACTTGTCCGCATATTTAAGCTGCGCCTTTACCGAGCGCCCCATCAGGTCACATTCGGCGGATATGCCGCGCGCCCTCAGCGCGCCGACGAGAGCGAACGCCTTTGCGCGGCTGACATCGTCCATGCCCGCAATATATATTGCGGGGACGTGCGGCGCGGGGAAGGACACGCCCGTGTTGTCCATGAGCAGCATGAGCCTTTCGAGCCCCGCGGCGAAGCCGACCGCGGGCGTCTGCGAGCCGCCGAGTTCGGCGATAAGTCCGTCGTACCTGCCGCCCGCGCACACCGTTCCCTGCGCGCCGATAGACGTGGAAACAAACTCGAAAACCGTGCGCGTGTAGTAGTCTAAACCCCTTACTATGCCCGGATTAACGACATATTCAATGCCCTGCGCCGACAAAAGATTTTTTACGCTTTCAAAGTGAGCGGCGCAGTCGGGGCAGAGATAATCTAAAATCGAAGGCGCGCCCGCCGCAATTTTTTTGCACTCCTCTTCCTTGCAGTCGAGCATGCGGAGGGGATTTTTAGTAAATCTTTCGTTGCAGGTTGCGCACATCTCCGCGAGGCGAGGTTTGAAATAATCTCTGAGAGCCGCGTTATACTGCGCGCGGCAGGTTTTGCAGCCTATGGAATTTATTTCCAGACGGGTGTCTTTTATTCCTAATTTATTGAGAAAGGACGACGCCGCGAAAATAACTTCGGCATCGGCAGCGGGCGAAGGTGAACCGTATACCTCTACGCCGAACTGGTGAAATTCGCGCAATCTGCCCGCCTGCGGGCGCTCGTAGCGGTAGCAGGGAGTTATATAAAACGACTTCATGGGAAGGGGGCTGGACGCGAGACCGTTTTCAATGAACATGCGCGCGACGCCCGCCGTGCCCTCGGGCTTCAAAGTTATTGAACGCCCGCCCTTGTCGAGGAAGGTGTACATCTCCTTGTTGACAATGTCGGTTGTGTCGCCCACGCCGCGGGCAAAAAGTTCGGTATGTTCAAATACGGGCGTGCGCACCTCGTTTATGTTGAACTGCCGCGCGACCTCGCGCGCGCAGTCCTCGATAAACTGCCACTTGTATGAAGTTGAAGGCAGGACATCCTTTGTGCCCTTAGGAATTGAAATCATAGGAATCCTCACAAAAGTCTTGGCTGGCGCCGCCTGCGACTTTTCGTGATTTTGAGGAGCCAGCTCCTCTTGCCGCGACTTTATGATAGCACTCATATTATTTAGTCGCAGCAATTCACCACGCTGAGGCGCAGGCATGCGCAAATTGAGTCCGCTGCGGCGAAATGGATTCGCCTTGCGACATTATTTTTTTAAAATCCTCACAAAAGTCTTGGCTGGAAACAATAGAACAAATTGACCTGCGGTGCAATTTACGGAGCCGCGACACGGCGGGGATTTAGTTACTCCATATTTGAAAAGCCCGTGATCTTTAAATGCTTTCTGCCGCCGCAGGCTTTCATGAGCTTTTCGATGTGCGCATCAACATACTTTTTATCTATCTGCACGGTGACGAGGGGATAATCGTTGCCGCCCGCCTCGAAGGAAATATCCTCTAAAAGGTATTCCATGACGGTGTGCAGGCGGCGAGCGCCGATATCTTCGGACGTGTTGTTTAGCTCCTCGGCGACTTCGGCGATGCGCTCGATAGCGTCGGGTTTGAATTGCAGGTCGATGTTGTCGACGGCGAGCAGCGCCGAATACTGCATGGTGATTGCGTTGTGCGTCTGCGTTAAAATGTTGACAAAGTCCTCTTTTTTGAGGCTGTTGAGCTCGACGAGCACGGGGAAACGGCCCAAAAATTCGGGGATGAGGTCTTCGACCTTGGAGACGTGGAAGGCGCCCGCGGCGATGAAGAGAATGTAATCGGTCTTTACAGGGCCATACTTGGTCATGACCGTGCAGCCCTCTACGATGGGCAATATGTCGCGCTGAACGCCCTCGCGGGAGACATCGATGCCGCCCGAATTGCCGCCGGCGATTTTATCGATTTCGTCGATGAAGATAATGCCGTCGTTTTCGGCGCGGCGTATGGCTTCGGTCTGGACGGAGTCGTTGTCGATGAGCTTATCCGCCTCCTCCGCCATTAAAAGGTTGCGCGCTTCGCGCACGGTTATGCGGCGGCGCTTTTTGCGGTTCATGCCGAGCGAACCGAACACCGAGCCGAGGTCGATCGCCGCGCCCTGACCGGGCGAAAGCTCCAAAGGCTTGGGGTTGTCGGCGACTTCGATTTCTATCATGGTGGAGTCATACTTGCCGGCGTGAATGTCGTCGACGAGGTTATTTTCAAATACCTCGCGCGAAAATTCGCCGCGCTCGTCCTTTTTTACATCTGCGAGCACTTTGGCGATTCTGCGCTCGGCGACAGCCACGGCTTTATAGCTGACCTCCTGCGTCTTTTCCTCTTTGACGAGGCGGATCGCCGCCTCGGCGAGGTCGCGCACCATGCTCTCGACGTCCCTGCCGACATAGCCGACCTCGGTATACTTGGTAGCTTCGACCTTTAAAAAGGGCGCCTTGACGAGCTTAGCCAGCCTCCTTGCGATTTCGGTCTTACCCACGCCGGTGGGGCCCTTCATGATGATGTTCTTGGGGGTGACCTCCTCGCGCAGTTCGGGCGAAAGCTGGCTGCGTCGGTAGCGGTTTCTGAGGGCTATCGCCACGGCTTTTTTAGCTTCGTCCTGACCGATTATATATTTATTCAGTTCGTGTACCGTTTGTTTAGGTGTCAAATCCATTTTGTCAATCCTTAATCAATAGTTTATACCCTGCAATATAGCCGAGCGAACGCGTTGCAAGGTATGTGTAGCGGGCTTTTTTGTCGCGTATGCGCCTGTCGCCCGCCTTCAATATGCCGAAGTTGGCGTTCATGGGGGTAAAGTTTTGGTTTGCCCCCGATATATGCGCCGACAATGCGCCCAACACGCAGACATTTGCGGGAATTGCGGGCGCCTTTCCGCACAGCTTGCGGTGCATGTGCAATGCACATAA
Source organism: Candidatus Coproplasma avicola (assembly GCA_018712135.1). GTDB lineage: Bacteria > Bacillota > Clostridia > Christensenellales > Borkfalkiaceae > Coproplasma > Coproplasma avicola. The sequence continues at coordinate 3,709 of DVHK01000073.1, read as the reverse complement.
AAGCCCGCTCGCCGCGCTTTCGACATACCCCTCCACGCCCGTCATCTGACCGGCGAAGAAGAGCTTTGGGTCGGCTTTATACGAAAAGTCGGCGTTTAAATGGTCGGGCGAGTTGATATAAGTGTTGCGGTGCATTACGCCGTAGCGCAGAAACTGAGCGTTTCTGAGCGCGGGAATGAGCGAAAACACCCGCTTTTGTTCGGGGAACTTTAAGTTTGTCTGGCAGCCGACGAGGTTGTAAGCCTGACCTTCGGCGTTCTCCTTTCTGAGCTGCAAGACGGCGTAATACTTGTTGCCCTGACTGTCGCGCAGTCCGACGGGTTTGAACGGGCCGAAGCGCAGCGTCTGTTCGCCGCGCGCCGCCATAACCTCCAACGGCATGCAGCCTTCAAAAATTTCGCCCCGCTCAAAGTCGTGAAGAACAGCCCTTTCGGCGCCCGTAAGCTCGCGGACGAAGAGTTCGTATTCCTCTTTGGTCATGGGGCAGTTGATGTAGTCGTCGCCGCCCCGACCGTACCTGTCGCCGAAGAACGCGAGGGACATATCTATGCTGTCGCGCGAAACTATTGGCGCGGACGCGTCGTAAAAATGCAGGTCGCCGCCCAGTTTTGCCTTTATGTCGCAGGCTAAGGCGTCGCAGGTGAGCGGGCCGGTGGCGACTATGCACCACTCGCCCGAGGGCAGCGCCTTTATCTCTTCGCACACGACCTTAATGTTGCCGTGCGAGCGGATTTTATGGGTTATATACTGCGCGAACAACGTTCTGTCGACGGCGAGCGCGCCGCCCGCGGGCACGCGCGTTGCGTCCGCCGCCTCGATAATGAGCGAGCCCAGCTCCCTCATCTCCTGCTTTAAAAGTCCGCACGCGTTGGCGTAGGGGTCGTTTCCCTTCAATGAGTTTGAGCAGACGAGCTCGCCGAAATTCTTATCCGAATGGGCGGGCGTAAAGCGCGAGGGCTTTATGTCGTAAAGTTGCACCTCGTGCCCCGCCTCCGCGAGGAAGTAAGCCGCCTCGCAGCCCGCCAGCCCCGCGCCGATTACCTTAATCATTGTCGGGCGCGCCCTGCGCGGAAGAACCCTGCGGCTGCTCATCCGCCTTTTCTTCGGGGGCGGCGACGGAATAGTCGCACGCTTTGTCAGAGCACTTTATTCTGTCGCCCTTGCGTATGAGATATTTGCCGCACTTGGGGCACTTGTCGCCCGTGGGGACGTCCCAGCTTAAAAATTTGCAGGCGGGGTAGCCCGTGCAGCCGTAATAAATTTTGCCGTTTTTGGAGCGCATCCTGCGCATGGGCTTGCCGCATTCGGGACACTTGCCCTCGGTCTTTTCGCCCTCGCGCGGAGCCCCGTCGGGCGAGGCGAGCGGCTGTTTTGCGCCGCAGTTGACGCACTCGGTATAAGTGCCGTACCTGCCCTTTTTGATGAGCAGCGCGCCGCCGCACGAGGGGCACTTCTCCTCGGAAAGCTTTGCATCCATGGGAAGAATGGTAGAACATTCGGGATAGTTGGGGCAGGCGAGGAATTTGCCGTAGCGACCGCTCTTTACCACCATGTTTGCGCCGCACTTGGGACAGCGCACTTCGGAAATTTCAGCCTGCGTTTCGCTGACTATGTTTGAGCACTTGGGATAGTTGGAGCAGGCGAGATATTTGCCGTACTTGCCCGTGCGCCTTATCATGGGATAGCCGCACTTTTCGCACTTTATGTCTGTCATTTCGTCGCCGTCGCAGGCGGCGCTGCGCAGATGATCGGCAAAGCCGGGGTAGAAGTCGGCGATTATCTTGTGCCAGTCTACGCCGCCCTCTTCTATTTTGTCGAGGTCTGCCTCCATGCGCGCGGTGAAACCGACGTCCATTATATCCTTGAAGTAGTGGCAGAGCATATCGGTTATCTTATAAGCAACCTCGGTGGGAACCATATACTTGCCGTCCTTTACGACGTATTTGCGCTTGTTCAGAACCGAGATTATCGAAGCGTACGTCGAAGGTCTGCCTATACCCTTTTCGTCCATGGTCTTGACGAGGGACGCGTCGGTGTAGCGCAGGGGCGGGCGGGTGAACTTCTGCTCCTTTGTAAGCTCTTTGAGGTCGAGCTCGTCGCCCTCGTTGAGAGGGGGCAGCAGCTTTGCGTTCTCCTCGTCCTCGCCGCCCTCGGAGACGTTCTGGTATGCAGCGGTGAAACCTGCAAACAGCAGCGATTTGCCGCTCGCCTTGAACGTATAGCCCGCCGACTGCGCCTCTATCTGCATGGAGTTATACTGCGCCTCCGCCATCTGCGAGGCGACGAAGCGGTCATATACGAGCTTATATATGTTGTAATGCTTTTTGTCGAGATATTGCTTTACGCTCGCCGGCGTGAGCGCAAGGTTGATGGGGCGGATAGCCTCGTGCGCATCCTGCGCGCCCTTTTTGGTGGCGTAAATATTGGGCTTGGCGGGCACATATTGCTCGCCGTAAGTGTTTTTAATGAATTCGCGCGCCATCTGCTGGGCTTCGACCGAAATGCGGGTGGAGTCCGTTCTGATGTAGGTGACGAGCGCGATATGGTCGCCGCCGACGTCCATGCCCTCGTACAGGTGCTGGGCGACGAGCATGGTTTCGGGCGAGGTCATGCCGAATTTGTTGGACGCGTCCTGTTGGAGCGAGGACGTGGTGAAGGGCGCGGGGGCGTGCGATTTGGTTACGCCGCTCTTGACCTTGGTGACGACGAAGTTGCCCGCGCGGACGGCTTTTTCAACCTCCTCCGCCTGTTCTTTGGTTATCGACTTGCCGCTCTTTTTAAGCTGGTACGTCGCCTTGAAGGGCGAATATTTAGCCTGCTTATCCTGCAACGACGCGCTGAAAACGTAGTACTCTTCGGGCACAAAGGCGGCGATTTCGCGCTCGCGGTCGACTATTAAGCGGAGCGCTACCGACTGAACCCTGCCCGCCGAAAGACCGCTCTGTATGCGGTTATTCAAAAGGGGCGAAAGCTTGTAGCCGACGAGCCTGTCTAAAACTCTTCGCGCCTGCTGGGCGTCGACGAGGTTATAATCTATCTTTCTGGGGTGCTTTAAAGCGTTTTCTACCGCCTTGGGCGAAATTTCGTTGAATTCGACCCTGTTTTCGGCGTTTGCGTCCATGCCGAGAACGGTTTGCAAGTGCCAGCTTATGGCTTCGCCCTCGCGGTCGGGGTCGGTTGCAAGGTAAACTTTGCCGGCCTTTTTCGCCTCTTCGGTGAGCCGCTTTATAATGTCCTTTTTGCCGGGAGATTCGACATATCTCGGTTCGAAGTTATTGGTTATGCTCACCCCCAGCGTGCGCTCGGGGAGGTCGCGGACGTGTCCGCCCGAGGCGTCCACCTTGAATTTACCCTTTAAATATTTGGAGATTGTTTTCGCCTTGGAGGGCGATTCTACTATTATTAAATCCATGATACACTCCGATAGATTAACGCAAATCTTGCCTTGGGGCGGCTACAATTTGCCGTTAGTTTGAGGAGCTCTGCTCCTCTGGGCGCAAGCTTTGGTGCCCTACATTTATATAATTGCGCCCATTCACCTCGCTGAGGCGCAGGTATGCGCAAATTGGGGCTACTTCGGGGAAATGAATTCCCCTCGTAACGTAATTTATTTAAAAATTAACGCAAATCTTGCCTTGGGGCGGCTGCGATTTGACACTATATAATGTGAAATGCAAACTGCGTATGCGTGAAATGTGCCTTCGGCACG
>DVHK01000072.1 GCA_018712135.1 Candidatus Coproplasma avicola | reverse complement strand
TTCCTTACTGCCGCCGAGAACGCAAAAGCCGTACATTTCACAAATACCGCAGGTATTTATTTCACAAACGCGTAGCGTTTATTTCACGCATACGAAGTTTGCATTTCACGGGAGAATCCTACTCTCCCTTTTTGTCGAACAGCGTTATCTGTTCGGATTGCGAGGCGGTGGGCGTGTAGCCCATGTGTTCGTAGCCGCCCTTTAATATTACTCTGCCGCGCGGCGTGCGCGCGATAAACCCGAGTTGCAAAAGGTAGGGTTCGTACACGTCCTCTATCGTGCCCGCGTCCTCGTTTATCGTGGCGGCGAGCGTTTCCAGACCGACGGGTTTTCCGTCGAACTTGACTATCATGGATTTAAGTAAGTTGCGGTCGACCTCGTCGAGACCGAGTTCGTCTATCTCCATTCTACCGAGGGCAAAGCGGGCGTCCTTTAAAGTTATCGACGCGCTGCCGCTGACCGTGGAAAAGTCGCGCACGCGCTTTAAAAGGCGGTTGGCGATTCGGGGCGTGCCGCGCGAACGCTTGGAAATTTCGGTTGCGGCTTCGTCGTCTATGGCGATGCCCAGCGTTCTCGCCGAGCGGGTGACAATCTCTTTGAGCTCGTCGGGCGTGTACATTTCTAGACGGCAGGTTATGCCGAAGCGGTCGCGCAGCGGGTTGGATATCATTCCCGCGCGGGTGGTTGCGCCTATCAGCGTAAACTTTTTGAGCGAAAAGCGGATATTGCGCGCCGAAGGTCCCTTGCCGACGATTATGTCTAGCGCGTAGTCCTCCATAGCCGAATACAAAATTTCCTCCACGCTGTGGTTTAGGCGGTGGATTTCGTCTATGAACAGCACGTCGCCCTCGTTGAGGTTTGTAAGAATTGCCGCGAGGTCGCCGCTGCGCTCTATGGCGGGTGCGCTCGTCATTTTGAGCTGACCGCCCATTTGACCCGCGATTATGTGGGCGAGAGTAGTTTTGCCCAGACCGGGAGCGCCGTACAAAAGGACGTGTTCAAGCACTTCGCCCCTCTTTTTTGCGGCGTTCATATAGACGGTTAAATTTTCCTTTACCTTGCTCTGACCGACGTAGGCATCGAGCGTTTTAGGGCGCAGAACGTTTTCTTCGACGTCGTATTCGCCCTTGGTGGACTGGACTAACCGCTCCTCGTTTTCAGTTGTATAATCATCGTCATCGAAAAACATATGTATACCTTATTGCGACCCGTGATCGCAGTGAAATACACGCGGAGCGCGTGTGAAATGCCACCTTCGGGGCGTGAAATGCGCCAATTACCTGGTTAAAATACCCGCCACGCCAATGGCGCGTGAAATGCGCATGTAGCAATGCGCGTTGAGGTAGACGATTATTATTTAAAAATAATTTTCACCACAACGTACAGCGCAGCTGTACATTTCACGCCGATAATATCATTGTCATTTCGACCTTGTGGAGAAATCTCGTCGCTGCCATTGCCGCGCTTCCGCCAGATTTCTCGGCTCACGCTCGAAATGACAATGGCAGCGACGGACAATGATATTGCGGCATTTCACGGCGTAGCCATTTCACGCAAACGTAGTTTGCATTTCACCTGCGACGTAGCCGCTCACATTCCTTTTAACGCCTGCATTATTATCTCTTCTATTCCGCTGGCGCCCTTCGCCTTTGCGGCGGCGACTGCCTTTGCGCTCTCCGCGCGCGAAAAACCGAGGGTCTGCAAGGCGACGATAGCGTCCTCGTCGCCTTCGCCGGGCAATACTGCGGGGGCAACGCCTTCTTCCTGCGTCGCCTGGGGAAGTGCGCCCACCTTTTCGCGCAGTTCCAAAATAATGCGTTCGGCCGTCTTTTTGCCCAGCCCCTTTACCGCCGTGAGGCGCTTTAAGTCGCGCGTGGCGATGGCTGCGGCGAGTGATGAACTATCCATGGAAGAGAGTACGGCTATGCCCATTTTGGGCCCGACGCCAGAAACAGAAATGAGCTTTAAAAACATATTCTTTTCCTCTACGGACGAAAAGCCGTAGAGCGTTACGCCGTTCTGCTCGCTGACTTGGAGATACGTGTATACCTCGCACACGCCGCCGACGGTCATCTTTGAAAATGCCGACGCGGAGCAATACACCTCGTACCCCACGCCGCCCACTTCGATTACGGCGGTATCCGCGGTTGAATATAGAAGTTTACCCTTTAAATAAGCAATCATAATAACCTTGTTTTAGTGAAATGCACGCGTAGCGTGCGTGAAATGCCGCCCTCGGCGGCGTGAAATGCGCCTTTTGCCCTATTACATGAACTCACTCTGTCAATGGCGCGTGAAATGCAACATAAATGTTGCGTTATGGTAGACAATTATTTTTTTAATGATTTTACCGCAACGCGCGGCGAAAGCCGCGCATTTCACAAACGCAAAGCGTTTATTTCACGGCGTCATCTGACGCCATTTCACGCAAACACAGTGCGCATTTCACACGATAAAATATCCCATTATACACAAAGGGCGTTAATTTACTTTATTCCAAACATATCCCCGAACCTGTTGGTGTGGGCGTGGCAGAGCGCGACGGCTAAGGCATCCGCAGCGTCGTCGGGGCGGGGAATAGATTTTAAGTGCAGAAGGGAGGTTACGACGTGCATCATCTGCACCTTGTCCGCCCTGCCGTAGCCCGTAAGCGCCTGCTTTATCTGCATGGGGGTGTATTCAAACAATCTGCCGCAATACTTGACGGCGGAGACAAGGATTACCCCCCTTGCGTGGGCGACGGGTATGCCCGTGGTTATGTTTTTGGTGAAGAACAACTCTTCCACTGCTATTTCTTCGGGCTTGAATTTAGCGTAAATTTTGTTCAGTCCTTCTTCGAGCATGGCGAGGCGCACGGGAAAACTTTCGTCGGCGGGCGTCTTGACGACGCCGTAATCGACGGGCACGACGTTGCCGTTTTTAAGTTTTTCTATTACGCCGTAACCCATGGTGCCGTAGCCGGGGTCGATGCCCAGAATTATCATAAATTTGCCTGTATTTTGCGCAATTACTTGATTAGTTGACTTAAATATTATATAATGAAATAGATTTTAAGTCAATTTTTTACAGAGGTTTTTATACATGAAACTATGGGAAGGGCGCTTTGACGCGCCGACCGCAAAAAACGCCGATTTATTCAATGATTCGCTGCCCTTCGACCGCCGGCTTTGGGCTGTTGACATTGCCGCCTCGATTGCGCACGCGACCATGCTTGGAAACTGCGGAATAATTTCCTTTGAGGAGAGCAAGAGCATATGCGACGGGCTGAACGCCATTTCCGAAGACATTGCCGAAGGAAAGCTTGAAATTGAGGGCGCGGAGGACATTCACTCCTTTGTCGAAAACGAGCTGGTAAAGCGAATAGGCGACGCGGGCAAAAAACTGCACACGGCGCGTTCGCGCAACGACCAGGTTGCCACCGACTTCCGCCTTTACGCGCGCGGCGCGTTTGACGGGCTGACTGACAGCCTTGTCTGCCTTATAGAAAGTTTGTGCGGCAAGGCGACCGAGGGGCTAAAGCTTATTATGCCCGGCTATACCCATCTGAGAAAGGCGCAGCCCATGTGCGCGGGACACTTTTTCAACGCCTATTCCGAGATGTTTTTGCGCGACCTTGACCGCGTGGCGGACTCGCGCCGCAGGGCGAACGTAATGCCCCTGGGCAGCGGCGCGCTTGCGGGGACTTCGTACCCCATAGACAGGGACGTAACTTGCAGCCTGCTTGAATTTGACAGACCGTGCGAAAATTCGCTGGACGGCGTTTCCGACCGCGACTTCGTTGCCGAGTTCCTGTTTGACTGCTCGATGATAATGTCGCACTTATCGCGCCTGTGCGAGGACATAATTTTATACTCTACCGAGGAATTCGGCTATTTTGAGATTGCCGACGAGTACTCGACGGGTTCCTCCATCATGCCCCAGAAGAAGAATCCCGACATCCCCGAACTCATGCGCGGCAAGACGGGGCGGGTTTACGGACATTTAATGGCAATTCTTACGACGATAAAGGCCATCCCCCTCGCCTACAACAAGGATTTGCAGGAGGATAAAGAGGGATTTTTCGACGCCGAGAGGCAGACCATAAACTGCCTGAACATCATGGCGGAAATGCTGCCTTCGATTACACTCAAAAAAGAGCGCATGGCGAAGGCGGCGGAAGCCGAATTCTGCTGCGCGACCGACGTCGCCGACTACCTTGCAAAGAAGGGCGTGCCCTTCCGCACGGCGCACGCCGTTACGGGCAAGATAGTGCGCCGGTGCATTGCCGAGGGGCGCACGTTGCAGGACATGACCGCGGAGGAGTATAAAAGCTTTTCGGACGTGTTTGAAGGCGACATATGCGAGGTTGTAAAGGCGCAGGCGTGCGCCGACGCGCGCACATCCTACGGCGGCGCTTCTTCGGCGAGCGTAAAGCAAAACCTTAAATCCATAAAAAAGAGATTGAAATTTTACACAAAATAATATGTATTAATTGTATTAACTGAATTAAGTGTATTATTGATTAGAGAACGAAACAGCCAAAAAACAGGGCGGGCGCGCAAAAATTTGCGCG
>DVHK01000071.1 GCA_018712135.1 Candidatus Coproplasma avicola | reverse complement strand
AAAATATAAGCGAGGAGCCGCGCGGCTCCTCGCTTATATTTTCGACTATGCAGTCATTGCATGGCCGACTTAAAAAAGTTCATCATATGCGCGTTGCATTTTTTTGCAAGATCGCTGTCCGGGTCGGCGATATTATAAACATGCCCGGCCTTCGGGTCGGTCTCAAAATACAGTTCGCAGTCCTTTTTAAGCGCCCTTAAATCTCTGTACAGCATGTCTGTCTGGTAGTTGTACATCTCGTCCCCCGCGCTCGATATGAGAAGAACGGGCGGCAGGAGCGTGTTTTCTGTGATAAAGGCGGCGGGGGCGCAGGTCGCGTTATAAATTTCGCGGCCGTAATTTTGTTTGCCGTAAACCGTTCTCGCCAGCTCGGGCACGGATATCAGCCGCGAGATGACCGGGTTGTTTTTAAGTTTGCCCGCCATGTTCACATAGCACACGCTGTGTATCAGCGCCATCGCCTTGAAATTTATGTTCACAGGCGAAACTCCGAACATTTCCCGCAGCTTCGCGCTCCTGTTTACGTTGTATGCAAGCAAAGCAAGCTGTCCGCCCGCGCTGTCGCCGGAGAGAAAGACGTTTTCAAAGCTTAACCCCAGCGCCGTCGCATTGTTTCTTATGTAGTGCAGGTAGGCAAATATGTCCTGTATCTGTTCTATTATCGAACAGCTGTCCACATTGCGGTAAGACAGCGAGCTTACATCAAACCCGCCCTCGGCAAGACGGCAGCAGAACAGGCCGTTGGTGTCTTTGTCGCCCGCTATCCAGCCGCCGCCGTGAATGTCAACAATCAGCGGCGCCGCGCCGCCCGTGCGGCCGTTTTTGTAAATATTAAAGCGGTGCATCTCGTTCCCGCTGTCAAGGTAGGGCAGCGTGCTTATCTTCACGTCGCCGGGGAGGCGGTGGCTTGCTATCCTCGCGGCGTTCTGCTCCTCGATATCCTTCTTTATATTCAGATATATCTTTTTAAAAATAAAGTGAAACATCTCTTATATTATATTTCAATTCGCGCTTAAGGTCAAGCGTCCTCGCTCGCTGAGTTTTTTAATGCTTTCCCGTTGTGCGCGCGTTCTGTCTGCCGTGAATAATTATAAAAAAGCGGTTTTGGAAAATTTCCAAAACCACTTTATTTTGCTGTTTAATTGAGTTAAAACACAGTATCTTGTGTGTCTTACTTGCTCATGCCTTCCTGAATTGCAACTGCAACGGCAACGGTTGCGCCTACCATGGGGTTGTTGCCCATACCGATAAGACCCATCATTTCAACATGGGCGGGAACGGAGGAGGAACCTGCGAACTGCGCGTCGGAGTGCATTCTGCCCATCGTGTCGGTCATGCCGTAGCTTGCGGGACCTGCCGCCATGTTGTCGGGGTGGAGCGTTCTGCCCGTACCGCCGCCGGATGCAACCGAGAAGTATTTAACGCCGTTTTCAATGCACCACTTTTTGTATGTGCCGGCAACAGGATGCTGGAAACGGGTGGGGTTGGTGGAGTTGCCGGTGATCGAAACTGAAACATTTTCAAGCTTCATGATTGCAACGCCTTCGGGAACGCTGTCCGCACCGTAGCATTTTACTTTTGCGCGTGCGCCGTCGGAAAAAGCCACCGTGTCAACGACCTTTACAGTCTCGGTGTAGGGGTCGAACTGGGTCTTGCAGTAAGTGAAGCCGTTTATCCTCGAAATGATGTAAGCTGCGTCTTTGCCGAGACCGTTGAGTATAACGCGGAGGGGCTTTACGCGCACCTTGTTTGCGTTTTCGGCAATTTTGATTGCGCCTTCTGCGGCAGCAAAGCTTTCGTGACCTGCAAGGAAGCAGAAGCAGTCGGTATCTTCGGAGAGGAGCATTGCGCCGAGGTTGCCGTGACCTAAGCCGACTTTTCTGTTTTCTGCAACCGAACCGGGAATGCAGAAGCTCTGCAAGCCGATGCCGATTGCGGCGGCTGCGTCGGCAGCCTTGGTGCAGCCTTTCTTTATTGCAATGGCGGCACCGACGGTGTATGCCCATACGGCGTTGTCGAAGCAGATAGGCTGCGTGCCGCGAACGATTTTCTCGCAGTCAACGCCCTTGGAGAGGGCTATATCCTTGCATTCCTCAATGGAGTTGATGCCATATTCTTTAATAACGCCCAAAATTTTGGCTTCTCTTCTTTCAAATCCTTCAAAAAGTGCCATAGTAATCAGTCAACCTCCTTGTCGTTTCTGGGGTCGATGTGTTTAACCGCACCCTGTTCCTTGCTGTATCTGCCGTAGGTGCCGATGGATTTTTCGTAAGCTTCGTTGGGGGTGAGACCCTTCTTTATAAAGTCGGTCATTTTGCCGAGCGAAACAAATTTATAGCCGCAGACTTCGTTGTTCTTGTCGAGAGCCATGGAAAGGACGTAGCCTTCTGCCATTTCAAGGTATCTGACGCCCTTTGCGGCGGTGCCGTACATGGTGCCGACCTGGGAGCGGGTGCCCTTGCCGAGGTCTTCGAGACCTGCGCCGATAGCAAGACCGTCGTCGGAGAATGCAGACTGCGTTCTGCCGTATACTATCTGCAAAAACAGCTCTCTCATAGCGGTGTTGATCGCGTCGCAGACGAGGTCGGTGTTGAGCGCTTCGAGTATAGTTTTGTGGGGCAGAATTTCGGCCGCCATTGCAGCCGAATGGGTCATGCCGGAGCAGCCGATAGTTTCAACCAAAGCTTCCTGAATTATACCATCCTTTACATTGAGCGTAAGTTTACATGCGCCCTGCTGGGGTGCGCACCAGCCCACGCCGTGGGTAAGACCTTTGATGTCCTTGATTTCCTTTGCCTGAATCCACTGACCTTCTTCGGGAATGGGGGCGGGACCGTGTTCGAATCTGCCCGAAACGCCCTTGGCAACGCAAATCATGTTTTCAACGTCTTTTGAATATTGCATTACAGTTCCTCCAAAAATTTTTAAATCCGCCGCCCGTCGGGCGGGCGTATGTTAAGCTTATTAACTTTCTAAAAACGATTATAACACAAAATATTGCGATAATCAATATTTTATTAACGAAAATTAGCCCGCCTTTGTAAAAATTTTTTTACTATTTTGTTTTTAGCCTTAATGCGGGGCGCGGCTAAAAAGCCGCACCCCGCAACATTTCAGTCTATCGGCGTATATCCCGTTTTTTCTATGAGTAGCTGCCCCTGCGGCGAAAGAATCCAGTCTATCAGCTTTTTCACATCGCCTTGCGGGTTGCCGTTGGTAACGGCGTACACTTCTGCAATATAAGGATATTTTTTCGTGCGTATGTTTTCATTTGTCGGCGCATAGCCATCTATCGCCAGCAGTTTTGCATCGGGGTTGGGGTACATCTGTGTGGCAAAATAGCGGTAGGAGTACCCGAGCGCGGGCTGAACGCCGTTCCATTCCACCGAAACCTGTTGCATAAGACTGTTTGTCCCTACGAGGCTCAAATCGGGCAGCGGCTGGGGAACGAAAACGGGCGAATCATTCATTACAAGGTTATACAGCCCCGATTCGCTGCCCGAACCTTCGGGACGGCGGAAAGCAACAATCCTGCCTCCCTCGTCCCAGCCCAGTGTGCTCCACCTCGCAGTTTTTCCGGAGTAGATGTTGCGTATTTGCTGAACAGTCAGGCTTTCTACGGGGTTGGATTTGCCCGTTATAAAAACGAAGGCTTCGAGCGCTATGGGCGTAAAGCACAGTTCAACGCCAGCCTTTTGCGCCTCTTCGAGTTGTCCTTCCGAGGGGGCGGCTACGAATATAACGTCCGCATCGCCCGAAATTATGGAAGAGTAGGCTTTTATGGTGTTCGTGCAGCGCACGCAGTCGGGAGTATAATCCTCGGGATTATATACAGCCTGTGCAAATGCGGCATAGACGGGATAAAGCGCTGTCGCCCCGTCCAGAACGGGCAGTTCGCCGTCCAGACACAGCGTGCACGGTTCGTCGAGTACGGCAGCAAGGGAGTCCTCTTCAAACGGCGCGTATACGCTTAGGTCAGGGCTTGCCCCGGACGAGTCGATGGTGTAGTAATTTATCCACCAGTTGCCATACAGGGAGTTCGGGAACAGGGCGGCTGAAAGAGCTATTACCGCAGCGAGTGCTATCGAAACGGGCGCGGTGCTGCGGGTGTGCTTTATCCATATCAGGGCTATCGCCGCTACCGCGAACATTACCGCGAACGAAACCGGCAGTGCGCCGATGAAGTTATCTATCTGCGTAAGCTGTTGCAGATAACCGAACACACCGAGAACTCCGAGCGCGGCTGCCGCAACGGCGGCAGTTCCAACAATGCGTGCGGCGAGCTTAATTTTACTTTTAGTCGTCATGGGCGTCCTCACATCAGTACGATAACTATAACCCTGCTGCTTATAAGTATAACCAGCGTGGCGACCGTAACTATCGGAAGAACAATAGCCGCAATGCACATGCCTTTGTCGCCCGAGGTGAGCGATTTTCTGAACGCGCAGAGCGTAACTATACCGGACAAAACGGCGGCTGTCAGCAAAATAGGTATTATAATGCCTGACAGCAACATTATAAGCATGAATAGCGTGTCGCCATGTGTCGAAAAACTCATGCCGACCCCCAAAGGCAGGCACACAATATATAAGAACAGTGCCACAAGCGGCATCACAGGGCGCGGCGGCGTCCGCTCGCCGCGCAGTTCTGCAAAACGAAACAACAAAATCGTCGCTCCCGCTACGATAAAAAAGCAGGCAATCGAAATAAATTCATAGCCGTGCGACAAAACGCTTACGATTATGATGAACAGCGCAAGCGCAAACAGTATCGCCGCGGCGATCAGCTTACCCCGGTATCTGATTTTCGAGTCGCGGTTATCGGTTATATTGTCCGAGTTGCCGTTATTTTCCGTTGTCGGCTGCCTGTTGTCGTCCATATCGGTCTGTTGTCTGTTTTTATCCATCATTTCTCCCGCCTGAACGCGCATTTACGCGCGCGGTATTTAAATAATTATATTTTGTAATTTCATTGTACCATAAAGTGATTGGTGTGTCAATGTTGAGTGCAAAAAAGCATTTGCACGGCGATAAAATCGGGCAAAAACGCCGATGATAAAAAATTTGTGTTTACAAGTTTAATTTTTGTATTATAATATTATGTGTATAATTGCATTGATTTTTTAAGCGCAATTGCTGGAGGGGATAATGTCCATAATCTGTCAGCACTGCAAAAAGCGTCCTGCCACTGTAAACTTCGTCGAAACAGCGGGGGGAGAAACCGTCGCTTTGCATCTGTGCGACGAGTGCTATAAGTATAAATACGGTGAATTTGAAAACGCCGCGGCAAACGCGTTTCTCAACGGGTTGTTCGATTGTCCCGCCCCCTCGCGCAACAAGGTCTGCGAAGTGTGCGGCATGACATTTGAAGAGTATCGGCGCACGGGTCTTTTAGGCTGTCCGAGCTGTTACGACGTCTTTAAACAGGAGCTTTTGCCTTACATTCAGGAAATTCACGGCAAAACTTACCATGTGGGAAGGGGCGACGGCGGTCATTTTTCCGAACATGACCTGCGTCTGCGCCTTAAAACGTTGCAGGAACAGCTTGAATCGGCTTTGACGCGCGGCGATTACATATCGGCGAGCAGGCTGAATAAACAGATGACTGCCATAAAAAATGCTATTAAGGGAGGGGCAAATGGCTGATACCGACAGCGTAGTTGCATCTTCGCGCGTAAGACTGGCGCGCAATCTCAACGGCTATCCTTTTCCTTCCCGATTAAAAAATGACAAACAGGCAAAGGAAATAATCCGCGCCGTTTCGTCTGCAATAAATAAAGTGGACGAGTTCAGGCTCTATTACATGGATGGCATCCCCGAGGAGAAGGCGCTCAACCTCGTTGAAAATCACCTCGTGAGTCCCTTGCTTTTAAAGCGACCGAGCTATTCGGCGGTACTAATCAACGAAAGCCGCAACGTGTCGATTATGATAAACGAGGAAGATCATCTCCGCGAGCAATGCATTGAAAAGGGGTATGCGCTTCGTTCTGCATACGCCACCATGTCGCAGAAGGACGGCATTATCGCCCATTCCATTCAGTTTGCTTACGATGAACAACTCGGTTTTTTAACCGCCTGTCCCACCAACCTCGGCACGGGACTCAGGGCTTCGGTAATGCTCTTTCTTCCCGCCCTTACAACTACTGGCTGGATGCCCCGTGTAATACGCTCTGCCAACAGACTGGGTCTCACGGTGCGCGGCGTTTACGGCGAGGGCAGCGACGCGGACGGATATATGTATCAGCTTTCAAACGAGGTAACGCTGGGGCTGACCGAAGAATTTATATTGTCCCAGGTCGAACAGGTCGTCGAGCGCGTTGCCGAAATGGAGATGTCCGAGCGCGCCAACCTCAAAAAGGGAGAGCGGGCGGCGCAGATAAAGGACGCCTGCCTGCGCTCTTACGGCGTGCTGACAAACTGCGCCATGCTTTCGAGCGAGGAATGCGAAAAATTGTGCGCAAACCTGAAACTCGGCGTCTGCCTCGGTTACTTTCTGTCCGACGGCATAGGCTGGATAGACGATCTTGCCATAAGAATGAAACCTTCCAATCTTACCCTTCTCACACACAGACAGCTGACGCCGGACGAGCGGGACGGCTACCGTGCCGAATACGTTTCGAGGCACGTCAGGGAAGGCGTCAGAAAAAATATATAGATTGAAAAATCATACAGAATTTACGCGGCTGCGCCGCGCACGTGAAATTATTCTTTATTTTATATAATAACTGCGGTATTTTATATAATAACTGCGGTTTCCGCATAGAGTAAATCCTTTCAAAAGGGAGGAAAAAATATGAACGTAAACAGATTTTCCCATAACTTACAGCTCGTTGTTATGCATTCCGACGAAATAGCAAAGAGCATGCAGACGAGCTATATCGGCAGCGAACACCTCGTGTATGCCATGCTAATGACCGAAGGCTGCACCGCCGGCGAAATTTTAAGGTCTGCCGGCGTATCGAAGGATAAGTTCAGGCACTTCCTTCTCAATTCCGCCGACCGCAATTCTTCGATTTCGGGCTATACGCCCCGCACAAAGCATATGTTCGAGCGCGCGGTTTCGCTCGCTGTTGAATACGGGGGCGAAGATGCCCTCGCAGGCACCGAACACCTGATGTATGCCGTAATGGAGTCGCCCGAGTGCCTCGCCATGCGCATATTGCGCGCCATAGGCGCAAGTATGCCCCTTTTGGCATCCCGTCTTGAAATGGCGCTCGACGGCGCGTTTGATAACGACGACGATGAAGAGGAAGAGCAGGCTTCCGTTCCGCTCTGGATCTTTGAAGAATCGCCCATGTCGCGCGCCCGCAAGACCCAGCAGAAGAATGAGCGCGGCGACGGTCTCAACCCCGAACTTGCGCAATACGGCACAAACCTCACACAAAAGGCGAGGGAGGGCAAAATCGACCCCGTAATAGGCAGAAAGAAGGAAATCGACAAAATAATTCAGGTTCTCTCCCGCCGCACCAAGAACAATCCCGTGCTGATAGGCGAACCGGGCGTGGGCAAATCTGCCGTAGTCGAAGGTCTCGCCCAGGCGATAGTCGCCAACCAGGTGCCCGATCTCCTGAAAGGTAAAATCGTCTTTTCGCTCGACCTTGCAAGTATGGTCGCGGGGTCAAAGTACAGGGGCGACTTTGAAGAGCGCCTTAAAAATGCCATCGACTCCATAAAGGAAAACGGCAACATAATTCTGTTTATCGACGAAATTCACAACCTCGTCGGCGCGGGTTCGACGTCGGACGGCAATTTGGACGCCGCCAACATTTTAAAACCCATGCTCGCCCGCGGCGAATTGCAGACGATAGGTGCCACCACGCTCGAAGAATACCGCAAATATATCGAAAAGGATGCGGCTTTGGAGCGCCGCTTTACCCCCGTGCAGGTAGACGAGCCTTCGGTCGAAGACACGGTAGAAATTTTAAGGGGCTTGCGCGACAAGTACGAGGCTCACCATAAGGTTGTCATAACAGATGAGGCTATTATCGCGGCGGCCACTCTCTCCGACAGGTATATAACCGACAGATACCTCCCCGACAAGGCTATCGATCTCATAGACGAGGCAGCCTCGCGCGCACGCCTTGACAGCTACAATACCCCCGCGGAGATAAAGGAGCTCGAAGAAAAGCTCAAAAGGCTCAATGCCGAAAAAACAAAAGCCGCCCGCGGCGAAAACTATACTCAGGCGCAGAAACTCGTCGACGAAATCAATGCCGTCCATGCAAAAATAAAGTCGCTCGACTCTGAGTGGAAGGAGGGCGCGCACGCCTCACCTCCTCAGATAGGCAGCAACGAAATTGCAAAAATTGTCAGTTCATGGACGGGCGTCCCCGTATTGAAGCTCACCGAACAGGAGAGCGAAAAACTTCTGCACCTCGAAGAAAATCTGCATAAGCGTATAATCGGTCAGGACGAGGCCGTCTCCGCCGTATCGCGCGCCATACGCCGCGCCCGCGCCGGTCTCGCCGAAGCCAACCGCCCCATAGGTTCGTTCATATTCGTCGGACCTACCGGCGTCGGCAAAACCGACCTCGCCAAAGCTCTTGCCGAGGCTATGTTCGGTGACGAAAAGCTGATGATACGCCTCGACATGTCTGAATATATGGAAAAGCACACCGTATCTAAGCTCATCGGCGCGCCCCCTGGATATGTCGGCTACGACGACAACAACGGCGGTCAGCTCACC
>DVHK01000070.1 GCA_018712135.1 Candidatus Coproplasma avicola | reverse complement strand
ATCCCCCGCGGGCGGCTTGAATTCAAGCCGCCCGCGGGGGATATGTTTGTTTTTATATTTTATAAATTCAGCTCTCCCTGCCGAGTACAAAGTCGACGCGGCAGTCGAAGTGGTTTGCAAGCTTTATAATGTTGTCGAGTGAAGGTTGCCGCCTTCCGCTTTTCCAGTCATAATAACAACTCTGCGAAATGTCGGTCGCGTGATAGATGCTGTAAGACGAGCAGCCGAATGTCTGCTTTAAGAACTCTATGCGTTCGCCGAAGGGCGGGCAGGGCTTAAATTTAAGGTCGGGGTTCATCTCCTCGCGACCCAAAAGATAGTCGGCAGAGCAATTAAAAAAGTCTGCAATTTTTACGAGGTTGGCGACAGTCGGCACGCGCTTTGATTGAAGGTAATGCGTTACGCAAGCCGCATTTATGCCGAGCTGTCCGGCAAGTTGTTTTCGGTTGAGCCCCCTTTCAAACATAAGATAATTCAGCCTTTCGGCAAATTCCGACATATTTCCCCCAAAGTAGTGTTTTTTCTACAAAATATTCTGTCCGATTCTGCAAATTTTTACTTGTAAATTTGCAGAATAATACGGTATAATATAGCTACACAATGAGTGCGCACCAATGTGAAAAAATTACGGAGCAACCTTTATGAAAAATTTATCAAATGATGCACAAAAGAATTTGTCGGAAAATCAGGTAAAAGAATGTGTTTGCGCGGAAGACGTAATATGCGCCCTCAAACCGCTCATAGACGAGTATTTTATAGGTTCAAGCGAGTGCAACGGCGACAGCATAATTTATTCGCTGCCCGACGGGCGTGCTTTCAGAATCTGCGCCATCGCGCTCTGATTTTGCGCCGGCGTTTTATTCTGCCCATCAAACAGCGGCGGCGCGGACAAAAATTGTCCGCGCCGCCGCAAGCGCCGCCGACAAAACCCGTTGTCGGCGGCGCGTTTTTTCAAGTCATTGTTAATTTTATAGTTTGTCTGGTTTTCCGATTGCGGAATATGGTACAGCGGAACGCTGTGTCATTTTGCCTACCCCTCTCCCTGTCATTTCGACCGAGCGAAGCGAGTGGAGAAATCTATCAGTATCGCAAATTCTTTCAATATCGCAAGCCCTATGCAATAATGCGAGATTTCTCCATGCGCCGCCGCCCGATACGGGCGGGCGGCTTAGTCGAAATGACATAAATAGAAATGACATAAGCAATAAAAAATGCTGTCCGCAAGATGAGTTAAATAGAGAAACAATACATGCCCGTCCCGTTTTTATTCGCATTGCTCTAACCCGCGCGGGTCAGAATACAGGTAATTGGCAAAGCAAACTTTTCAGGGTGTAAAAAGTCTTTTAAAAGCTTGTCCAAAAAATTTTTAAAATGCGGGCAATTCCTATTGACAAAATAGGAATTACTTTTTATAATTATATCATACTAAAAAGGTAGGAATTAAAAGGAATACACAAAATGGCAAAGACAGTTTATGTCGACAACGCCGCAACTACCGCCATGAGCGACGTGGCGGTGGAGGCTATGAAGCCCTATTTGCAGGGCATATACGGCAACCCGTCCTCGCTGCACAGCGTGGGGCAGCGCGCCAAGGAAGAGCTTGAAAAGGCAAGACAAACCGTCGCCGACTGCCTGGGCGCGTCCCCGCGCGAAATTTACTTCACTTCGGGCGGCAGCGAGGCGGACAATCAGGCTATACGTTCCGCCGCATACAACGGCGCCGCCAAGGGCAAAAAGCACATAATATCCACCAACTTCGAACATCATGCCGTCCTTCACACCCTTAAAAAGTTGGAGGGCGAGGGTTTCGAGGTGACATATCTGCCCGTCGACAAAAACGGGCTCATAACCGCCGAACAGGTTGAGGAAGCTATCCGCCCCGACACCGCACTCGTTACTGCGATGTATGCCAATAACGAGGTCGGCTCCATTCTGCCCATCAAAGAGATAGGCGCCGTCTGCCGCAGTCACAAGGTGACGTTCCACACCGACGCCGTTCAGGCGGTGGGTCACATTCCCGTAAACGTAGAGGGGGACAACATAGACATGCTGTCGCTCTCGGCGCACAAATTTCACGGTCCCAAGGGTGTGGGCGTGCTGTATTGCCGCAGGAATATCCCTTTGCGAACCTTCATCGAGGGCGGCGCGCAGGAGCGCGGCAAGCGCGCGGGAACCGAAAATCTCGCGGGCATCTGTTCCATGGCGGCGGCTCTCAAAGACGCGATTGACCACCTCGCCGAAAATATGGCAAGGGAAGAGGAGATGCGCGACATCCTGATTGAAGGGCTGTCGTCAATTCCCCACTCCAAGCTCAACGGCGACAGGTTTAAAAGACTGCCCGGCAACGTAAACATGTGCTTCGAAGGCATCGAGGGCGAAAGTCTTCTGCTCCTCCTCGACGCAAAGGGCATATGCGCCTCGTCGGGTTCGGCGTGCACTTCGGGTTCGCTCGACCCTTCGCACGTCCTTCTCGCCCTCGGACTGCCTCACGAGGTTGCTCACGGCTCGTTAAGGCTGTCGCTCTGCCCCGAAAATACCGTCGAAGAAATGCACTACATCGTGCAGGAAGTTCCCAAGGTCGTTGAATATCTCCGCTCCATTTCCCCCGTATGGGAAGAGCTTGAAAAGGGAGAACGCCCTCATCTTATATAAATGCAGTTATGAGTGCCCGACAGGCGCGTTAGGGGTTGTGTGCACGCACAATGTTTACAGTTATGAATTTTTGCGCCA
The DNA here is from genome assembly GCA_018712135.1 of Candidatus Coproplasma avicola. Classification (GTDB taxonomy): domain Bacteria; phylum Bacillota; class Clostridia; order Christensenellales; family Borkfalkiaceae; genus Coproplasma; species Coproplasma avicola. Next base: position 6,598 of record DVHK01000070.1, on the reverse strand, counting down.
AGGCTCAAAAATGTTAAGGCAGAATTTGAAATAATTTAACGGCGCAAGCGAAATCGCACTTTCGCGCAGTCCTCGCAGCGGCAGTAAGGAAATCTGCCGCTTTGGTCGCCGTTCGCGCGAATAATGCGCTCACTGTTCTCGCAAGGCAAAACAGCATACTATGCTGTTTTGAGAATACCTTGCTCGTCTCAATTTGCGAATCCTTTCGCCTCAGCAGGGTGAATGGGCGCAATTAAATAAATGTAGGGCGAAATAAGATTGCGCCCAGAGGGGCGGCGCCCCTAAAAATAACGGCAAGTTGGTGCATATCCCCTTATGCACAACTTGCGTTAAGGAGAATTATTTATGGCATTATACAGCGAAAAAGTAATGGATCATTTCACTAACCCCCGCAACGTCGGCAAATTGGACGACGCCGACGGCATAGGCGAGGTAGGCAACGCACGCTGCGGCGACATCATGAAAATTTACATCAAGGTAAAGGACGGCATAATAACCGACGTCAAGTTCAACACTTTCGGTTGCGGCAGCGCAATCGCTTCGTCGTCTATGGCTACCGAAATGATAAAGGGCAAGCCCATTTCAGAGGCGCTCACTCTCACCAACAAGGCGGTCGCCGAAGCTCTCGACGGGCTCCCCGCGCATAAAATGCACTGCTCCGTGCTCGCCGAAGAGGCTATCCGCGCCGCAATCAAGGACTATTACGACAAGAACGGCATCGAGTACGACAAGTCGCAGTTCCCCGATCCCGACGAGGATGAAGAACATTAATCCGCCGCGCCTAAATTTAATGCGGCGATAAAGCCATATGCTGTATTTATCGTCTTTTACGTTTCCAGGTTGGGATCGTGAATATAGTTACAGGCTGAATAACGTAAAGCGCACGTGCTACAACACAATGTATCCTTTTTTGTGTTGTCGGCGCGCGCTTTTTCGCGCATAGATTTCGAGCCCGTAACGATTTTATACGGCGGGAACGGCAGCGGCAAAACCACGGCTTTGAATGTAATCGCCGAAAAATTAGGTCTGAACCGTACAAGCCTTTACAATCGTTCGGATTTTTTTGAAGAGTACATAAAAATGTGCTCATGCTCGCGCGAAAAGGGGCTGAACGGCGAAATAATAACCAGCGACGATGTTTTTGACTATATGCTCTCCGTCCGCGGCGTAAATATGGGTGTTGATGCGCGCAGGGAAGAGCTTTTTGAAGAATATATAAATCTTAAACGCGAAAAATCGGAAGTCCGTTCGCTCGAAGATTTCGAGCGGCTCAAAAAAATTGTTTCGGCGCGCAGAAATACCCAGTCGGAATACGTCCGGCAGCACCTCGTTCAAAACGTGCGCGAACGCTCAAACGGCGAAAGCGCATTTGCTTACTTTACGCAGAAGATAAAAAATGACGCGCTGTATCTTCTGGACGAGCCCGAAAACAGCCTTTCCGTGCAGCTGCAAAAACAGCTTGCAACTTTTTTGCAGGACTCGGCAAGATTTTACGGCTGTCAGCTCGTCATCGCCACGCATTCGCCCTTCATTCTCGCCATGCGCGGCGCAAAAATTTACGATCTCGACGCCGACCCCGTTGACGTAAAACCGTGGACGGAGCTGAAAAACGTGCGCGAATGGTATGAATTTTTTAAGGAAAACAGCGACAAATTTAAGGATTGACCGCGGTATATGCCGCGATCATAAATAAAGTATATAGTCATGGCAAAAGAGCTTACAGAACAACAGCGCATAGAGCGCTCCATAATCACTAAATTCCGCAAGGGCATATGGTCGCGCTTTTTGCAGGCGGTCAGGGAGTATAAGCTCATAGAGGAGGGCGACAAAATCGCCGTGTGCGTTTCGGGCGGCAAGGATTCCATGCTGCTCGCAAAGTGCATTCAGCAGTTGAAGCGCTATTCCGACATTTCGTTCGACGCCGAATATATCGTCATGAACCCCGGCTATAACGAGCAGAACGCCGCCATGATCCGGTCAAATCTCTCCCTTTTAGGCATCCCCGCGCACATTTACCCCTCGGATATATTCGATGTAAACGATTTAATAGGCGGCGAACACCCCTGTTATCTGTGCGCACGCATGAGGCGCGGATTTCTCTACGCCCGCGCAAAGGAGCTGGGCTGCAACAAAATAGCGCTCGGTCACCACAAGTCGGACGTGATAGAAACTACCCTGATGTCCATGCTGTTCGGCGGGCAGATTCAGGGCATGATGCCCAAAATCAGGTCGACCAATTTCGAGGGCATGCAGCTCATACGCCCGCTGTACTGCGTTTTGGAGGACGACATAATCCACTGGCAGCAGTACAACAATTTAACCTTCATCGCCTGCGCATGCAAGCTGACGGCGGGGCTGGCTCCCGGACAGCAGGGGCAGTCGGCGCGGCAGGACGTAAAAAAACTCATCAAAGATTTCCGCGCGCGCAATCCCGACGTCGACGCGTCGGTGTTCAAGGCGTTGCACAACGTCCAGCTCGACACTCTCCCCGCGTTCAAATACAAGGGCGCATATTATGGGTTCAACGAAAAGTACGATCATCCCCTGTCGATAGATTTTACCGCGGACGACTGATTTTTAAGCGGGCGCACCCTTACGTTTAGCCCTTTATATATAACCGTTAGCGGGAGAAAATACTCAAAAACAACAATACAATGGCGGAACGAAGGTTCCGCTTTTTATTTTTGCGCAAAAATACTTGAACGCGCGGGCGGGGTGTGTTACAATTATAGCATGAAGATTACACAGATTTTAAAGAGTAAAGATACGGCGCTCTCCTTTGAGGTCTTTCCTCCCAAAACGGGCGAAGCCTTCGCGGGCGTTGTAGCCGCGGTAGATAAAATCGCTGCGCTCGCGCCCGATTTCATGAGCGTGACTTACGGCGCGGGCGGGGGAACCTCGGAATATTCTGCCGCCATAGCCGAACACATGAAAAACGATCTCGGCGTGACGCCCCTCGCCCACCTTTCGTGCATTTCGTCCGACAAAGCCGACGTGCTCGAAAAGCTGACCCGCCTTAAAAATTCGGGCATCGAAAATGTCCTCGCCCTGCGCGGCGACATTCCCCGGAATTTTGCGGGCAACCTCGACTATAAATACGCCTCCCAGCTCGTCGCGCAGATAAAGGAGTGGGGGTGCTTCTGCATAGGCGGCGCGTGCTATCCCGAAGGTCACCCCGAAAGCCCCACGCTGTTCGCCGACATCGAAAACCTTAAAATTAAGGTGGATGCGGGCTGCGATTTTTTAACTTCTCAGATGTTTTTCGACAACGACGCCTTTTATTCGTTCCTGTCAAAAATAAGGGACGCGGGCATATATGTGCCCGTCATTGCGGGCATAATGCCCGTAACCAACGGCAGGCAGATAAAGCGCATGATGTCCCTTTCGGGCGGTACCCTGCCCGCACGTTTCAGGCGCATAATCGACCGCTTCGGCGACAATCCCGCCGCCATGACCCAGGCGGGCATAGCCTACGCCACCGAGCAGATAATCGACTTGTACGCCAACGGCATAAGGGCGGTGCACGTATACTCTATGAACAAGCCCGAAGTCGCCGCCGCCATCCGCGCCAATTTAAGCGATATCGTATGAAAGTTCTGACGGGCAGAATACATAAAATCGACCGCCGCGAAGCGCTGCGCTACCTCGGCTATACGCCTTCGGTGAGGGATATGGAGGGGGTAAACGCTTTGATTGACGAGTGCGAAAGCCTCGTATTGCAGGCTCAGGATTTAAAGGCGGTTTATTCGCTCTTCGACGTTTCGCGCGGGGATATGCTCGATTTGGGTTTTGCCCGCACGCGTAGCTGCGACCTTGAAAAATATCTTTCGGGCTGCGACAGGCTGGCGCTCTTCGCCGCCACGGCGGGTGCGGGCATAGACAGGCTGATCGCCCGCTATAACAGGCTGTCGCCCGCGCGGGCGGCGGTGGTGCAGGCACTGGGTGCGGCGCTCGTCGAACAGTGGTGCGACGACGTTCACGCGGGGTTGACCGCGCAGTATGGCGCAAATACCGCGCGTTTTTCGTGCGGGTTCGGCGACCTGCCTTTAAGTTTGCAGCGCGACATCTTCGTCGCGCTCGACGTGACAAAAAAAATAGGCGTGACCCTGTCGGACGACTGTTTTATGACTCCCACAAAGTCGGTCACGGCAATCGTAGGTATAAAAAATGACGTTCAGGCAAAGGCTTAAAAACAGCATAATCTACCTCGACGGCGCCATGGGCACGCGGCTGCAACAGCTCGGGCTGCCCCTCGGTACCCTGCCCGAAGAGTGGAACATATCCCGCCCCGAAGTTATCGAGGGCGTGCACAGGGAATATCTGCAAGCGGGCGCCGAAGTGCTTTACGCAAACACCTTCGGCGCCAACAGTTTAAAGTTCGGCGACCGCACCGAAGAGGTCGTTCGCGCGGGTATATCCTGCGCCAAACGCGCGGCTAAGGGCTTTAATGGCGCCTATGTCGCCCTCGACATAGGCTCGCTCGGCAGAATGCTCGCCCCCCTCGGCGACCTCGGTTTTGAGGATGCCGTTTCAATCTTCAAACGCACCATATTTGCGGGCGTAAATGCGGGGGCGGACATCATCGCCCTCGAAACCATGAACGACGTCTACGAGCTCAAAGCGGCGGTAGTCGCCGCAAAAGAGGTGTGCTCGCTGCCCATAATCGCCACACTCGTGTTCGGCGAGGACGGCAAAACCATGACGGGCACCTCGCCCGAAGCCGCCGTCACCCTGTTGGAGGGGCTGCGCGTCGACGCGCTCGGCGTAAACTGCTCGCTCGCGCCCGCGCAGATGAAAGATGTGGTAAAGAGGATGCTCGCCGTCAGTTCCACGCCCGTCGTCGTCAAGCCAAACGCGGGTCTGCCCGAGGACAGGGACGGACATACGGTCTACTCGCTCCCGGCGGAAGATTTTGCGCGCGACATGTGCGAGCTCATATCTATGGGCGCGCGCGTCGTCGGCGGGTGTTGCGGCACTACGCCCCGATATATACGGCTTTTAAAGGATATGTCGGCGGGCATCCCGCCCGTCCCTGTTACCGATAAGCGTCTGACCGTCGTTTCGTCTTATACCCATGCGCGTTGCTTCGGGGATATCCCCGTGCTTATAGGCGAGCGCATCAATCCCACGGGCAAGAAAAAGCTAAAAGAGGCGCTGCGCTCGGGCGACATGGATTATATCCTGGGAGAAGCCGTGGCGCAGAGCGAAAGGGGCGCGCATATCCTCGATGTAAATGTCGGTCTGCCCGAAATCGACGAGCCCGCCGTGCTCGCCCGCTGCGTAAGCGAAATTCAGGCGGTCACCGACCTGCCCTTGCAGATAGACACTTCCGACCCCGCCGCCATAGAGCGCGCCATGCGCATTTACAACGGCAAGCCGCTCGTCAATTCGGTCAGCGGCAAAAGCGAGGTCATGGACGCCGTCTTTCCACTCGTAAAAAAATACGGCGGCGCTGTGATCGCGCTGACGCTCGACGAGGGCGGCATACCCGCCACGGCGGAGGGCCGCATCGCGATCGCCAAAAAAATTGTAAAGCGCGCGGCTGCTTACGGCATAAAAAAGTGCGATTTGATCTTCGATACCCTCGCAATGGCGGTGTCGTCGGACGGCGGCGCGGCGCGCGCCGCGCTCGATTCGCTCGATTACATAAGGCATACTATGGGGTGTAACACTTCGCTCGGCGTGTCGAACATCTCCTTCGGGTTGCCCAACCGCGATTTTATAAATTCAACCTTCCTCGCCATGGCGCTCGCGCGCGGGCTGTCTGCGGCGATAATCAACCCCAACTCGCACGAAATCATAAAGACGTACAAAAGCTTTCTCGCGCTGTCGGGTGGCGACAAAAACTGCCTCGGGTACATAGAATACGCTTCGTCTGTCACCCCGTCCGCACCGTCGCCCTCGCCGCAGCCCAAGGAGCGCGCGGCGGAGGGGGAAGGGCTTAAAGGCGCCATAGTGCGGGGGTTAAAGGGCGAAGCGGCGTTGCTTGCCGCCGAACTTTTAAAACAAAACGCCCCCCTCGACGTCATAAACGGCTACGTCATTCCCGCCCTCGACGAAGTGGGCGAAAAGTTTGAAAAAAAGACCATCTTCCTGCCCCAGCTTTTAATGAGCGCCGAAGCCGCTTCGGCGGCGTTCGACGTCATAAAAAGCTCGTTTTCTGGCAGTGCGCAGTCCAAAAAGCTAAAAGTCGTCGTGGCGACGGTCAAGGGCGACATTCACGACATAGGCAAAAACATCGTTAAAACGCTGCTCGTCAATTATGGTTTCACCGTTTACGACCTCGGGCGGGACGTCGAACCGCAGCTCGTCGCCGACGAGGTAAAGCGCACGGGCGCGCAGGTTTGCGGGCTGTCCGCGCTCATGACTACGACGGTGCGATCTATGGAGCAGACCATAAGGCTGCTGCGCGAACAGTGCCCGGGCGTAAAAATAGTGGCGGGGGGCGCCGTCATGAACGAGGAATATGCCGCCGCCGCGGGTGCAGACGTGTATTGCCGCGACGCGATGGCGACAGTGCGCTACTGCGAAAGTCAGGAAAAATTGCTCGGTTGAGCGTTTGATATATGTTTTTAACCCGCGGCGGGGCGCGCATTCA
>DVHK01000014.1 GCA_018712135.1 Candidatus Coproplasma avicola | reverse complement strand
AGAGTTGTCCGCGCCACGCGCTTATGGCTTGCATATATTATTTGAGGTCGGATTTTCAGTTATAGTGCCGCGCGCCGAATATCGAGGTGCCAAGGCGTATCATGTTGCTTCCGCACTCGACGCACAGTTTCCAGTCGCCACTCATGCCCATCGAAAGGTGCTCAAACTGCGGATATGTCGCCATCAAACGGTCATATATGTCCCGCATCATGGTCGCAAGTCTGCGAAGTTCGGTCTGGTCGTCGATAAAGGGCAGCATAGCCATCAGCCCCTTTATGTTGAGCGCGGTCAGGGTTGAAATGCGCGCGCACGCTTCTTCGGCCTCTTCGGGTTCGAATCCGCCCTTTGTCTCCTCATTGCCTATGTTAATCTGCACAAGGATGTCGCTGACGACGCCCGCCGCCGCGCTCCTTTTGGAAAGTTCTTCGGCTAAATTCATCCTGTCAACTGAGTGGTACAGGTCTATTTTGCCTATAAGGTACTTTACCTTGTTGGTCTGCAAGTGCCCAATAAAGTGGCGTTCGGGGTTGCCCTCAATAAGGTCGTATTTGTCCCTGAACTCCTGAACGTGGTTGTCGCCTATCGCGCGCACACCCGCGCATATGGCGCGGTTAATGTCGTCGGGGGTCTGGGTCTTTACCGCCGCGACCAGCGTCACGCGCTCGCCGAACGGGTTTGTCTGCGGTATTTCGCTTAAAAGATTTTTAACGTTTTGTTCTATCATAATAAATTTGCGGTTATAAACTGCACTTATATTCTTTCGGCAATGAGTGCGCTCATCTCGCGGCAGCCGACTAATTTTTTGCCGTCCTCCATGATGTCCGCCGTGCGGTAGCCCTCGTCAAGCACCTTCTGCACGGCAATTTCTATCGCCGCATATTCATGCACGAGGTCAAAACTGTCCCTCAGCATCATCGCCGCGGCGAGTATGGTCGCCACGGGGTTTGCCTTGTCCTGCCCCGCGATGTCGGGCGCCGAACCGTGTATGGGTTCGTAAAGCCCCCGCCTGGTGTCGCCGAGGGAGGAGGATGCGAGCATTCCTATCGAGCCCGTAACCTGCGCCGCCTCGTCGGAGAGTATGTCGCCGAACATGTTGGAAGTTACCACCACGTCGAACTGCGCGTGGTTTTTTACTATCTGCATCGCCATGTTGTCTACTAAAACGTCGGTAACTTCTATCTGCGGATAGTTTTTGGCGCAGTATTCGTGAACGGTCTTGCGCCACAGCCTGCTCGATTCAAGCACGTTGGCTTTGTCTACCGAAACGAGCTTTTTGCCCCGCTTTATGGCGAGTTCGCAGGCGATGCGCGTTATGCGCTCTATCTCTTTGACCGAATATTTTTCGGTGTCCCACGCATATTCGCCGTCCGCGCCCGCGCCTGTGCCGCGTTCGCCGAAGTATATTCCGCCCGTAAGCTCGCGCACGATGATGATTTCCACACCGTCCTTTACGAGTTCGTATTTGAGCGGCGAAGCTTTGGCAAGTGATTTCCACAGCTTGGCGGGGCGTATGTTTGAATACAGCCCCATGGCTTTCCTTATGCGCAGCAATCCCTTTTCGGGTCGCTTGTCTACGGGCATGTTGTCCCATTTATAGCCGCCCACCGCGCCTAAAAGTACGCTGTCGGCTTCAAGACATCCCTTCTCGGTCTCGGCGGGAAGGGGATCGCCGCACAAATCTATCGCACAGCCGCCTATGGGGTAGTGTGTAAACGCAAATTCGTGCCCGAATTTTTGCCCCACTTTGTTTAAAACTTCAATCGCGCCCGCGCATATCTCGGGGCCTATTCCGTCGCCGTCAAGAACGGCTATGTTGAATTTCATTTCATCTTCCTCTCATATTTCAACGCCGTCAAGCCAGTCTGCAAAAGTGACGACGTCGTTGTTTTTTGAAAATTTATCGCCGAGCCCCGCATCCCGCAGCATGGCAAGGTCTTTTTTGCTGACAACAAAGGTCAATCCCGAAAGGGCGGCAATCTCCTCAACGGTCAGATTGGCATTTTCAGGGCTGACCGCGTAATACGCCTCGCCCTCGCTTTGGGAAAAGTTTGTGCTCATTACATTCGCCACCGTTTGGGCGTCTATGCCCTTCGGAAATACTTCAAGGCTTATGTTGGCGCCGTACCCCTTTTTTCTGAGATACTTTTCGGGCGGGCATTCAATGTAAATGCACGAAAAATCGCCCGAGGCGATTATCTCTTTCGACCTTTTGTCGAGCTCTGCCGACTTTCGCTTAAAAATGACTATGAATGCGGCGACGGCGGAGGCGGCAAAAACTATCATTCCGACCAGCGAAACAATCCAATTGATGCTCCACAGCGCCGCAAAAATGCCGACTATGAGCAGAAGGGCAATTTCAATTACAAATTCAAGCGCTTTGTCGTTATGCTTGCCGTCCATCTTTTTTAAGCGAGTTCAAAAGCCCGCCCGCCTCGATTATCTCCTGAATGAATGGGGGAAAGGGCTGCGCCTTGAAGGTCGCCCCCGTCGAAAGGTTGGTAATAATCCCCGCCGAAAGGTCTGCCCGAACGTCGTCGCCCGCGTTTATGCCTGAAACGGCTTCGGGACATTCGAGGATGGGCAGCCCGATATTTATCGAATTGCGGTAAAAGATGCGCGCAAAGCTGTTGGCGATTACAAGGCTTACGCCGCTCGCCTTGATGGCTATGGGCGCGTGCTCGCGCGACGAGCCGCAGCCGAAGTTGTCGCCCGCGACTATTATGTCGCCCGCCTTTACGCATTGCACAAAGCGGGGGTCTATGTCCTCCATGCAGTGGCTTGCAAGCTCGCTTTCGGAGGTGGTGTTTAAATACCTTGCGGGTATAATCACGTCGGTGTCAACGTCGTTGCCGTATTTGAATACTTTACCTTTAACAATCATCTCAAAGCTCCTCGGGCGACGATAATTTTCCCGTCACCGCAGACGCCGCCGCAACGTAGGGGGAGGCTAAGTAAACTTCGCTCGTCGCGTGCCCCATTCTGCCCACAAAATTGCGGTTTGTCGTTGAAACGGCGCGCTCGTTCTCGGCGAGTATGCCCATGTATCCGCCAAGGCAGGGACCGCAGGTAGGGGTGGATACTATCGCCCCCGCGTTTATGAATATGTCAACCAGTCCCTCGTGTATCGCCTGCAAGTAAATTTCGTTGGTGGCGGGTATTATGATGGCGCGCACGTTCTTCGCCACCTTTCTGCCCTTCAAAATGCCGGCGGCAATCCTCAGGTCGGAAATGTGCCCGTTTGTGCACGAACCTATCACTACCTGGTCTATTTTAATGTCGCCCCACGCCTCGGGCGTTCTTGTGTTTTCGGGAAGGTGGGGGAATGCCACCGTCGGTTTCAGCGCCGACATGTCTATCTCTATAACCCTTTCGTACTGCGCGTCGGGGTCGGCTTCGAAAATCTTGGGCTGCCTCTTGAAGCGCCCCTTCATATAGTCGAGCGCAACTTCGTCAACGGGGAAAATGCCGTTTTTGGCGCCCGCCTCGATTGCCATGTTGCATATGGTGAAGCGGTCGTCGATGGAAAGGTATTTAATGCCGCCACCCGTAAATTCCATCGATTTATACAGCGCGCCGTCGACGCCTATCATGCCGATTATGTGCAGAATAACGTCCTTTCCGCATATATACTTTGCGGGCTTGCCTTTGAGCACGAACTTAATGGCCGAAGGCACTTTAAACCAGCACTTGCCGCTCATCATGCCCGCAGCCATGTCGGTCGAGCCAACGCCCGTCGAAAAGGCGCCTAGAGCGCCATAGGTGCAGGTGTGGCTGTCGGCGCCTATTACAAGGTTGCCCGCGCCCACAAGCCCCTGTTCGGGCAGAAGGGCGTGTTCTATGCCCATTTTGCCCACGTCAAAAAAGTTTTCTATCGACTGTTCGGCGGCGAAATCGCGGCAGATTTTACATTGCTGCGCGCTCTTTATGTCCTTATTCGGCGCAAAGTGATCCATTACGAGGGCGATTTTGTCGCTCTCGTACACGCTCTCCGCGCCCGATTTTTTGAATTCCTTGATTGCCACGGGGCCTGTTATGTCGTTTGCAAGCACGAGGTCGAGCTTCGCCATAATAAGCTGTCCCGCCTCGACGCTTTCAAGTCCCGCGTGATATGCCAGAATTTTCTGGCTCATAGTCATTGCCATGTTCAGTTCTCCTTGGCGGCAATAAAATCGACAACTATGTTGCCCTTGGCGGCGTAAGCTTTGAAAGAGCCCTCCTCATTCTCAATGTTGACGCTCTCCCTGTTGCAGATGCCTTCCCTGGCGTTGACGATAACGTCGTATTTGCTTTCGTCGCCGAGTATGGTAGCGTTGATGTTGCCCTCGCCCGTTTCAAAAATGCTGTCCTTGCAGTTTAGTTCAAGCGCGCCCGTGTTGCCGCGCTTTATGCGACAGGCAACGTGCGAGGCGAATGTGTATTCAAGATTTATGCCGCCGCTTTCGGCGTTGGCTATAAAGTTGCCCTTTATAGTGCAACCCTTTATGTATGCGTTGCAGTAAGGCGTATTTATAATACAACTCTCCATGGCGGCGTCCTGTGCGGAAAAACTGCCCGCGGCGGTAAATTCCACCGCCTTGAAAATGCAGTCCGAAACCGTGCAGTTCACGCCCTCTCCCGATATGTAAAGGGCGGGCACTATGTGCCCGGGAACGCATATTTTAACGCTGCCCTCGCCCTTGAATATGCGCAAAAACAATCCCTTCTTGCGCCGTATTACAAGTTTGCCCTCGCTCTTTTTAAAGTAGACGCTCACCCCGCGCGAATAGCTTATCTGCGCGGTGCTCTCCTCGGTGTGCTCCACTTCGACGGTGCATCTGTCTGCGCCGCAATCGATGGCTGTAAAGTCGCTCTTTAAAGTCGATGTAATAATGCCGCTCATATCTTTATTTTCTGAAAACCGCTCCCTCGGAAGCGCTCGTCACGCTGTCGCGATATCTTTTAAGATAGCCCGAAACGGGTTTTTCCTTTGGTGCAAAACAGCTCTTGCGCGCGGCAATTTCTTCGTCCGTCAGGCGCACGCTGAGAGTGCAGGCGGGAATGTCTATGTCTATTATGTCGCCGTCGCGCACAATGCCTATCGTGCCGCCCTCGGCCGCCTCGGGGCACACGTGCCCTATCGCCGCGCCGCGCGTCGCGCCCGAAAATCTGCCGTCTGTTATAAGTGCAACGGTGTCGCCCAGCCCCGCGCCGACGATGGCGGAGGTGGGAGTGAGCATCTCGCGCATGCCCGGCCCGCCCTTGGGGCCTTCGTAGCGTATTACAACAACGTCGCCCGCCTTAATTTTGCCCGAGGATATGGCGTGCATGGCGTCCTCCTCGCTGTCGAAGCACCTCGCGGGGCCGCTGTGTTTAAGCATTTTGGGGTCTACCGCGCTCTTTTTTACGACGCTGCCTCCTTCGGCGAGGTTGCCCTTCAAAATGGTCAGCCCGCCCTGCGCGGAATACGCGTCTTTTATGGGGCGCAGTACTTCGGGGTCGCGGTTTATTGCGCCCTTTACAAGTTCGGCAAGGGTTACGCCCGAAGCAGTCATTACGCCGCCGTCCAGAAGACCGGCATCCAGAAGCTCCTTCATGACGGCGGAAATTCCGCCCGCCTCGTTGAGTTCCTCTATATAGTGCTCGCCCGCGGGCGCAAGTCGGCAAAGATTGGGCGTGCGCTCTGAAATTTCGTTAAGAGAATCTATCGAAACCTGCTCGCCCGTCAGCCCCGCTTCGCGCGCAATGGCAATCAGGTGCAGAACGGTGTTTGTCGAAGCGCCTATCGCCATGTCAACCGTCTCGGCGTTTTTAAACGCCGCGGGGGTCATTATATCCGAGGGTCGTATGTTCTTGTTTAAAAGGTTCATGACCGCCCCGCCCGCGCGCTTTGCAAGCGCCAGCCTCGCCGAATACACCATGGGTATGGTGCCGTTTCCGGGCAGCGCCATGCCCAAAGCTTCGCACAGGCAGTTTAAACTGTTCGCCGTGAACATGCCCGAGCACGACCCACAGGTCGGGCAGGCGTTACATTCGTAATTTTTAAGCTCGTTTTCGTCTATCTTTCCCGCGTTGAAGGCTCCCACCTGCTCGAACATGGTCGAAAGCGAAGTCTTTTTCCCGCGCACGCGCCCCGCAAGCATGGGGCCGCCCGAAACGAAAACAGAGGGGATATTTACCCTTGCAGCCGCCATGAGCATGCCGGGTATAATCTTGTCGCAGTTTCCCACAAAAATCGCCGCCTGCATGCCGTGGGCGCGCAGCAAAATTTCGGCGCTGTCGGCAATAATTTCGCGCGAGGGCAGCGAATATCTCATGCCCGCGTGCCCCATGGCGATGCCGTCGCACACGCCGATAGACGGCATGATGACGGGCTTGCCGCCCGCGGCTATAACGCCCTCGGCGGCGGCTTTGGCAATATCGTCAAGGTGCATGTGCCCGGGAATGATTTCGCTCTGCGCGCATATTATGCCGACGAGCGGTTTTTGCATCTCTTCGTCCGTCCAGCCGAGCGCCCGAAGGAGCGACCTCTGCGGACTCATGTCATTGCTGTCAGAAAATATGTTGTTCATAGTTAAACCTCTTGCGGCTGAAAGCCGCGGTTAAATGCAAACTGCGTTTGCGTTAAATACGCACTTTGTGCGTGTGAAATGCCGCTAAACATATCTTTTGAACCGACATTCATTACAGCGGCGTGAAATGCAATCTTGCAGGTTGCGTTAAGGTGAGTATTTCTGCGGCTGCGCCGCAAAAATTTGTTCCGCAACGCGCGCCCAGCGCGCATTTCGCGCAGCCTGCGACTGCATTTCACGGCGGCATATATGCCGCCTTTTCACGTACGCATAGCGTACATTTCACTTAATTCACGTGATCTCCGTAACAATCGCGATCTTTTAAAGTGTGCTGTCCCCTCGCGAGCACGGTTACGCCCGTGCGCTGCATTTCGAGTATGCCGTAGGGCTCTACAACCTTTACAAAGGCGTCAAGCTTTTCGGGGTCGCCAGTCAGTTCTAAAATCATCGTGTCTATCGAAAGGTCTACAACTTTTGCCTTGTAAATCTGGGTTATCTGCACAATCTGGTTGCGCTCCTCGGCGCCCGCGCGCACTTTAACCAGCATAAGCTCGCGGTAAACGCAGTCGAGCTCGTTGGCGCAGCCTATCTTTTTAACGTCTTCAAGCTTATCCATCTGGCGAATCATCTGATAAAGCATGTATTCGTCGCCTTTTAGTATTATTGTCATTCTCGAAATTTCGGGGTCTTCGGTCGCGCATACGGTCAAACTTTCAATGTTGTAACCCCTGCGGGCGAACAGTCCCGAAATACGCGTTAAAACGCCGCTCTTGTTGGAAACGAGCGCGCCGATCGTATATTTTTTAACTTCGTCCATCTCAGTTTTCCTCCATTCTTTCAAGCTGCGTGTCGTATGTCTGCCCCGGTTTTATCATGGGCAGAACGTTTTCGTCGCACGATATATGGCAATCTATCAGCACGGGCGCGCTGTTCTTCTGCGCATAGGCGTACGCCTCTTTCAAAACGCTTTCAATCTCGTCTTCGCTCTGTATGCGCAGTCCCTTCGCGCCGAAGCTTTCGGCGAACTTGACGTAATCGGTCTTTTTTTTGAGCGTCGTCTGCGAAAATCTGCGCGCATAGAATATTTTCTGCCACTGGCGCACCATGCCGAGCACCGAGTTGTTCATCAGCAGTATAACGAGCGGCACGCCCTGGGTGACGGCGGTGGAAAGTTCGTTCATGTTCATGTTGAAACATCCGTCGCCCACGACAACCGTACACACTTTGCCCGTGCCGAAGTATGCGCCTATCGCCGCGCCCATGCTGTAACCCATGGTGCCCAGCCCGCCCGAGGTCAAAAACTGCCTCGGTCTCTCGGCGGCAAAATACTGCGCCGCCCACATCTGGTGCTGACCTACGTCGGCTATTACGGGGTTGCCCTTGGGCGCAAGCGCGCTCGCCTTTTTAAGAATTTTATAAGCCATGATGGAGGTGTCTACTTTAAGCTTTTCGCCCTCTTCAAACGTGGCAACTTCGTCCATCCATTGACTGCCGTGTTCGCCGAGGAGGGGCAGAACCGCTTTGATATAGCTGTCCACGCTCGCCAGCACGCGCACGGTGGTTTTGACGTTCTTGTCGAATTCGGCGTTGTCTATGTCGATGTGAATTACTTTTTTACCGTTGGCAAACAGATCGCGGTTGAGCGCAACGCGATCGGAAAACCTTGAACCGAGCGCGATTATCACGTCGCTGGCGATGAGCGCCTTCGCCGCGGCAAAAGTGCCGTGCATGCCAAGCATACCTATGCATAAGGGGTCGCCGTCGGGTATCGCACCCTTGCCCATCAGCGTATACGTCACGGGCGCGTTGAGTTTTTTCGCCAGCTCTTTAAGGTAGGGCGAAGCGCCCGAAGATATCACGCCGCCGCCCGCTATGATGAGCGGTTTTTTGGCGGAATTTATAATGTCGGCGGTCTCCTTAACTTTGCCGCCGTCTATGGCAAATTCTTTAAGGGGATAGGGCTCTTTGGGCTCGTATTCGCACTCGGCAATCTGCACGTTCTTTAAAATATCTATGAGTACGGGCCCCTTGCGCCCCGAATTTGCAATATAAAAGGCGCGCCTGATCGTTTCTGCAAGTTCGCTTACATCTTTTACTATATAGTTGTGCTTGGTTATGGGTATGGTTATGCCCGCAATATCTATTTCCTGAAAGGAATCGCGCCCCAGCATATTCAGTCCCACGTTGCCTGTTATGGCTACGAGGGGTACGGAGTCCATGAATGCCGTCGCTATGCCGGTTACAAGATTTGTCGCCCCGGGACCGGACGTGGCAAAACACACGCCTACTTTGCCGGTCGCGCGCGCGTAACCGTCCGCCGCGTGCGCCGCGCCCTGTTCGTGCGCGGTTAAAATGTGGTTGATTTTGCCGTTGCGGTAAAGTGCGTCGTAAATGTCCAGCACCGTGCCGCCGGGGTAGCCGAATATCGTGTCTACGCCCTGTTCCAGCAGGCAGTTTATTAAAATTTCTGCGCCTTTAAGTTTCATGGTCGGCTCTCTCCTTGTCGGTTATTTAAAAAAATATACAATTATACGCATTTATACAGTTATATTACTATTCATTTTACTACATATAAATAAGTCTGTCAAGAATAAATTTATAATTTAGTGCGGTAAAGTGCTGAAAAATGGCATGTGCGGCGGCGCTTTTGCGCCGCCGCACACATTTTGAGGGCAGGCGCGCATACATTATAAAGTGACGCATTTAAAAAAAGACGGTTTTTATTCATTGAAGCAACTCACAAAAATGGGGGTGGAGGTGTTCGGGCGCGAAGTGTTCGTCACGCGCGGCTGCGCGCTCGCGTGCGGGGTGCAGCTGCATTCGCCCTGCCATATCTCGGGGGGAACGCGCATCGGCGCGGACACAAAAATTTTACCCGGCTGTTGCATTGCGGGGGCGCGCATAGGGGGCGGATGCACCGTGACGAACAGCCGCATATGCGGAAGCAAAATAGGCGACGGCTGTACGGTGGGACCCTTCTGCAACGTCCGCGAGGGTTGTTTTGTGGGCAATGGTTGCAGGCTGGGGGACTTTGTTGAGCTCAAAAACGCCGCCCTCGGCGAGGGGTGCAAGGCTTCGCACCTCAGCTATATAGGCGACGCGGAGCTGGGCGCGCGCGTAAACGTCGGGTGCGGTGTGGTGTTTGCCAACTACGACGGTCAAAAAAAGGAACGCACATATGTTGGGGATAAAGCTTTCATTGGGTGCAATTCGGTGATAATCGCGCCCGCGCGCATAGGTGAGGGTGTGTATATCGCGGCCGGCTCGGTGGTAAGCGGTGAAATCCCGCCCCAAAGCCTCGCCATAAGCCGCCCGCCCCTGTACGTAAAGCCGCACGGCGCTGACGGCAGGTATTTGAACGATTGATAGGGGGGGGAGGACTTTTGTGAATAAGTTCTTCGGTACGGACGGATTCCGCGGCAAGGCGGGCGAGGGGCTTACCGCCGAGCACGCCTTCGCCGTCGGGCGCTTTCTCGGTTGGTATTACGGCGCGGCGCAGTCAAAAAAATGCCGCGCCGTCATCGGCAAGGACACCCGCAGGTCGTCGTATATGCTCGAATATGCCCTCGCCGCGGGGCTTACGGCGTCTGGCGCAGATGCATATATCATGCACGTCACCACCACGCCATCGGTGGCGTACGCCGCCCGCGTGCACAACTTCGACTGCGGAATAGTCGTCTCCGCCAGTCACAACGGCTTTGCCGATAACGGCATAAAGATACTCAACGGCAGCGGCGAAAAACTCAATGACGGCACAATATCCCTCGTTGAGGACTACCTCAGCGGCGGATTGAAGGCGGGCGGGGCGCCCGTAGGCGCGCCATTCGCCTCGGGGGCGGAAGTGGGTTCGGTCGTCGATTTCGTCGCGGGCAGAAACGGTTATATCGCCCATCTCATCTCGCTCGCGCCCGAGTCGCTTGCGGGCTACAAAATAGGGCTGGACTGCGCCAACGGTGCGGCTTACAACATCGCCCGCCGCGTATTCCGCGCGCTCGGCGCCACAGTCGTTGCCATAGGCTGCAACCCCGACGGGTTAAATATCAACGACGGCTGCGGCTCTACCCGCCCCGCGCGGCTGTGCGCGCTCGTAAAGGCGAGGGGGCTGGACGTCGGCTTTGCCTTCGACGGCGACGGCGACAGGTGCATATGCGTCGACGAGCGCGGCGCGGTGGTGGACGGTGACGGCATAATGTATATTCTTTCGCGCTTCCTGCAAAGGCGGGGCGAACTCATCGGCGACAGGATAGTCGCCACCGTAATGAGCAATTCGGGGCTCATATCCTCGCTTTCGGGGCTGGGCGTCGTGGTAGAGGTGTGCGGCGTGGGCGACCGCGTCGTCTACGAAAAAATGTGCGCCTGCGGCGCGGCTCTCGGCGGCGAACAGTCGGGTCACGTCATAATAGGCAAGGTCGAAAACACGGGCGACGGTATCGTCACCGCGCTCTATCTCATGCAGGCTCTCGCGGCGCGCGGGGGGCAGTTTTCCTCCCTGCTGCGCGGACTCACCCTCTATCCGCAGGCGTGTATATCGGTGGAGGTCGACGACAAGTCGCGGGCGTTTTCGCCCGAGGTCGAACGCGAAAAACAGCGCGCCCTTAAACTCATCGGCGAGGGCAGGGTTCTCGTCCGCCCGTCGGGCACCGAAAGCGTGGTGAGGGTGATGGTCGAATGTCCCGACGGCAATCTTTGCAGACAGGCGTGCCGCAATATCGCGCGCGCAATAAAGGGGGGAGGAATATGTGCGGAATAGTGGGATATGCGGGCGGCAAAAGCGCGGCGGGCGAACTGTTTGAAGGGCTTAAAAAACTCGAATACCGCGGCTATGACTCGGCGGGAATATCCACCCTGGGCGGCGGCAGCATTTTCACCATAAAAAAGAGCGGCAGGGTCGAAGGGCTCGCGCCCCGCATGGGCGAGCTCGAAGGATGCGTAGGAATAGGTCACACGCGCTGGGCAACCCACGGCGAGGCGAACGACGTCAACGCGCACCCCCACATATATGGCAGTTTTTCCATAGTTCACAACGGCATAATCGAAAATTATGCCGAACTCAAAGCCGAACTTTCGGCGGAGGGGCACGTCTTTTTTTCGCATACCGACAGCGAGGTTATCGCCCACCTCCTCGACTATTATTACAAGGGCAACTTTGCCGAGGCGCTGTCCCTCGCCTGTTCGCGCCTCAAAGGCTGCTGGGCGATAGCCGCCCTCTGCAAGCAGTTTCAGGGTTTTACCGTCACCCGCCACGGATCGCCCGCCATTCTCGGCGAGGGCGAGGACGGCTTTTTCGTCGCCAGCGACATGTATGCCCTCATGGGCAGGGCGCGCTCGTACTGCATACTCGCCGACGGCGATATCGCCCTCGTCACTCCGCGCGGCATAAGCATATACGACGGGCAGTTGCAGCCGGTTGCGCGCAACTTTTCTCCCCTCGAATGGGAGGAAGAGGAGGTGGGAACGGGCGGTTGCCCCCACTATATGCTTAAAGAAATACGCCAGAATGCCCGCACAGTGCGCGCCACCTGCCGCGCTTTTGCCTCGTCGGGCTGCGGCGGGCAGTGTTCGCGGCTCAAAGAGGCAGATAAAATCGTGCTCGTCGGATGCGGCACGGCATACAACGCCGCGCTCGCCGCCGTGCGACTGCTCGGCGGCGCATACGAATGTCCCGTCAGCGCCCACATCGCCAGCGAGGCGCGCTACGACCCGCCCCGTGTCACCCAAAAAAGCGTGTGCATAGCCGTCAGCCAGAGCGGCGAAACGGCGGACACCATAATGGCGGCAAAAATTTTAAAGGACGGCGGGGCGTACCTCATCGCCGTCACCAACGTCGGCTATTCCGCCATAACCCGATTTGCCGACAAGGTGGTACCCGTCTGCGCGGGCGCCGAAGTGTGCGTCGCCGCCACAAAGAGCTATATAGGTCAGCTCGCCTGCTTCCATATGCTCGCGGCGCCGTGCGCGCCGCGCGTGCGCTGCGGCGCGCTCATGAAAATAGCCGATGACATCGAAAGAGTAGTGTCCGATGGTGTATATGCCGCAAATATCGCCTCACTATGCGTAAAGAGCCGCGCTGTTTTCTTCCTCGGCAGGGGAGCGGACGTCGACGTAGCGGTAGAGGGCAGCCTCAAACTCAAAGAGGTCTCATACATCTTTTCGGACGGCTACCCCGCGGGCGAACTCAAACACGGCACCCTCGCGCTGATAGACGAAAGCGTTTTGTCCGTCGTGCTCATCTGCGACGAAAGCCTGTGCGAAAAGAGCAAAACCGCCGTCGAACAGATTCTGTCGCGCAAGGGCAAAGTGGCGGTTATAACCACATTGCCCCACATATATGCCGAACTTTCGGCAAGGGTGAGCGCGGCGTGGTTGTTGCCGTGCGCGCCGTCCCACCTTGCGCACTTCCTTTCGGCGACCGCCCTTCAACTCATCGCCTATCACGCCGCCGTAATGGCGGGGCGCGACCCCGACAAGCCGCGCAACCTCGCAAAGAGCGTGACGGTGGAATGAGCAATTGTGCGCTGCCGGACGGGCGGCTTGACGGGTGAATAATTGTTGACATTTGCTCTGCGCGATATTATAATAAAACCGATCTGAAAGAGGAGGTTTTATTAAGGTATAATTATGCAGACGGTACTTGTAACGGGCGGCGCGGGCTTTATCGGCAGCCACACTGTCGTCGAACTTTTAAACAGCGGCTACGGCGTGGCGGTCATCGACAACCTCGTCAATTCCAGCCGCGAAAGCCTCAACCGCGTAAAGCGCATAACGGGCAAAGACGTAAAGTTTTATGAGGGCGACGTGCGCGACAGGGCGCTCCTCGATAAAATTTTTGAAGAAAACAAAATAGACTGGGTAATTCACTTCGCGGGGCTCAAAGCCGTCGGCGAATCGTGCGTAAAGCCCATAGAGTATTACGACAACAACCTCAACGGCACCCTCGTGCTCGTCGACGCAATGCGCTCCCACGGCTGCAAAAAAATAGTTTTCTCGTCGTCGGCGACCGTCTACGGCACCCCCGAAAAACTGCCCCTCGACGAAACCTGCAAAATAGGCGGCACGACCAACCCCTACGGCACGAGCAAGTATTTCCAAGAGATCATGCTCACCGATATATGGAAGGCGGATAAGGAGTGGAGCGTAGTCCTTTTAAGGTATTTCAACCCCGTCGGCGCGCACGAAAGCGGGCTTATAGGCGAAGACCCCAAGGGCATTCCCAACAACCTCATGCCCTATGTCGCGCAGGTTGCAACGGGCAAGTTGAAGTGCATTCACGTGTTCGGCAACGACTATCCCACCCCCGACGGCACCGGCGTGCGCGACTATATTCACGTCGTCGACCTCGCTCTCGGACACATCGCCGCCATAAGAGGGTGCGAAGACAGCGGCGTTCACATTTATAACCTCGGCACGGGCGTGGGGTACAGCGTGCTCGACATGATTCACGCCTTCGAAAAGGCCTGCGGCAAAACGCTGCCCTATCAGATAGATCCCCGCCGCCCCGGCGACATCGCAGCCTGCTACGCCTCGTCCGAAAAGGCCGCGCGCGAGCTCGGCTGGAAGGCTAAATACAATTTAGAGGATATGTGCGCTTCGCAGTGGAAGTGGCAGTCGCAAAATCCCAACGGATACGATAAATAAAGTTTTAAAGTTTATGCGCCGCGCGTTTTTCGCGCGGCGCATAATTTGTCTGACCTTTTAACCGCGCGCGTTTTTATATCAACGCGCGCGGGAGTGTTTTTTGATATAAAAAAGTTGCGGGCGGCAAAAAAAGCGGGCGCATGTCGGCATGCGCCCGCCTGTAAAATTTTTATTCGTTGAAAAATAAGCCGCCCTTTTTTGCGGGTTCAAGGTACTTTTCGCGCATCAGCGCAATGTCCTCGTCGGTAATTCCCAGCCGCTCCTTGCAGTAGTTTATCACACTGCCGTGCCGCGCCTTTATTTCGTCTATGGTCGCGGTGATATATTTGGGCTTCGCTGCCATCATGCCGTATAAAATATGTTTAAACCTCGGAACGAGGGGGGATATCATCAGCCCGACCTTGTTCCAGAAAAATTTTCTGTGCTGAAAATAGTGCGATGCCACATAGTCGTCTACAATAATTTTTTCATCGACGCCCAAAAGGCTTTCAACCAGCATGGCGACTATGCCCGCCCTGTCCTTTCCGCCGCTGCAATGCCACAGTACGCAGCCGTCGTTGTCGATAATCAGCCGCAGGCAGTCCCTTAAAAGCTTGACGGGCTCGTCCGAAAACAGCACCATCTTATACATGGCGATCATATAGTTGTCGGCTGTGCCGAATTCGTCTTTGAGCCTGCGCGCCTCGATAGCCATGGTCTTCGTCATGCTCTTTTCCCTGGTGATGCCCGGCGTCGCCGTGCACAGTACGGGCAGATGAATGTATTCTACACCGTCTATCATGGTATCGGGGTATTCTTCTCTCTCTGTAAAGATACGCAGGTCGATTATCAGGTTAAGCCCCTTTTTTTTGAGCTTTTTTACCGTATCGGGCGGCAGTTTATAAAGTTTTCCGCTGCGTATAAGCTTGTCGTGCTTGATAACTTTTCCGTCCGCCGCGGGCATTCCGCCGAGGTCGCGCGTGTTGAAAAGCTTTTTAAGTTGAAGCTTTCTTATAATATACATGTTTTAATTTTATCACAGCGTTTGCCAATAGTCAACACACAATTGTAAAATATTTGCTTTTTATTGCACGCATCGCCTGCCCCGACGCCTGCCGGCGTCGGGGCGGGCGTCGGGGCTGACTTTGAGCAGTATATTTTATTGTCGCGCGCGTATCTTTTACCTGCATTTTCAGGCGTGCAAAAACAGCGCGAAAAAAAATTTCACAAAAAAATGTGTCGGAGTGTTTAACCGCCCTTTTTGCGAGTTATATTAAAACTGTAAACCAAATGCAGGGATAAAAAAATGGCTGAAAATAAAGATGAACTCAAACACAGCGACGAAGAGGAGCTGTTAGACGCCCCCACCCCCGAAGAGGAGGCGGAGGGCAAAGCGCAGGAGGAACAGGAGAGCGAAAAAACTCCTCCCGAACCTTCCGAGCTTGAAAAAGCTCTCGCCGCGGCGGAAGATTACAGGCGCAAATGGTATTCCGTTTCCGCCGAATACGATAACTTCCGTAAGCGCAACCAGTCGGCGGTGTCGCAGGCTTATGCCGACGGCAAGGCTGAGGCGATTTTAAAGCTTCTGCCCGTTGCAGACAACTTCGGTTACGCTTACGAGGGCGCGCCCGACGAAAAGACAAAGACGGGCATAGATAAGATAATAAAGAGCTTCAACACCATACTTTCATCGCTCGGCGTCGAAGAAATAGTTATAAATGTCGGCGATTCCTTCGATGAAAGCTGTGCCGAAGCTATAATGAACGTTCCCGCAGGCGAAGGCGAAACGCCCAACACCGTTCAGCGGGTACTAAAAAAAGGCTATAAGCAGGGCGAAAAAGTTATCCGCTTCGCCCAGGTGATAGTAAGTATTTAACGCTCGTTGTGCATTGGCGGCTGTGCCGCCGTGAAATAAGCGACGCGGCGTTTGTGAAACGCAATCTTTCAGGTTGCGTTGCGGGAAAATTAATTATAAATTATTTTAAAAAGTAAATTAACCTTTAAACAGGAGACACATAGAATATGGCAAAGGTAATTGGTATCGACTTAGGAACTACAAACTCTTGCGTGGCTGTTATGGAAGGCGGCGAACCCGTCGTCATCCCCAACAGCGAAGGCAACAGAACTACCCCTTCGGTAGTCTCTTTCAAGGCTGACGGCACCCGTATCGTCGGTCAGGCGGCTAAGCGTCTCGCGGTCGCCCAGCCCGATAAAACCGTCATTTCAATCAAGCGCCACATGGGCGAAAACTATAAGGTAAATATCGAAAAGGGTTATTCCCCCCAGGAAATATCGGCGATGATCCTTTCCAAGCTCAAAGCCGACGCCGAAAGCTACCTCGGCACAAAGGTTACGGACGCGGTCATCACCTGCCCCGCTTACTTCAACGACAGTCAGCGCCAGGCGACCAAGGACGCGGGTAAAATTGCGGGGTTAAACGTTCTTCGTATCATAAACGAACCCACCGCGGCGGCTCTCGCTTATGGTCTAGATAAGCAGGAAGGCAGTCAGAAGGTCATGATTTACGACCTCGGCGGCGGCACGTTCGATGTCTCAATTCTCGAAATAGGTGACGGCGTGTTTGAAGTTCTTGCCACCAACGGCGATACCCACCTCGGCGGCGACGACTTCGATAACAAGATAATAGATTACCTCGTAGACACCTTCAAGAAGGAAACGGGCGTAGACCTGTCTAAGGACAGGGCGGCTATGCAGAGGCTCAAAGAGGCTGCCGAAAAGGCTAAGATAGAGCTTTCGGGCATGACCAACACCAACATCAACCTTCCTTTCATAACGGTCGTCGACGGTCAGCCCCAGCACCTCGATATCGACCTTTCAAGGCAGAAGTTCGACAGCCTGACCTCCGAACTCGTCGACCGCACCATAGAGCCCATGAAGAAGGCTATGGCGGATGCTGGTCTCACCTATTCGGACATCAAAAAGGTCATAATGGTAGGCGGTTCAACGCGTGTTCCCGCCGTATACAATAAAGTCAAGGAAATCACGGGCAAGGAACCTTTCCGCGGCATAAACCCCGACGAATGCGTCGCTATCGGCGCGGCTATTCAGGGCGGCGTGCTCTCCGGCGAGGTCAAGGACGTCCTTCTTCTCGACGTAATGCCCTTAACCCTCGGCATCGAAACGCTCGGCGGCGTATCCACGCCCCTCATCGAGAGGAATACCACCATCCCCGTAAAGAAGAGCCAGGTATTCTCCACGGCTGCCGACAACCAGCCCGGCGTTGAAATCAACGTATTGCAGGGCGAAAGAAAGTTCGCCCGCGACAATAAATCGCTCGGCAAATTCATGCTCACCGACATTCCTCCCGCACCCCGCGGCGTTCCCCAGATCGAAGTCACCTTCGACGTCGACGCAAACGGCATAGTAAACGTAACGGCAAAGGATCTCGGCACGGGTAAGTCTACAAACATCACTATTACGGCTTCGACAAACCTCTCCGAAGAGGAAATCGACAAGGCTGTAAAGGATGCTGAAAAGTACGCCGAAGAGGATAAAAAGCGCAAGGAAGCCGTCGACAACAAGAACAACCTCGAAGGCATGATCGACAGCCTTGAAAAGACTGTCAAGGAAGCGGGCGACAAACTGTCCGAGGACGACAAAAAGACTGTCGAGGATGCAATTTCTTCGGCAAAGACCGAGCTCGAAAGCGGCGATAACGACCGCATTAAGGCGGCGTACGACAAGTTGCAGTCCGACGTTCAGCCCGTAATCGCCAAAATGTATCAGCAGGCTCAGGGCGCCGCAGGCAACAACGGTTCTAACCCCGGCGGCGACGATACGGAGTTTACGCAGCATAACTAAAGATATTAATGCAAGTTGTGCATAAGAGGATATGCACCAACTTGCCGTTATTTAAGGGCGCTGCCCTCGGCGGCGCAATCTTAAATAGCCCTACAATTATATAATTGCGCCGCCTTCACCTGCTGAGGCGCAGGTATGCGCAAATTGGGGCCTTTGCCCCAAAAGCGCGGTTTTGAGGCAAAACGCAATTATGCGCCAAAGGCGCGGAAAAGAAAAATAATTGCAGTAAGCAGCGCGCAAACAAGCGCGCTGCTTAAATGCAGTATGCCCTTTTGTCATCTTGAACGTAGTTGAAAGATCTCGGAGCGCAGCGACGGACAAAGGGTGCTTTAAATAATACAAACGGAATTATTACAATGCCTGATTCAAAAAAGAACTATTACGAAATACTCGGCGTGTCAAAGAATGCCACGCAGGACGAAATCAAATCGGCTTACCGCAAGCTTGCAAAGCAGTACCACCCCGACTTTCACCCGGGCGACGCCGCGGCGGCTGAAAAATTCAAGGAGATAAACGAAGCCAACGCCGTGCTCTCCGACGAGGAAAAGCGCAAGCAGTACGACTTCGAGCTTGAACACCCCGGAATGGGCGGCATGGGAGGGGGCAATCCCTTCTCGGGCGGCAACCCGTTCTCGGGCGGTTTCGGCGACCTCGGCGACATTTTCTCGTCTATGTTCGGCGGCGGATTCGGCGGCGCAAGTTCTGCCCGCCAGGCTCCCGCGCGCGGTGCAAATATCGAGCAGACTATCCGCCTTTCCTTCCTCGACGCCATAAAGGGCTGCACCAAGGAGATAAGTTATTTCCGCAACGAACCCTGCAAGTCGTGCAACGGCACGGGCGCAAAGGATGGCACCGCCTTTCAGAAGTGCTCAAAATGCGGCGGCACGGGCAGGGTAAAGTATCAGCAGGATACCATCTTCGGCAGAACCATTCAGGTGGGGGTATGTCCCGACTGCGGCGGCACGGGCAAGAAAATTCTCGAAAAATGTCCCGATTGCAAGGGTAAGGGCTCAATCCGCAACCAGACGAGGTTTACCGTCAACATCCCCGCGGGCGTCGATTCAGACAGTTCTTTAAGAAAGCGCGGCTACGGCCAGGCGGCGCCCAACGGCGGCGAGCCGGGCGATTTGTATCTCTATTTCCAGATAGAGCCTCACAAGCTTTTAAAAAGGCAGGATAAAGACTTATACGTAACCGTGCCCATATCTTACAAAACCGCCGTCCTCGGCGGCAAAATTCAGGTGCCGGGCATAGACGACACGCAGGAACTCACCGTTCCCGCGGGCACGTCGTCGGGCACGCGCTTCTGCATACGCGGCAAGGGCGTGCGCACTGTCAACGGAACGGGCAATCTGTATGTCGATGTTCAGATAGATATCCCCGAAAAGCTGACGCGCGAACAGGCTAAAAAGCTGACCGATTATGAGGATTCAATTCCCTTAAAGTCGTGCGACAACATGCAGCGCTACGCAAACAACGTCTCGGCATTGTACGGCAGAAATATAGATAAGCAATAAATTGTAATAAATATTGCGCCCGCGGCGGAAATTTTATTTTCGCCGCGGGCACTCTTTTTTTAAAGGTGTTCCCGAAAAGTGTGCTACTTATTATCTGTCATTTCGACCGAGCGACAGCGAGTGGAGAAATCTAT
>DVHK01000069.1 GCA_018712135.1 Candidatus Coproplasma avicola | reverse complement strand
ATATTGTATATAATCAATATATACAATATTCGGAAGGCAATAATGAATATACACATCTCTAATGTTTCGGGCAAGGCCCTGTATGAGCAGATTTACGACCAGATTAAACAGCAGATACTGGAAGGTACGTTATCTGCCGGCGAACCGCTGCCTACCATACGCGGTCTCGCGAAAGATTTGCGCATAAGCGTCATAACCACTTCGCGCGCGTATTCCGATCTTGAACGCGACGGCTATATTTATTCTGTTGTGGGCAGGGGAAGTTTCGTTGCCGAGCGGAACGCGGAATTTGTCAGGGAGAAGAATATTAAGGAGATGGAGGAACTTATTGCCAAATCGGTTGAAATTGCAAACAGATGCGCCATGAGCGAAGAAGAGTTTCTGGATATTGTAAAGATTATTTATCGGAGTTGATCAATGCTTAGCATAAAAGGGCTGAATAAACATTATCAAAACTTCAGCGTCGAAAACGTCACGTTCGATATTCCCGACGGCACCGTCGTGGGACTCATCGGCGAAAACGGCGCGGGCAAGAGCACAGTAATTAAATGTATTCTGGGTGCAGTTCACCCTGACGGCGGCGAAATTCTGCTCGACGGAAAGTCTATAAACCGCCTCAGTAAATCGGAAAAGCAGAAAATTTCTTTTGTTTTTGACGATATGGGGCTGCCTGGCGAACTCAACCTTGACATGCTCGGCAAAGTTTTATCAAATGTCTTTGAAAGGTGGAATAATGAAAAATTCATGCAGCTTGTTCAAAAGTTCGGGTTGCCCGAGAAAAAGGTAATAAAAGAATTTTCAAAGGGAATGAAGATGAAGGCGGCAATTGCTGTTTCGCTTTCCTACGACAGTCATATTCTCATACTCGATGAGCCCACGGGCGGCCTCGACCCTGTGGTGCGCGATGAAATTTTAGAGTTGATATACGATTATAACC
This sequence comes from Candidatus Coproplasma avicola, assembly GCA_018712135.1. GTDB lineage: Bacteria > Bacillota > Clostridia > Christensenellales > Borkfalkiaceae > Coproplasma > Coproplasma avicola. The sequence continues at coordinate 5,268 of DVHK01000069.1, read as the reverse complement.
GACAGGAAAAACATGCGGCGCTTATTTCTTCGCATATAACATCCGACCTCGAAAAAATATGCGATTATATTGTATATCTTCACGGCGGCAAAGTTCTGTTTAACGAAGAAAAAGACGAACTGCTCGGCATGTACGGCATATATTGCGTCAATGACAGACAGCTTGATGAGCTCGACAAAACGGCTGTGGTAAGGGTGCTGCGCAGAGAATACGGCACCGACATTCTCGCAATAAAGCAAAAAATGCCGCGCGACTTTGAATTCAAACCTGCAAATTTAGATGATATAATGCTGTTTTATTCCAAGGGAGAAAGTGTATGTTAGGCTTGCTTATAAAAGATCTCTTCAACACAAGAAAACAGGCGGTGTGGTACGTCGCCATGATAATATTGTTCAGCGTTCTTTCGGTAGTCATGCAAAACGTGGCCTTCTGTGCAACTTTGGGCATACTTGTAACCGTTTCTATGCCTCTCACGGCGGTCGCCTATGAGGAGAAGGATGGCTGGCAGAAATTTATAGTGGCAAGCGGCATGAATATGAAAGTCATTGTTGCGGAAAAATATCTGCTCGGTTTGTCGTTCGCGCTTTTAAATTCTGTCGCCTATTCGGTTGTGTTTTCCGTAATCGGCGCCGAAGGCGGCGCTGCCGAGTTTATCTCGCCCATATGTATGCAGTTTATAGCTCTCGCCGTCGTTCTGCCCATAATATTCAAATTCGGGGTCGAAAAGGGCAGGGTGTATATGATAGCGCTCATTCTCATACTTATGGTAGCGCTCATAGCTTTGATGCCCTTTATCGGCGACGCCCTTGCAGGCAATCAGGCGGTATTTATATCGTGCGTGGTGTGCGCAACCGTTATAATGTTTGTTGCGTCTTTTATAATCTCTGTAAGGATTTACAGTAAAAAGGAATTTTAAAAACAAAGCATCGGCCGGAAATCGGCCGATGCTTTGTCGTTATCTTTAAATTATACGTTGAAGCGGAAGAGTATGACGTCGCCGTCTTTTACGACGTAATCCTTGCCTTCGGAGCGCACTTTGCCTTTTTCGCGCGCGCCTACTAATCCTCCGCACTCCAAAAGCGTCTCCCAGTCGACTACTTCGGCGCGTATAAATCCGCGCTCGAAATCGCTGTGTATAACGCCCGCCGCCTGCGGAGCTTTTGTGCCCTTTTTAATCGTCCACGCCCTCGTTTCCTTTTCGCCCGCCGTCAGGAATGATATCAGTCCCAAAAGCGAATAGCTCTTTCTTATCAGCGCGTTGAGTCCGCTCTCTTTAAGCCCCAATTCCTCCAAAAACATGGCGCTCTCTTCGGGTTCCATCTGTGCAAGTTCTTCCTCGGTCTTTGCGCAGATTACAAGCACTTCGCTACCCTCTCTTGCGGCAACTTCCTTGACCTTGACGACGAGAGGTATGTCGTTTTCGTCCTTGCCCATATCGAATTCCGAAATGTTAGCCGCGTATATTACGGGTTTAGCCGTCAGCAGGAACAGGTTGTCGAGAAAGGGCTTTTCGGCATCCGAACATTCAAAAAGTCTCGCGGGCTTTTCTCCGCCCAAAAATTTTTCCAGCCTTTCAAGCATGGCAAACTCTATCGCCGCTTCCTTGTTGGAACCGCCTCTCGCCGAATTGCGAATTCTGTCCTGGCGTTTGTTCACCGCCTCGATGTCGGCTAAAATGAGTTCGAGCGTTATGGTATTGATGTCGTCTACGGGGTCGATTTTGTTGCTTACGTGCGTTATGTTTGAGTTTTCAAAACAGCGCACAACGTGTACGATGGCGTCGCATTCTCGTATGTGCGAAAGGAACTTGTTGCCCAGTCCCTCGCCGTGAGAAGCGCCCTTTACAAGACCTGCTATGTCGACAAATTCAACTATTGCCGGTGTAACCTTTTTGCTGTCATAAAGGGTGGCAAGCTTGTCCAGCCGCTCGTCGGGAACGGCCACCACGCCGACGTTGGGTTCAATGGTGCAAAATGGGTAGTTCGCCGCCTCGGCGCCCGCGTGCGTTATTGCATTGAAAAGTGTCGATTTGCCCACGTTCGGCAAACCCACAACGCCTAATTTCATAAAATATCTCCAAATTTTATATGTGATTGAATTGCGACTATAATTATATTACAAAAATATCATTTTAGCAATCTTTAATTTGCTAAAATACATAAATTATGTTAAAATGCATGTAGAAAATTAAAGGTGTTATAAATGGATTACAAAAAGTATATCGCAGATAAAATAAAAGTCGACGGCGTGAGCGCGGACGAAATTTATTCTTCCATAGCTCTTCCCCCCAATTCCCAGATGGGCGACTACGCCCTTCCCTGTTTCAGGTTTGCAAAGGTGCTGCGCAAAAGTCCTGCAGTAATCGCGCAGGAGCTCGCGTCTGGGCTTTCACCCGACGGGGTCATAAGCGACATTTCAGCCGTCAACGGCTATCTCAATTTTTCAATCAATAAGGAGGGGCTCGCGCGCGAAGTTCTCTCGGAAATTGCCTCGAAGGGCGAAAAGTACGGCTCTTCCGACATGGGCGCGGGCAAGACTATATGCATAGACTATTCGTCCGTCAACATAGCCAAGCCCTTCCACATAGGTCACCTCTCAACCACGGTGCTCGGTAGCGCGCTCTATAAAATTTTTGGCTTTTTGGGCTATAAAACGGTGGGTATAAACCACCTCGGCGACTACGGAACGCAGTTCGGCAAGCTGATAAGCGCCTATAAGCGCTGGGGCAATAAAGAGGAGGTGGAAAAGGGCGGTATCCACGCCATAAACGACCTCTATGTCCGCTTCAATAACGAGGCGGACGATGAGATGGAAAAGGAAGCGCGCGAATACTTCCGCCTCATCGAAAACGGCGACAAAGAGGCTAACGACCTGTTCGAATGGTTCAAGTCGCTCACCCTCGAATATGTAAAAAAGATATACGACCGCCTCGACGTCCGTTTCGACAGCTACGCCGGCGAACGCTTTTATACCGACAAAATGGCGCCCGTAATCGACGAGCTCAAAGAAAAGGGATTGCTCAAAGAGAGCGAGGGCGCGCAGATAGTCGACCTCGAACCCTACGGCATGCCGCCCTGCCTCATTTTGCGTTCGGACGGCGCGTCGCTTTACGCCACGCGCGATATCGCCGCTGCCATCTACCGCAAAAAAACTTACGACTTTTACAAGTGCCTTTACGTCGTCGCATATCAGCAGAACCTACATTTCAGGCAGTTTTTCAAGGTTCTGGAACTTATGGGCAAGGAGTGGGCTAAGGATCTCGTCCACGTCGCTTACGGCATGGTCTCGCTTGAAGACGGCGCAATGTCCACCCGCAAGGGCAAGGTCGTGTGGCTGGAAGACGTAATTTCAAAGTGCGTGGAAAAGGCGTACAAGGTCGTCAGCGAAAAAAATCCCGCCCTCGCCAACAAGGACGAAATCGCCGAAAAAGTCGGCGTCGGCGCGGTTATCTTCGGCGCGCTCTACAACAATAAAATTAAGGATATCACTTTCTCATACGATAAAGTGCTGTCTTTCGAGGGCGAAACAAGCGTGTATGTCCAGTACACCTGCGCGCGCGCTTCGTCGGTCATCGAAAAGGCGGGTGACTTCAAGCCCGTTTTGCCGGAAAAACTGAACTTTACCGACGAGGAGTTCGAGGTCATAAAAACGCTCGCCGCCTTCCCCGATACGGTTAAGGACGCCGCCGACAAGTACGAGCCGAGTTATATCGCCCGCTACGCCGTCGATCTCGCACAGAAGTTCAACAAGTTCTATTTCGACTGCAAAATTTTAACGGCGGAAGAGGGGGTCAAGGACTTCCGCTTCGAGCTTACAAAGGCGACTCTGCGTACGCTTGAAAACGCCCTCGGGCTGCTCGGCATAGGCGTGCCCGACAAGATGTAATTTATTATGTATAAAGCAATTATTTTCGATCTGGACGGAACGCTGCTGAACACCTCGCGCGACATCTGCAAGGTGCTCAACGATGCGCTTGCAAAGTTCGGCTGTCCGCAGGTTTCTCTTCAAAAAACGTTGGAATACGTCGGTAACGGCGCAAAAAAACTCGTCGAACGCGCCGTTCCGCAGGGCTTTGACAGAACAGAGCAGCTGTACGAATATTACCGCGTTAATTTTGCCGCTTGTGATAATGATCTTACCTGTCTCTACGACGGAGAGGGTGAGTTTTTGCGCAATATAAAGGCGTGCGGCATAAAAACCGCCATTCTCACCAACAAGCCCGACGACGCTGCACAGTCCGTCTGCAAAAAGTTTCTCGCGCCCTTCGGGTTCGACTGCATTGTCGGGCAGACGGGTCGCTTCCCATTAAAACCCGACCCTTCCGCCGCGCTTTACATAATGGACAGGCTCGGCGTTGAAAAAGCCGGCTGTCTCTTCGTCGGCGATGGCGAAACAGATATCGCTACGGCGAAAAATGCGGGTATCGACTGTGCAAGCGTGCTTTGGGGTTTCCGCACGCGTGAACAGTTGCTGGCGGCGGGCGCGCAGATGTTCGCGCGCGATTATAAAGAACTTGAACGCATAGCTCTGGGAAACTAAGAAAAATTTTTTCTTTTTTTCACAATTTTCCATTCAATTATTATTGATATTTAATCTTAAATATGTTATAATACATTTACAAATAAACATTAAGGAGTGTTTAAATATGAAAAGATGTACAGTATGCGGCGAAATCGTGGCAGATGACGTAGAAGTTTGCCCCGTTTGCAAAGCTAAAACTTTTGTTCCCGTAGAGGAAACCAATAAACCCAAGTTTGCTTGCGAGCACGTTGTCGGCGACGGCGTTTGCGACGACAAGGAGATTATGGACGGACTTCACGCTCACTTCACCGGCGAATGCACCGAAGTAGGCATGTATCTTGCAATGTCCAGGGTTGCAGAGCGCGAAGGTTATCCCGAAGTAGCCGAAGCTTTCAAGCGTTATGCATATGAAGAAGCAGAACACGCAGCAAAGTTTGCAGAACTTCTCGGCGAGGTTGTTACGCCTTCCACCAAGAAGAACCTCGAACTCCGCGCGGCTGCCGAAGCAGGCGCATGCGAAGGCAAGCTTGCAATCGCCAAGAGGGCTAAGCAGCTCAACCTCGACGCCGTTCACGATACCGTTCACGAAATGGCAAAAGACGAAGCTCGCCACGGCGCAGGTTTTGCAGGTCTTTTAAAGAGATATTTCGGCGAATAATTCAATTAAAAAATAAAAAAGGACAGGCTCACCGCCTGTCTTTTTCTTGTATAACGAAAACCACGCGATAGTCGCGTGGTTCAAAAGAG